>PXBG01000151.1 GCA_003566995.1 Syntrophobacteraceae bacterium
CGCGGCGCAAAGATGACCTGCTCGGGCCATGACCGCACTCCAGTGACAGTCTTGAGTCTCCGGTCATCCTCTCCGCAGCATCTTCCTGATTTCATTCCAGGGCCTGGTGTTGAGGACATCTTTGGCCTCAAGCCATCCGCGGCGGGCCTGGCCCATGCCGAAACGCATAAAATCCAGTTCCGCGATGCTGTGAGCATCCGTGGAGATGGCGATTTTCACCCCCATCTCTTTGGCCTGCATGCAGTGGACGTCCGAGAGATCCAGCCGGTCGGGCTGAGAGTTCAATTCCAGAAAGCATCCCTGTTTGGCGGCAGCTTCCAGTACTTTTTCCATGTCCACCTCGTAGGCGTCTCTTCTGCCAATCAGTCTGCCGGTGGGATGGCCAAGAATGTGAAAGCAGGGATTGTCCATGGCCCTCAGAATTCGTTCGGTCATTCGACTGCCGGACATGTTCTGATGGTAGTGAACGGAGCAGACGGTGAGATCCAGCTCCCTGAGCACCTCTTCGGGAAGGTCCAGGGTTCCGTCTTCCAAAATGTCCACCTCGATGCTCTTGAGGACCCTTATCCCTTTTGAGCTGTCATTGAAGCGGTCGATTTCCTCCAATTGCGTGCGCAGCCGCTTCACATCGAGGCCATGTGCTACGGTGACTTTCTGGGAGTGGTCGGTGACGGCCAGATAGTCATAGCCCCGCGCCCGGGCGGCCTCGGCCATTTCTTCCAGGGTGTTCCGCCCATCCGTCAGCCTGGTGTGGCTGTGCAAATCCCCTCGCAAATCCTCGAGGGTGACCAGTTGCGGTAAGCCGCCCTTTTGCGCAGCTTCGATTTCACCCCTGTTTTCCCGCAGCTCCGGTTCGATGTAGGCCAGGCCCAGTTTGTGGTAGACTTCTTCCTCCGTTTTTCCCGCGACGCGCTCATCTCCCTTGAAAACGCCGTACTCGTTGATTTTTAAATTTTTTTCCCCGCCCAGCCTGCGCACGGCTATGTTGTGGGCCTTGGAACCCGTGAAATAATGCATGGCGGCACCATAGCTTTCCTGAGCCACCACGCGGAGATCGAGCTGCAGGCCTCCCCTTGCGATCACCGTGGAACGGGTCTCTCCACGGGAGACGACCTCCACCACATCCTCGTGGTCCACGAAGGCCTCCATGACCTCGCCTTTGGAATCTTTTCCGCACGCGGCCAGAATATCCAGGTCTCCCACCGTTTCACGGCAGCGGCGATAACTCCCCGCCACCATCACCTTTTTCACTCCCCTCACTTTGTTCAGGTGCTCACGAAAAGCTTCGGCAATTTCTTCCACATCCTTCAAAAGATACCGCTCTTTTTTCCCCGCCAGCTTTTCAATGCCTTCGAGAATTTTTTTCTCCATTTTAGGGCCGAAACCGGACAGATGACGGATTTTTTCTTTTTCGGCCGCTGCTTTCAGGTCCTCCAGGCTTTCAATTCCCAGTTCACGGTGCAGAAAATGAACCCGCTTGGGACCCAAACCCTCGATGGCGGTCATTTTCACCCTTTCGGACGGAATGCGGGACTGGAGTTCCTTCAACTGGCTCAATTCCCCCGTTTTCACAATTTCGCTTATTTTTTCAGCCAAATCCTCACCGATACCAGGCAGTTTCGACAGGTCTTCATCTTTCTCCAGCATGTCCGCAACGTTTCCCGACAGTTCATCCACCGTTCGGGCCGCATTGCGATAAGCACGCACCCTGAAGGGGTTGGCCCCCTCCACCTCCAGAAGATCCGCCACTTCATTGAATATTTCGACGATGTTGCGATTTTTTACGGGCATTTTGTCCCTCTGAACACCATGAATTCCTTTTTCCCAAAGAAGACGGTTTCTCCAGCCGGCTGAAACCTGTATGATGATATAAATTACTTCTAAACTTATTCTTCGAGTGCGTCCAGACCTGAAGGGGAGCGCGCGGGAATGCCCTCCTGGGTCAGATTGCAGGAAACCTCAGGCAACCGCAATTCACATGAGCGCCCGTTCGCTCAGACAGAAAAAAAAATCAGATCTCAGTGTTCATTCCACTCGGCTGAAAACCTTCTTACTCAATCGCGTCCAGAAGTTCCGGCACCACAGCTTGTTTTCTGCCCGTCACCACGGTGAAGCATGCCTCAGAGGTGTTCATGGAGGAAAATCTTTCGCAACTCGCTTCATCATCCCGGGGAAATCCGGCATCCCCAAGAATTTTTAAGACTGTGTTCCGGATTTCGCTTCGATGGCCCGCAAAGGCTTCTGTAAAGGAGTCGAAAAGCTTGAATCCCTAGAGGAAACCTTTCAAGAGCATTTGAAAACAGGAAATGGAAAGGAGAAACCATGAGGAAAGAATATCCCTATCTTCGATGGTTCGACGAACTGACATCCGAAGATGTGGACATGGTGGGGGGCAAAAACGCTTCCCTGGGAGAGATGATCGGCACGCTCAAGGAAGAGGGCATTCGAGTGCCCGACGGCTTTGCCACCACCGCGGAGGCTTACTGGAAATTTCTCGAGGCAAATCAGCTGAACGATCGCATGGGCGAGCTTCTCCATGACCTGAAAAACAGCAGAAAGTCTCTTCAGGAAGTGGGAAAAGCCATCCGCAAGCTGCTGAGAACCGCTGAGTTTCCCCAGGAGGTCTCCCGTTCCATCGGAGATTTCTACAAGGAACTGAGCAGTCGCTACAACACGGAGGATGTGGATGTGGCGGTGCGCAGCAGCGCCACGGCGGAGGACCTTCCCGAAGCCAGCTTTGCGGGCCAGCAGGAGTCCTTTCTCAATGTTTCCGGTGAGGAAGATCTCCTTCATGCCTGCCGCAGATGCTATGCCTCCCTTTTCACGGACCGGGCCATCAGTTACCGCGAAGAAAAGGGCTTTGAACACATGAAAGTGGCCCTGTCCATCGGCGTTCAGAAGATGGTGCGCTCGGACACGGCAGGCTCCGGGGTCATCTTCACCATTGACACGGAAACGGGCTTTGAAGATGCCATCGTCATCAACGCTGCCTGGGGATTGGGGGAAAACGTGGTCCAGGGAACGGTGAATCCGGATGAATACACGGTCTTCAAGCCCCTTCTCTCCCGGGAGCATTTGGAACCCATCATCGGAAAAGTCCTTGGGGCAAAAAAACAAAAGATGATTTATGCCACGGGAGGCAGCAAACGGACGAAGAACGTGGACACTTCCAGGAAGGAGCGGGACTCTTTCGTCCTGAGCAATGGAGAAATCCTGAAGCTGGGACGCTGGGCAGCGGTCATTGAAAAGCATTACGGCAAGCCCATGGACATCGAATGGGCCAAGGACGGGGAATCGGGAGACCTTTTCATCGTTCAGGCCCGGCCCGAAACGGTCCAGTCTCAAAAGGAGGCCGAATCCCTCAAGAGTTACGCTCTCAAGGAAAAGGGGAAGAAGATCCTCTCGGGCCTGAGCATCGGGGAGGCCATTGTGGCGGGAAAGGTTTCACGGATCAAAAGCGCCGATGAGATCGAGCGGTTCAAAGACAATTCCATCCTGGTGACGGAAATGACGGACCCGGACTGGGTCCCCATCATGAAGCGGGCCGCGGGCATCATCACCGACCACGGAGGCAGGACGTCTCATGCGGCCATCGTGAGCCGCGAACTGGGGGTTCCCGCCATTGTGGGAACGAGCAAAGCCACGGAAGTTCTGGAAGATGATCAGGAGATCACTCTTTCCTGCGCCGAAGGAGATCAGGGCAATGTCTACGAGGGCATCCTGGAATACGAGGAGAAGGAAATCAACCTTCAGGATCTTCCGGAAACCAGGACCAAAATCATGATGATCGCCGCCAATCCCGCGGCGGCATTCCGCTGGTGGCGACTGCCCTGTGAAGGCATAGGCCTGGCGCGAATGGAATTCATCATCAACAACCTCATCAAGATCCACCCCATGGCCCTGGTCCATTTCGATCAGTTGGAAGACAGGGAGGCGAAAAAGCAAATTGAAGAGCTGACCCGCAGCCATGAGGAAAGAACGGAGTACTTTGTGGACCTGCTGGCCCAGGGCATCGGGAAAATCGCCGCCTCTCAGTATCCCCATGAGGTGATCGTTCGCATGAGCGATTTCAAGACCAATGAGTACGCAGAACTCATCGGGGGAAAACAGTTCGAGCCCGCCGAGGAAAACCCCATGCTCGGTTTCCGCGGAGCCTCCCGTTACTACAGCGACCGCTACCAGGAAGGATTCGCCCTGGAGTGCCGGGCCATCAAGCGGGTACGCGAAACCATGGGAATGGACAATGTCATCATCATGATCCCCTTTTGCCGGACCCTCCAAGAGGCGGACCGGATTCTGGATGTGCTGTCGCAAAATGGCCTCAGGCAGGGAGAGAATGGCCTTCAGGTCTACGTGATGTGTGAAATCCCGAGCAACGTGATCCTGGCGGAAGAGTTTGCGGAGCGCTTTGACGGCTTTTCCATCGGGAGCAATGACCTCACCCAGCTGGTTCTGGGCGTGGACAGGGATTCGGCGGAACTTTCCGAATTGTTCGATGAGCGCAACGAGGCGGTGAAAAGGATGATCGCGGACGTCATCGCCGCCGCCCATCGTTCCGACCGCAAGATCGGCATCTGCGGGCAGGCGCCAAGCGATCACGCCGATTTTGCTGAGTTTCTGGTGAAGGAAGGCATCGATTCCATTTCCCTCAATCCCGACAGCGTCATCGGGGTCAAGGAGAGGGTGGCAAAAAAGGAAAAGGAAACAGAGGGGAAAAAGTAACGCCATAATGGTGAAGGGTGGGGCACCGGGCAGGTTTGCCCGGTGCCCCAGGTTGCAGGGCCTGCCACATGCGAAGGAAAGAAAAGAGGTGATTCGTGTCAGACCAAGCAGCTGGCCTCACCTACGCTGTCCGTCCTCGCATCCTTTTCAAGTACTTCGGCCAGCTTTGCCTTGTGCTCACCTTCCTGACGGCCGTGCCCCTTTCGGTGGCGCTCATCCATGGCGAGATGCACCTGGCTTTGAGGTACGCCGCTGTCATTGCGTCCATCGGGGGCCTGGGAGGGATTCTCGGCAGAATACATGCCCCCCGGGATGTGCAGGTCAACGAGGCCATGGTCCTGGTGGCTTTCATATTCCTCTTCACACCCCTGGTCATGTCCTTTCCCATGATGGGCTCCGGGCTCCCTTTTTCCGACGCCCTTTTTGAAGCCATTTCCGCAGCCACCACCACGGGCCTTTCCACCGTCACAAATCTGGAGGAGATGCCCCGGACTTTTCTTTTTGGCCGCGCATGGATGCAGTGGTACGGCGGCCTGGGAATCGTCATTCTCTCCCTCGCCCTGCTGCTGCGGCCGGGAACCGTGGCCAAGAAACTCGCGGTCACCGAGAGCCGGGAAGAGGATCTGGTCGGAGGCACCAGAGCCCATGCGCGCCGGATGCTCATGGTGTACCTCATACTGACGGGGATGGGAATCTTCCTGCTGGTGGGAGGGGGGGTTCGCTTGTTCGACGCCCTGCTTTACACCATGGCATCGGTTTCAACGGGAGGTTTTGCTCCTCATGACGCCAGCCTGGCCGCCCTGGACGGCAAGATGGTTCACTATCCGATCATCCTCGTCTGTCTGGCAGGTGCCGTCCCCTTGACCTATTACCACGGCATGCGCAAAAAAGGCCGAAGGCCCGCCACGGACGCTCTGCAGTTGCGGGGACTCATGGTCATGGGTCTTTTGATGAGCCTCCTCCTTGGCCTTTGCCTGGCCATGGTAGATCGGACCGGATGGACGGAAGCGTTGCACCATGCTCCCATTGTCGCTTTTTCAGCCCAGACCACTGCGGGGTTCTCGAGCCTGGATCTGGCGCAACTCCACGCCTCCTCCAAGCTCGTCATCATCCTGGCCATGGCCGTGGGAGGTGGCGTGGGGTCCACAGCGGGCGGTTTTAAGATCCTGCGCCTGCTCATGATCATCAACGTTTTGCGCGTAGTGCTGAGGCGGGCCTGTGCCACGAGCCATGCCATCCTTATACCCCGAATGGCCGGCCGGCGCATGGAGGAGACGGAAATCCATGAAGGTCTTCTCATTGTCCTGCTCTTCGTGGCGGTCATTTTTCTTTCATGGCTGCCTTTTGTCCTCATGGGGTACCCTCCCCTGGACTCCCTGTTTGAGGTGGTTTCCGCCACGGGGACGGTGGGGCTTTCAGCAGGACTGGTCAGCCAGGAGATGCCCGCTCTTCTCAAGGGCATCCTGTGTGTGGACATGCTCCTTGGAAGGCTGGAAATACTCGCCTGGCTCGTGATGGTCTATCCCAGAACCTGGATCGGAAGGAGGTTATCATAGACTATGAGAATCGCTTTTGTAGGAGCCGGTGAAGTCACCACCATGACTGCTGATCTTCTCATAAAACGGGGACATGAAGTCATCATCATCGAGAAGGACAAGGGCATCATCGACGAGCTTGCAGATACCCTGGACTGCAGCTTTCTCCATGGAGACGGAACCACCCCTCCCATCCTTCGTGAAGTGGGCCCGGAACAAACCGATGTCCTCTTCTGCATGAGCGACAGCGACCAGTCAAATCTCATCTCCAGCCTGGTGGGCCGCTCTCTGGGCTTCAAGCGTGTCATTCCAAGCATCCACGACCCTGAATTTGAAGGCATCTGCTGGGAACTGAACCTCAAAGACACCATCTGGCCCTCCCGAACCATCAGCCGCTATCTGGCCGACATGGTGGAAGGCCGCGACATTCTGGAACTCTCCACCGTCATCAAAGGCGAAGCGAGGTTCTTCACCTTCACGGTGGATCAGGAGGAGGGAAAGAAACTGACCGAACTCGACCTTCCTGAAAAGGCCAGGGTCATCTGTTACTATCGGGACGGCCGGTTCTCTCTGGTCACCGATGAGTCAGAGGTCAAACTCCGCAAGGGGGACGAGGTGGTCATCCTGACTCACAGTGCAAACATCGCCGATTTGAGAGACAGGTGGAATCCCAAACAAACTGATGACGACGGGGAGGATTAGTTCCTCATTTCCCTCAAGGAAACCAGCGGTTCAAGTTCTCCTTCGCTCGATTCCCCCACACGGCCTATGAGCAAAGGGGAAAGGCAGAGCATGGCGAGCACCCCAAGGAAGGGCAGTTTCCTTGAGAGCATTTTCATTGTCGTTGCCGGCGGCCAGGAGTGCCCCGCCCCCGCGAAGCTGATCAGACGCCCAGCATGTCGCTCCCCCTTGTCATTCCTTTATGGCCGGGCACCCTTCCCTTCTTCCTGAGGTCGACGTGCAAAGTAACGAATCATTGCGAACTCCACCCTTTCTTTGACCATGGATTTGAAGGCGGACTGCTTCCAGAAATCCACCAGCTGGGGCTTGAGACGAAAAATGCCGGATTCTCTGTCCAGGATAAAAAAATCCGTTGCCTGATTGCTGAGAAATTTCAGCGGCATGGTGTTCAGCTTGGTCACAACTTTGCGCAATGGGAATTGGTGTGGATGGGGGGACCGCGCCAGCTCATCATAATCGTGCAACCGGTCGGGGTGGACCAGATAGTGGTTGAGAAACTCCCGGGCGATGTCTTCCACCTGCCATTCTGTCCCGGAAAGATGCAGCAGGGTTAGGAGGACCACCATTTTGTAAGATCTCGAGGGCTTGAGATCCATCTCGATGTGCTTGAGGAACTCCTCTGCCGGGGTATCCAGGAGGGCCAGTTCCAATTCGTCCAAGCCTTCTTCGCAGTAGAGCCGCGTCCGCAGCCAGCTGCCGAAGTGTTTGATGAACACATAAGGATCCACATCATGGCTGTTTCCGATGAAATCGAGCAAGGAGGGCGACAAGCCGTCCAAATTTTCTTTTATTTCCAGATAAAGAGCTTTGAGCAACTCGTCCCTGGTCAGCTCTCCCTCGATGATTTTCCTGACCTCTTCATCCCAGATTCGCGTGACGTCCAGGTCCGCGTCCACATAACAGGCATCCGGAAAGGGGCTCATCTTCTTCCCGTCCCGTATATGCCTGGCAAAGTGGTCGCCCGACGTGTAGCCTCGCAGGGCAAGGGGGGCCACATGAGCTTTCCTGAAGTTGCCTACAAAATCAATGACCACCAGGTATTCTTTGCCTTCGCAGAGCCTTAGCCCCCGTCCCAACTGCTGAAGAAAGACGGTGAAGGACTGCGTGGGTCTGAGAAACAGCAAATGGGACAATTCAGGAATGTCGATGCCCTCGTTAAAAATATCCACCGTGCAGATAACCTGGAGTGGATCACGGTCAGCCTGCAGCCGCTGAATCACATTTTGCCTCGTGAACTCGGGATCTTCCCCCGATAAAGCCACAGCAGGGATGCCATGCAAATTGGTGAGGCGCTCGGCAGTATAGCGGGCGTGGGAAACGGAACTGCAAAAAGCCAGTGCTTTCGTCTTGTTCCCCCAGGGCAGGAATTTTTTCAGGTTTGTGGCCACTATGCTCGTGCGGGTATCGTTTTCGAGGGCCAGGGAAAGCTCAGCCTCATCATAGGCCGTGCCCCTCCAGGTTATCTGGTCATAATCGGTCTCATCGTAAACGGCATAATACTGGAAAGGCGCCAGCCAGCCCTTGTTCACGGCTTCCAGGAGCCGAACCTCATAGGCAATGTTGTAGTCGCAGAAAGCCAAAATATCCCGGCCATCCATGCGTTCGGGGGTTGCCGTGAGACCCAGGAGAAAACGGGGGTTGAAATGGTCCAGCACCCTTCTGTAAGTGACTGCCTCACTGTGGTGAAACTCATCCACCACAATATAGTCAAAAGCCCGGGGATCAAAGCGCAGTAGATGTTCCGGTCGGCTGAGCGTCTGAATCATGGCAAAAAGGGAAGCATTGGGAGAAACCTCGTTTTTCCCTCCTCCCAGAAGTTCCCCGAAGGACGAATCCACCATGACCTCTCGAAAGCTTTTCCATGCGTTGTGAAGAAGACTCTCCCTGTGGGCGATGAAAAGAAGTTTGGTGAAGCCGCTCTCCATGAAATCAAAAGCAGCCAGGAAAGTTTTCCCAACACCTGTTGCCGCAATGACAGACGCCCGGTCAACACCAGCCTCACGAAACTCTGCGAGTCTTCCCAAAGCCTCTCTTTGTGCGGGATTGGGTAAAATCTTTTTTGCATAGCCCGGTTGATCATTGAACAAAGTCTGCCCCGAAAAAGCCGCCCCATCTCCGTGAGAGGAATAATCAAAAGAGGGCCCTTTGTTAAAACGTTTTTCGTAGGCTTGGAGGAATTCCTCAGTGACCTCAGTGGACATCTCTTCCCAGTATTTACGAAAAATCCCGAGAGCGCTCTCGAAAGGAGAAGACCCCTCAAAAGGCAGGTTGACCTCCCCCGACGAATAGTAGCTCCATTCGATGTTCTTCCTGAAACCCGCTTCCGTGAAGTTCGCCGAACCGATGATGAGCGATCCGTTCCCATCAAAGTGCCGGAAAAGATAGATTTTGGGGTGAAAGTTGGGCGGTGACTGGTCCAAAGGAACTTCAGGGGGGTGAAACACTCTCACAAGAACGCCCGGGAGGACATTTTGAAGATGAGCAAGATGCTCTGGGCGGTTGATGTTTCCCATGGTTGAAAGAAGCACATGGAGGCTGTTTCCCCTTTCCACAAAGTGAGAAAAATCGCGGATCAAAAGATTCAAAATGGCGGGAGAATAGAAAGCGGAGGCAATCCAGGCATCACGGCTGCGAGTGAGTTCTGATTTGATGAGCTGAAGAAGTCCGTCCGCCTCGATGGGACTGAAAACAAAACCGGGAGTGTCTCTTGTTGAAGATCGGGGATCGGCTGAACTTCCAACGGACTCGAGGAAGATGTTCCCGGAAAAACCGCCCCGCTCCCTTAAGCGATCATCCCGCGCAGCGAGAAGATCTTCGAAGCGATGGCCGCAAAGTTCCAGGGCCTTGAGCATCACTTCCAGCACATCTGACGATTCTTTCAGGACATCCTCTGATGTGCCCTGGTGCCAGGCCCTGAACAGTTCATGAGCCTCTTCAAGGATTTTGGAACCAACGGCTTTGTGAAGCTCCCCGTGCTCCAATTGCCGTGTCACGGGATTTTTTCCTTCATTTCTTATGATGTCGGGAATGCGGTCCCGGACTAGCTTGCGATGAGACAAGGTGGATGGCGGGCGTCGATCTGACATGAATCACTCTGACGTTTTCAGGACATAGGTGAGCCAGACATCGCCATTTTTCAGAGACGAAGCCTGCCGAAAAAACTCCAACAGGCGGAGGCCGCAGGGTGAAAAAAGTCTTGAAAAGCTCTCATGGCGCCAGAGATAAAAGACCCTTCCGTCCCTGGCAACACGAACGCCGGATCCTTCTTTGAGAGTCAAAAGCACATGGCCACCGGGCCTTACCGCTGCGAGCACATTGTGCAGCACTCCCTGAAGTCTATAGGGTGGAACATGGACCAGAGCACCCACCAGCAGAAGGGCATCCATGGAAAACCGGGAGAAGTCAAAAGTCTCAAAATCTCCCACGATGAGGGGTCGACCAGTCTTCTCTGCAGCTATGGCCGCAAGGCCGAAGGACCTCTCAAAACCCATCCCCTCATGACCACGTTCTGTGAGCCATAGCAGGTCGCGCCCGGAACCACAACCCACATCCAGAATTTTTGATTTTTCGGGAATGCAATGGAACAGAGGTTTCAGAAAGGAGGAGGGATCAATGTGGAACGTTTGCTGGTGGTATTCTGAAAAGCTCTCAAGGTAAAAATCAAGCACAGACAGCATACCCCTTGTCCATTGAGCATGCCGCTCAAAAAGCAGGGTCAAATCTGAAGTTTCACAAACGCTCATGAAAAAAGCAATATCGGGGCAGGGAAAGATGGCGAGGGCCTTGAAAAGCCCAGCCATTCCCTTTTCCCTCGAATATTGAGTGAATCAATGCATCGTCTATCACAAAACCTGAGAAACCGGCAAAAGCGAGTGCCCGTTATGCGGACTTTGCAGGAAGCTATATCAAGCCCGGCCTTCGTTCATCTCATCAAACCCAGAACACCGATGATGATCAGGTAAATGGCAATGACATAGTTCAAAAGCCTCGGCATCACAAGGATCAGGATTCCCGCCACAAGGGCAATGATGGATTGCATTTGATAGTCAAACGTCATTCAAGGCCTCCTTTCCCATGCCCGGCTACTCCCGGTGGCTTCCTGCTTTGCACGCAGGCTGGCAGCTCGATCCGTTTCTTCACTTTTTAGGTTCTTCTGTTCACTTGTTTCCAAACCTGGACTTCATGGACTCAATCTTCTCCTTCAGGGATTCCCACGAGGATTCGGCACCCAGCTTGAGATTTTCCCAGGTGGATTCACTGGCTTCCCGTATCTCGATGAGCTTGTTCTCCAGATTATTGCGTTTTTCACGCAAACTTTCTATTTCTTCATTATATTCAGCTTCTTTTTCCGATTTTACTTCTTTGGCCTTTGCCGACAGCTTGTCGATCTCTGCATTCAACTCTTCGATTTTTGCCTTCAATTTTTCAACATATGCATCTTTTTTCTCAGACATAGTGACTCCTTGGAATAAAAGGTTCGAGGTGATGAAATGGGATGACCCTCTCAAGGGCTCCCATTTCCGGCTGACATCAAATTTTTGCATCAGACAGTTTTGGTCATGATTGTTTTCTTGGTGGATTGGCTGCGTGGTCCATGATTTCCCAGTCAAATGCTTTCCAAAGCACATGACCTGCCCGCAATACTTGTCTGAAAGCTGCAGACCCGCCTGTCCTCCCCGGTCAATCCATCAGATTTGCCATGGAGAAGACCGGCTAATATCTCCTGACGGGGGCAGGGGTCGGCTGGAGCTCAAACTCAGGGGCGGCTTCAATAGCCTCCCTCGTTACCTCGGGCAAAACCACAAAAAAGTCATCGGCATCTTCCATGTCCACAAATTCCACAGCTTGCATGCTCACAGCGACCGCCCGGGTAGCGATTCCCAGAAAACCACCCACATCGACGATCACAGCAGAAACCTGACCTTCACGCGTGAGGACACAATCGGAGATATCCCCGACACTTTCCCACCCGTCAGGAAGAGCGGCCGCGCTCTCGGGCACTCTTTCATTTTCAGTGACATAAAGGGGCTTGTCCATTAGACTCGATGCCAGAAAGTCTCCTCTTTCTTTGTAGGAATAGAACTTGGAATCTTTGTTCTCCTGGTCGTTCTTTTCCGCGAACACAGGGGCCACCACCAGCATTCCCATGACCAAACCCAGCAACAAACGTTTCATCCCTCTTTCTCCTTGTACAAATCCATGTGAACGATGCACACCCAAGCTTGCTCATTTCTCGTGCGACGGAGCAAAACGGGTGCAGCCTCAATGACGCCAGGGGGCTTTTGTAAATTTTTAAAAGAACGTCTTTTGCTGTTTATCTGCGCGACCGCATGCTGGAATTGTCACCTGAGTAAAGTGAAAATGAGTGATGAAACGGCTATCGAAGATAGTTTGAGGAATTCCAAAAAACCATGAGCAATGTGGTGACAATAATTACCGGATGAAACATTGTCAAGAAGGCGCTCAAAACAACGAAGCCGGGGGAGCGGAAGTGGAAGTTTGCGCTCCCGGCACCGAAAGAACCAGGCAGGAACTGACTGATTGCTGGATTCTTCCAATACGGAAGCACGGTCGCTGCCATGCGCCCGGTTCTGGTTCACCGAACCAGACCAAGAATACCGATCAGGATGAGATAGATGGCAATGATGTAATTCAAAAGCCTTGGCATCAGAAGGATCAAAATGCCCGCCACGAGGGCGATCAGAGGTTGCATCGCAATGTGAAATGTCATACCGAGCCTCCTTTTGTCAGATTCGCGTTTTCATGAAGCCATCATAAGGGTCCATGGACCTGGCAAGCAGATGAACGCGTTTCAGCGTTTGCTGAAGAGCTCGCTTCAAGAGCCTGGAGAACATGAAGGAGCATTTTGCCCTGTTCCATTGTGTCAGTTGTAAATGATCGATCCTCTGCGGATCTGCTCTTTCCGGGTCTCATATTCCTCCTGAGTGATGAGACCTTCCTCGTATTCCTGCTCCAGTCTGTCCATCTGCTGCTTGGCCCGCAGTTCGTAGGCGGCTCCCGTGCCCACCACGCCTGCGCCCGCGCCACCCAGAAACCTTGGACCGCAGCCCAGTTGCGTGAACGCAAACCCAGCCACAAAGGCAATGACCAATAACATGCGGATAACTTTTTTCATCACTCACTCCTTTTCCTTTGCTTGTTGGTTTTAAAATCCCCACCATATCCATGGGACACTCTGCGGGACACTCTGCGGGCCCTTATTGACCGGGTTCGTTCCCCGTTGCCAAATCAGGGGGGAGTTCCCTGTGGTCGATTTTCTCACCCTCCCCACCTGGAAACCCCGCGAATCCGAGAACGGAAAGGGCGCTGCGCTTGAAGGTCAAATGAAAGAAAAATGAAGAGCCAGAATCAATTGTCCGTGCACAGAATCTTTTTGACAAACACCATTGGAGACAGGCATTCCTGCAGGCACTGCAAACCCCATGGCCTGCTCAAAGCTCATGTCCACCGGTTCCAAATTCTTACGGGGAACCATCACCATATGGCCACCCACCCGGCCTGCCCGGTCACTCCATCGAAATCAAAGCTGCCATGAAAAAAGACCGCCCATTACCTCCTGAGGGGAAAAAGCGCCTACTGGAGCTCCAATTCAGGAGCGGCTTCAAGAGCGTCCCTCGTCATCCCGGGAAAAACCACAAAAAAATCGTGAGGATATTCCCTTTCCGGCAATCCCACCATGTCCGGCAATTCCACCATGCCCACGAATTCCACAGCTTGCATGCTCACAGCGACCGTCCGGCTACCGATTCCCAGAAAACCGCCCACGTCCACCAGCACAGCAATGACCTTTCCGTCCCGCGTGACGATACAATCGGAAATGTCCCCAACATTTTCCCAGTCGTCAGGAAGCTCGGCCGGACTCTCTGGAACCCTCTCGGGCACTCTTTCCTTTTCAGTGACATAAAGGGGCTTGCCCACTAAATCCGATGCGAGAAAGTTTCCCCTCTCCTTGGACTGCAAGAACTTGAGACCTTTGTTCTCCTCGCCATTCTTTTCCGCAAACACAGGAGCCACCACCAGCACTCCCAACACCAAAGACAGCAGCAGTCGTTTCATCACTCCCTCTCCTTGTATGAGGTTATTGTCAGGGATACGCCACAACACAGCACATGAATCCTCATGCCATGGAGCAAAGGGGGTACAGCCGCAGTGGCGCCAATAGCAGGTTTTTTTGCAAACCATCCTCTCCTGATGGTTATCCACGTGATCTCATACGGGAACTGTCGAATGGAAAAGGGAAAAATCTGAGAAACTCAACAAAACATCAGCAGTGCGTTATCCCGCTTGGCAGAGAGAACATTGTCAGAAAGACGCCCAAGATGAGGAAGCCAAGGGAAGAAATCACCTTTTGCGCCCAAAAACAACGAGAAGCAATCCTGCCACCGCAGCGGCGCCGCCAGCGACAAAGTACCTGATGGTTTCATCGGTGTATCGGCCAGTCAAGGTTTCGTGCGCCTCTTCCACAATGGAGTCGGTGGCCTGCCAGCCAAAAAATAGCAGAACAATGCCCGCAAACAGCAGCACGATGCCCAATATGCGTATGGGTGCCATGATGATACTCCTGTTCCCTGGTTACTCACCGGATCGCATGCTGGGAATCCGGATGGAAATGGAAGAAAAAAATGGATGAGCGATAAACTTCAAGGACTTAAAAAAGCGCTTGTTTATAATTGAAAACTAATTCCCAGGGAAAATATTGTCAAGAAGGCGGCCAAAGACAAGAAGGGGGGGAGCGGGAATGAAAAATTGTGCTCCCGCACGAAAAGCACGGCCTTGGACATAAAGGCTTCATCCGCCAGTCCTCGAACACACCTCACTGACACCAGCGCTACGAAGGAATCATCTTCTGCGCCTAAAAAAAACAAGAGGCGGTGCTGCTGCCACAGCAGCACCGCCTCCGGCAAAGTAAATGGTCTCAGCAGAACATCAGAAGAACATGGAGTGAAGAGCAGAGGGTTGAATGAATGAAAGAGGAGCCGGAATCAGTTGTCCGGGGACAGGGGCTTTTTGTTGAATACCTTGGAGGCGGACATTCCCGCAGTCACCGCAAACCGCATGGCCTGATCGAAGCTCATGTCCACCGGTTCCAGGTTTTCACGGGGCACCATCACGGTGTAGCCACCCACCTGGTAGCTCATGGGCAGGTAAACCGCCACTTCATCGGGTCCAGCGATACCGGCGGGCAATGACTCGAAATCCTCCCGCGTGATCATACCCACCAGGCGTGTCCGCACATCTCCCAGGTAAAAGGTGATCATGACCACCTGTTTGCCCCTGCTGGCAGTGCTGCTGGTGAAAAAGTGCATGAGGTCCTGGACGGCACCGTACATGATTTTCACCAGGGGGATGCGGTGCATTATGGATTCACCCCAGTCAAAGAGCTTGCGCACCACCCAGGCGTTGAGCATCACGCCCACCATGAAAATCCCCACCACACCGAAAATGATACCCAGGCCGGGGAAGTAGAAGGGAAGGATCCTGTCCAGAATCCCGCCCAGAACGGCCTCGGCCAGGCCAGCCAGCCAGTAGATCAGGTAGAGGGTCACCACAATGGGCAAAACGGCGGCCAATCCCTTGAAAAAGGTAGCACCCAAACTGCGCACATTGGTTTCGGTCATGGCAGGAATCCTCGCAGGGCTGAAATGAATGGTTATGATCGAACATGGGAACCATGGCTCATCGCTCAAAAAGGAAAATAACAGAGTCTTGAGAGAGGGTCAAAAGCTATTGCGCCTGACGCTCCTCTGAGGAGTCCCCGAAAAGGGGCTTTTCACGGTTCCAAAAAAGGTTTTGCACTCAGGGATTGACAGGTTGTGTGAAAAAAGTTACAAAACAATCATCGAGTGATGAGCGGGTTTCAAAGGTTTATGGGAACAGCCCAAGGGCTTTTTCGTTTGTTTTTTGCAGAACCCAATAAAATTCAGCTTTATTGACAACTTAAGCTCAGCCAGGTGAAAAAGTTTCGTATTCGACTCAATCTTCCTAAATTTTCCAAATCCTAACCAAACAGGATGGTGCCAAATGACAACACGTGTTCGATTTATCCATGCTCTTCTCGTCGTCATGCTGCTGGCTCTCACCGTCATGGGCCGCATGTCCATCGATCCGCCCCGTGCGGAAGCACAGCAACCGGCCGTCATGGAAACCCAGTCACCCACCTCGAATTCGCCCTCTGAAAACTTTGCGCCCTAGTGAGAATGGAGCATGATGGAGTCAAAAGCCGTCATGCTCCACCCTGAAATGAACCTTTTCCCTCCTCCAGCTGATTTTTTCACAGGTCGTCAGGGGACAGGGGCCCGTCCCATACTCGATGACCATCCTCCCACAGTTTGCCCTCGACCTGAACCATCAACCGGTCCACAGTGCCGAACTGGGCGGAAGTCCTCACAAAAGCCTGCGTGAAAACGGTTCCCTGCAAGGACCCCCCACCCCAGCCCTCTCCGAACATCTTCCGGGAAACATGAACCGTTGCCACACCATCAGCAATTTGCACCTCCATGATTTCCAGGGACTCATGAACCACCGGCAACACCGTCTCATCGCCGGCCGCGGGTCCCTGGATCAAAGCCTCCAAAGCTTCCCGTAAAAGTTTTTCGGGTTCCTCAAAGAGCTTCACCTGGCGCTGGACCGGAATCACGTAGCCGAAAGGGCCGGCCCGGCCCGTGCGCACCGCCTCCGGGGATGCGAAGTAAAGCTCCACGTCCACAAATTCCTCCGGTTTTCTCCTGAAGAGGGCCACCAGTTTTTGGTCCTTTTCGATCACAAATTCATAGGACTCTTGGGAACTGACCCTTTGCCCCTCTTTTTCCCATCCCTCGAAAACGTAGCCCTCAGAGGGCTCGGCCACCACCGTCACCGTGCTTCCATGCCTGTAGGTTCCGGCCCCTTGCACACCGCCACCCTCTTGAGGCCTGACCTCCAGGCTGATCTGGTGCTGCACGGCACACCCCACTCCCAACACGCCCCCGAAAAACAGGAGCAACATCAAATTTTTCCAGCTCATAGAGGAGCACCCTTTCAGAGAATTGTTTGCCAAAAGATGAAAACGCAAGGTCTTTCCAGGCCCGCACACCCCCTGCCACAAATTTTCGGCTTCAAGTTTTTTTTGAGAATGCCGATCATTGGCATGAGCCAAAACCATGCAGACGCCCTCTCCCGCAGATCGGCACCTGCGGGAGAGGGCACACTTTCACTCACATGATGCAAACGTTTCCGCGACACCGGGCCCAGGAAACCCATGAAGGGGTAAACTTCATTCAAAAGCCTTTTTTCATGGAGGATCTTGCCTCGAAGGTTCGGGAATCCCTGGAGAACCCCCCACGCCATGCCTTGAAAAGGACAGCCTGACAGCTTTTATCTGTCAGTCGGCTCAACGTCATCTGCTATAGGCAAAATTCACCCTCCTGCTAAAATTCCCCCCAGATATCCCGCCAGTGCGAAGGAGCCCCACACTTTCGGGGTTTCTTTCCTTCGCCAATTCACCGCTGTCGGTTCAGGCCTCTCAAGATAGTTCATTTTTGCCTGGCAGCTCCAGGGAGAATCTGGCGGAGTCCATAGAGAAACCAAATAAAAAGCATCCGCAAAACCTGACAAACCCATAAATTCCAGAGAGGGAAAAACGTGAATGGCCACATGTCCCGAACCGAAGAGTGTGTGAGGATTTATCCCTCCAAAGGGATCGAATCCCTTGCCGGGTCCAACGGAAGGCTTCAGGCGGAAATCGCCATGCGAAAACAGCTCGAAACACGACAGAGACTCCATGACGCACGCCTGGAGGCTCTCCACAAACTCATCCACATGACCGACGAGTCTGAACAGGAAATCGCCCGATTCACCCTCGAGCAGCAATTGCAGCTCACGGAAAGCGCAATGGGATGGATGGGTTTCATGGATGAAAACGAGACCATGAGGTCCCTTTTTGCCTCGTCCCAATGCCTCATGGAGGATGAAACCAGAAAGGCGAAGCCTCTCATTTTCAAGCTGGATCCTTCCGGGCTCTTGGAAAACGCCCAAAGCTGCCGGGAACCCCTCATCATCAACGACTACTCCAACAGCCAGGGCTGCGAAACGGGCCTTCCCGAGGGACACCTGTTTTTTCAGCGCCTCATGGTGGTTCCCCTTGTGAACGGCAGTTCCATCGTCGCCCTGGCCGTGGTGGCCAACAAAAAAGAGGACTATGACGATTCCGATGTGAAGCTGGTGCGCCTGCTCCTGGATGGGGCGTGGAAGCTCATTCATCGCAAGAGACTGGAAAGGGAACGGAGGGAATCGGAGCGTTTCATGGCCATGGGGAGCACCCTCTCCGCCCTTGCCCACGACATGAAAGTCCCCCTGGTGGCCATGGGAGGGTTCACGCGCAGAGCCATGAAAAACCTGACACCCGAAAGCCAGGACCACAGAAGCCTGAGCATTGTTTTTTCTGAAGTGAAGCGCCTTGAACGAATGGTCAGAAACATCCTCGATTTTTCCAAACCCATCAGGCTGGAACTGGAAACGGTGGATGTGGAGCCCCTCATCAGGGAAAGCCTCGCCCTCCTCGAACCCATCATCGGTGAAAACCGGGTGAGCGTGGAAAACCGCTGCCCACAAGACCTTCCCCCCCTTTGCTTGGACGCTCAGCGAGTGAAGCAGGCTCTCCTCGGTCTGCTGGTCAACGCCATTCAGGCCGCCCCGCCGGACAGCCGTGTGACGGTGAACGCTTGTGCAAGGGGAAAAAAGCTTTTCATCGAAGTGACGGACCAGGGAAAGGGCATTGCAGAGGGAATGGAGGATAAAATCTTCAAGCCTTTTTTCACGACCAAAAAAGACGGGAACGGCCTTGGACTCCCCATTGCCTGGAAAATCATCGAGGCTCATGGAGGACAGCTCAAAGCCATGAAGAATCCTCTTGAAGGGGCAACCTTCAGAATCGAACTGCCCTTGGGGGAATGAGGCACAAGAACCCCGGGATTCCTTCTGAGACAGTCAAGGGAGTTGATGATTACCTGGTTTATTTTGGCACATACAGGAGGTGAATACTGGTTTCTGAGTCATGAATGAAACACATTCCTGCCCTGAAGCCCCAGGACGATGGGCCATGAAATGAAAGGAGGACCAGCATGCCGTATACGTTGAAACCCGGAGATGCCCTCATCGTGGTCGATGTTCAGAAAGATTACTGCCCGGGAGGCACCTTGCCAGTGAAGGATGCGGAAGCGATCATCTCCGTCATCAATGGCTGGATTGCAGAGGCCATTGCCAGAAAAGTGCCCGTATACGCATCGCGCGACTGGCACCCCCGAGGCCACATCAGCTTCCTGGAACGGGGAGGCCCCTGGCCCCCGCACTGTCTTCAGGGCAGTGACGGCGCCCGCTTTCATCCTGAACTCCTGCTTTTCCAGTGGGTCAACATCGTGACAAAAGGAATGCATCCCCACCGGGAACAAAACTCCGTCTTCGACGGGACCGCACTTGCGGCCCAGCTGCGCCGGAAGGGCATCGAACGCCTCTGGATCGGAGGGCTCTCCAAGGGGCTGTGCGTCTGTGCAACGGCCCTCGATGCCTGCAGGGAAGGGTTTGAGGTCATCCTGATCGCTGACGCCACACGGCCTGCCCCTCAATGGAACATCGAAAGCATCCCCTTTGAAAACTGTGAGACCTGGATGGAACAGCACACCACGTGAGGTTTTTTTGCACCCGAAAAGTTCC
Organism: Syntrophobacteraceae bacterium; assembly: GCA_003566995.1. Taxonomy (GTDB): domain Bacteria; phylum Desulfobacterota; class Syntrophobacteria; order Syntrophobacterales; family Syntrophobacteraceae; genus SLCH01. The sequence continues at coordinate 19,707 of PXBG01000151.1, forward strand.
CCGGGACTCGGGAGAGGGGCATGCCGAAGGAAGATGGATGCGCCCTCTTTCACCCCCTGCGCAAAATATTTCAGCCCGCCCCGCAAGAAAAGCCACCCCTGATCACGCCAGGAAGAAAACCCGAAGGGGACAGGCTCCCAGACGTTGCATCAAGCAGGAGCCTTCCGCAACAGTTCCTTCTTTCCCATGCTGCTTTCTTCTGTGATCAGGAGACCAGCGCCCGCCGCAGGTAGACGAGCCCCAGTTCCAGAAGGGAAAGATCGTCATGGTGCACACGGCGGCGCAGATATTCCTCTGTGTTCAACGCGTCCAAAAGGTTGGTGGAAGCGACAAAGTCCCTGAAGACATCGAGATTGTACAGGGCAACGACCACCTTATGAAGTGCCCGTTCATCCAGGGGCCGCCCAAGAGACGTCTTCACTCTCAGGACAAAATCCACCATGCGATCGTTCAGGGTGAGATACATTCCCAGTTCCTGGTCAGCCACCCACTCATGGACGGTTCTCACAGGATCTTCCCGGGTCCCCAGACAAGCCGGTGCGTCCAGGAGATAGTAGAACTCCTTTCGAACCTCACCGCCCGTTCTGGCGGAAACGGCCCTGGCCAGGGGATAGAGCCGGCAGGACGTGGGACGGTCTGCATAAACGGTGCACCCTCGAACACTCACAAAAGGGCAGGTTCTTCCCGGGTCATCTTCCATCCTGATGGCAACAACGGGAAAACCCGTCCCGGGATCGACGTTGTAAAGGGTGTGCCGGGACAGGAAGTCGTCCGAATGCATGCCAAGGGCGTTTTTCAGCCGCAGAACATCATAGGGGGTCAGTGGCAGATGCTTGTTGGCACAGCAGCTATTGAAACAGGAGAGGCCCCCATGGCATGAGAACCGGAAACGATCGAAGGAACTCAGTCTTCGAATGTTGGAAGGTGTGGAATCTATGAACATTATTGTGTTCTTCCTCCTGATATCCTTGCACTGGGCTGCAGGCCCCTTGCCGGCCGCCAGACTATCACAAAAACAACTGTGTACGGAATTCATGAAAAATCCGGGGAGGCTTTTTTTAAGGTGGAGCGGCATGCACACGGAGCCCTTCGTGCACAGCCTCCCCGAGTTCAAACAGCAAAGGGGCTACGGTTTCCCGTAACCCCTTGGTTTTTCTGGTGCCGAAGCGGGGACTCGAACCCCGACAGGCATACGCCCACTAGACCCTGAACCTAGCGCGTCTACCAGTTCCGCCACTTCGGCTCATAAAAAATATTGCAATCAGGTAAGGCGTAACGTATGCTAAAAATCTTTTGCTGTCAAGGTCATTTTTAGTTAAAGGGAGGTTCAAACAATTCTCATGGACGTGTTTGTGGGCGTCGACAACTTAACGAGATCCTTTAAAAATCCAGTCATCACCATCGGCAACTTTGACGGGGTTCACTATGGCCACCAGGTTCTTTTTCGCAAAGTCAAGGACTGGGCCCGGGAAGTGGAAGGGGAAGCCATGGTCATGACCTTCAATCCCCATCCCCTGGAAGTGCTCTTTCCCGGAAAAGGACCCGAGCGCATCACCACCCACGAGAGGAAGCTGGAACTCATCGGAGCCAACGGCATGGACGCCACGGTTGTCATTCCTTTCACACCTGAATTCGCCCGTATCTCCGCCAGGGATTTTGTGAAAACCATCCTGGTGGACAAGATCGGCGTCAGGGGCATCGTGGTGGGCCATGATTACCGTTTCGGCCGTGAACGGGAAGGGGACATCGCAAACCTTCAGGAGATGGGTGCAGAGTTCGGTTTCGAAGTGGCCACCCTTTCGGGCATCAAGATGGGGAACACCGTGGTGAGCAGCACGGCCATCCGCCAGCTCATCAAAGGAGGGGACATCGCCGAAGTCAACCGGCTTCTGGGAAGGGCCCACGACATCTCGGGAACGGTCATCACCGGGCGGCGCCGCGGCGGAAAAACGATCGGCTTTCCCACAGCCAACATACGCCCCGCGCCCCAGGCTCTTTTAAGGCCCGGAGTTTACGTGGTGCGGGTGGAAGTGAAGGGAAAGATTTACGGGGGAGCGGCCAACATGGGCTACAACCCCACTTTTGGAGACACCCCCCTGTCCCTGGAGGTCCACCTGCTCGACTTCCAGGAAGACCTTTACGGGGAACACATCACCGTTCGATTTCTGGAGCGCCTGAGAGATGAAAAAAGGTTCTCCGGCATCGATGAACTCATTGCACAAATAAGAATAGACGTGGAAAAAACCCGCCAAATTCTGGCAGAAAAAGCTGGCCAGCCCTACTGATCGGGGCCCTGCGTTTCCTGCTGGCCCTGTTCCCCGGAATCGCCCCCCGTTTCTCCCTCGCTGAAAACCTCCCGCTCTCTTTTCACCAGCATGGCGTCGATCTGGCTTTCCATGGCCTCGATGAGCGGCGTCAAAGACTCCGTTGAGAGGGCTGAAATGGCGATGCCCCCGTATTTTCTGAGGCAACGGTCCAACTCTTCGGGCTCCACCCGATCTTTTTTGTTCAAAACCAGGATGCGCGGCTTCTGGTGCAACTCGAGCTCGTCAAGAATGCGTTCCACCGACTCCATCTGCTCTTCAAATCTCCGATTGCTCACGTCCACCACGTGGAGCAGCAGGTCCGCATCGTCCAGCTCCTCCAGAGTGGCCGCGAAGGCATCCACCAGGTCTCTGGGCAGGTCCCGTATGAACCCCACCGTGTCCGAGATGATCACCTCGAAGTCCCGGGGAAAACGCAACCGCCTGCTGGTGGGGTCCAGGGTGGCGAAAAGCTTGTTTTCCACAAACACGCCACTCTGTGTGAGTGTGTTCAGCAGGGTTGATTTCCCCGCGTTGGTGTATCCCACGATGGAAATGATGGGCATTTCTTTGCGGACGCGGCGGGATCTTCTTTGAGCCCGGTTTTTCTTCACCTGCCTGAGCTCATTTTCCAGCTGGCTGATCCGATCGCGAATGCGCCGGCGATTGATTTCCAGCTTGGTTTCACCGGGACCGCGTGTGCCGATGCCCCCCGTCAGGCGGGACAAGGCATCGTCCTTCATCCCCAGACGGGGCAGAAGGTACTTGAGCTGGGCCATTTCCACCTGGATTTTACCTTCGCTGCTTCGTGCGCGCTGAGCGAAAATGTCCAGGATCAGCTGAGTGCGATCGATGACCCTCAGTTCCGTGTTGTCCGTGAGAGAGCGCACCTGGGAAGGGTTGAGCTCCTGGTCGAAAATGAGCAGGTCCACTCCGAGCTGAAGGGCTCTCAGAACGATCTCGCTCAGTTTTCCTTTTCCAATGAGATACTTGGGATTGATGACGCGGGGACGCTGAATGATGGTGTCCACGGCCGTGATGCCGCTGGTGTGAGCCAGTTCCACCAGTTCGTCCATGGAGGCCTCCGCCTCTTCCCGCCCGGCGTTGGTGACGCTCACCAGAATGGCGCGGTCTCCCCGGCTCGAAGCGGGCAGCGCCATTCGGCTCCGCTCCAGTTCATCCTCCAGAGACTGAATGAGTTCCTGAAAATCAAGCCGATCGGGATCGTGGCAGGGTATGAGAGGCAGAATGTGCCAGCCGTTGCCGACTTCATGGGCAGAAGGCATGAGATGGGCCACTTCCAGCTGGGTGGCACCGCCGTGCTGGTCCACTCGCACCGCGGCCACGCAGTCGAGGCGCAAAAACACCAGGTCCATGAGGTCGTCCTGAGTGAGGCCCTCTTCCTGAAGGTGGGTGTGGACGAGGCGAAGACCGCGCAGGCGCCACCTTCCACTGCGGCTTTTGGGCAGCTCGGGAATGAAGATGGCCCGAGGCCCTCCCACAATGATCATTTCCACAGAGCCATCCCGGCTCAGAAGAAGCCCCAGCTGGCGTCCGCACTCGAATGACAGGCGGGCCATGTCTCGTGCAAGGTCGGAAGAAACGACCTGGCGAAGATTCACTTTCCGTCGGCCAAGCTTTTCGATCCGCTGCCGAAGGCTGCCCTTCAGTCCCGAAATATTACCGTGAATTCTTGCGATGGAATGTGTCTCCTTTTAAATGAAAGATTTTCAGCCTTCACGAGCATGAAGGAACGCATCGGCTCCTCACTGTTTCCGCTCGTCCACCAGCCGCACGGCCTTCCCCTCGTTTTTGGGCAAACTGTGGGGTTCCACCAGTTCCACCTGGGGAGTGACCAGCAGTTCCCCCCGCAGGTCCCGGGCGATCTTTTTCTGGAGCGTCTGCAAACGACGCATGTCTTCCACAAAGACGCGGTCGGTGACTTCCACACGAACGATCATATCGTCGATGTTGTTTTCGTTGCGCAGAAGGATCTGGTAATTGTTGCCCACTTCGGGAATGTTCATGAGGACCTGTTCCACCTGCACGGGGAAAATGTTCACCCCCTTGATGATGAACATGTCGTCGGAGCGCCCCTGCATGCGGTCCAGGCGGCGGTGAACGCGCCCGCAGGGACATTCACCCGGAAGGATTCTTGTGAGGTCCTTGGTGCGGTACCGGAGAAGGGGCATGGCTTCCCGTGTGAGACTCGTGAGAACCATTTCTCCATAGGACCCCGGGGGCACGGGCTCCAGGGTCTGAGGGTCGATGATCTCCACCAGGTAAAAATCCTCCCACAGGTGCATGCCCTGCTGGCAGGGACATTCAAAGGCCACTCCGGGCCCGTTCATTTCCGAAAGGCCATAGCTGTTGTAGACGCGCATGCCGTAAAAGTCTTCGATGCGCCGCCTCACCTCTTCCGAGTAGGGTTCAGCCCCCACGAAACCGATGCGCAGGTTCAGCTCGCGCCGTGGGTCCACGCCCATTTCCATCATGATGGGCATGAGCAGCAGGGCGTAGCTGGGAATGATGTGGATGACGCTGGTGGAAAAATCCTGCATCAGCTGAATTTGACGCTTGCTGTTGCCCGCTCCCGCGGGAATGGTCAACAGCCCCAGCCTTTCGGCTCCATAGTGGAAACCGAGCCCTCCCGTGAAAAGTCCGTAACCCGTGAGATTTTGAAAGGTGTCCCCGGGCCTCGCGCCCGTCATGTACATGGAACGGGCCAGGAGGTTCGCCCAGTTTTCCACGTCTTTCTGGGTGTAAAAAATGGCGGTGGCCTGGCCGGTGGTCCCCGAAGAGACGTGCAGGCGGACCAGCTTGTCTTTGGGGGTGCAGAGAAAGCCGTAAGGATAGGCGCTGCGCAGGTCCTTTTTGGTGGTGAAGGGCAGGCGCGAAAGATCGTCAAGTCCCTGAAAACCGGATGAGTTCAGGCCCCACTCCCTGAACCTGCCTCCATAGAAAGGGGAGTGGGCGACCCTTTCCAGGGTTTTCTGCAGACGCGTCCACTGCAGCTCTTCCAGTTGAGTGCGGGTCAAGGCTTCGAGGGATTCTTCACAGAATTGACGGTTGTCGGTCATGGCAGAGGCTTTTGCATTGGATTTCATGGGGCACTCAGGCGTTCAGTGCCAGGTTTTCAAAACGGGTGTAGGCATCCATGTAGGCCAGTTTCACCTCCCCCGTGGGCCCGTTCCGCTGCTTTCCGATGATGATCTCGGCGATTCCCTTGTCGGGCGTGGTGGGATTGTAGACTTCGTCCCTGTAGATGAAAGCGATGACGTCCGCATCCTGCTCGATGGCTCCCGATTCGCGCAGGTCACTCATGAGAGGCCGCTTGTTGTGGCGATCTTCCACTTTTCGGTTGAGCTGGGACAGGGCGATGACGGGAACATGGAGTTCCTTGGCCAGGCCCTTCAGGGACCTGGAGATGTCGGAGATCTCCTGTTCGCGCCTTTCAGAACCTTCCTTGCCGCGCATGAGCTGAAGGTAATCCACCACCACAAGCCCCAGGCCCCGGTCCGCTTTCATGCGGCGCGCCTTGGCCCTCAATTCCAAGGTGGAAATGGAGGGAGTGTCATCGATGAAAATGGGAGCTTCCATGAAAACCCCCGCAGCGGAAAGGAGCTTTCCGCACTCCTGCTGGCTGAGAAACCCCGTTCGAATCTTCTGGGAATCCACCCGCCCCTCGGAACAGAGGAGGCGCATGGCCAGCTGCTCCCGACTCATTTCCAGGGAAAAAAAACCCACGGGAACACCGCTTGTGAGGGCTGCATTGCGGGCGATGTTGAGGGCGAAGGCGGTTTTTCCCATGCTGGGACGGGCAGCCACAATGATGAGGTCAGAAGGCTGAAATCCCGCCGTGAGCTTGTCCAGGTCGGTGAAATGGGTGGGCACTCCCGTGACCACCTCACGGTGTTCCTGAAAGCGCTCGATGGATTCGATGCTCTTTTTGACAATCTCCTTGATGGAGGAATAACTGCTGCGAAGGCGGTTTTCCGTGATGGCAAAAATGACCGATTCCGCATGGTCCAGAATTTCTTCCACATTCTTGCCGCCCCCATAACACCAGGAATTGATTTCGTTGGCGGCCTGGATCAGGCGGCGCAGCAACGCCTTTTCATTGACGATCCGGGCGTAGGCGGGAACGTTGGTGGCTGAAGGGACCGATTCCACCAGGGAAGCCAGATAGGTGGCTCCCCCTACAGCTTCCAGCTTATTTTTTTCACTGAGGAGAGAAACGACGGTCACCAGGTCCACCGGCTCGTTTCTCTCAAAGAGGTCCTGAATGACGCGAAAAATGAGGCGGTGGGCTTCCCGGTAAAATTCATCTCCCGCCAGGGTTTCCATGGCAGAGGGAAGCCCGGCGTTGTCAAGGAGGATGCCTCCCAGCAGAGACTGCTCCGCTTCCAGCTGCTGGGGGGGAACCTTCTTGAGTTCGTCCGCGATAGGGTCCACGTCCTTATTCTTCCTTTTCCACCTTGACTTTCACTTCCGCCTGCACGTCCGCGTCGATGCGGATGGGCACGGTGAATTCACCCAGCTGCTTGATGGGCTGATCCAACTGCACCTGCTTGCGTTCCAGAGAAAACCCCTGTGCTTCCAACGCACTGAGAATGTCGGCGGCGCTCACGGAACCATAAAGCTTGTCGTCTTCCACCACCTTGCGGTTCAGGACCATTTCCACCCTGTTGATCTTCTCGGCAATGGAAAGCATTTCCTGGCGGACTTTTTCTCTCTTCTGCGCCAGCATTCTCTTGCGATGCTCCAGTTCGCGAACCTTCTTTCCCGTGGCTTCGGCAGCCAGCTTCTGGGGAAAAAGATAGTTGCGCGCGTAACCCGGGGCCACATTGACCACATCCCCTATCTGCCCCAGAGAAAAAATGTTTTCCATCAATATCACTTTCATGCCTGTCTCCTCATTGTAATCTCTCTGTGTCACCTCCTGGAACCGCCATGTTCCCAATGGGTCTAGGCAGGCCCCAGCAAGCCTGAAATTGCGTGTTGAATCCCCTGCACCGCACATGGCAGCTCTTTCGAGCAGAACATTACCGGGGGCTCAGGTGCCTTCACCCTCCGCCGTGCTCTTTCTAAAGTCGAACCAGGTGTCGAAAAAACCCAACAGCATAACCCCCAGCGTCACAAACTGCTGCAGGAGGATGATCACAAAAATGACAGCCCGCAAGAATACGGGAAGATTCCACTTCTCCAGGTAGAAAACCGTCAGGGACAGCCCCTGAAAAAGATAAACAGTTCCCAGGACCAGCAGAAGGTTCAGGGCCACCACTTTCAGCGCCCCCACGGGCAGGAGAAGGGCAATCCCTGAGCCGATCACAGCCCACACGAGGGGCTCGGGCGCCCTCCACATGCTCCAGGCGGGCCATTGGGGCCACTCCACGTTGTGCATGAGGCAGTATCTTCTCGCCGCCAGAATGTTGAGCCAGGAAATCACGAGAAGCGAAGAAAAAACCAACCCCGGAATGACCCGCACCATGAGGGGAACGGCGGTGGTCAGAGATTCCTCCAGGGCACGGCTTTCGGGTGCATCGGGTCCCAGTTCCTGCACCATGGTGGAGATGGCCGCCTGAATGCTCCTTTCGAGGCGGGTGGCCACTCCCATGTCCCCATCCCTGAGGGCTACGTGAGCCAGCAAGCTTCCCAGCAGAAAAATCGCCAGCACGGGCACGGCAATGGTTTTTTCAATGGACCAGCCCGAACCCATTCCCATACTGATCAAAACACCCAGAAAAACAAAAGCCAGAAGAAAGGGCAGGCTTCCCGCAAGGCCCATGGGGGGAAACAGCAGAGCACTCAGCAGGGCCACTGTGGCCGGCAACCACAACCCCATGCCCAACCCCCACCGGTAAAGGAAAAGAAGGGAAGGCAGAGGCGTGAGGATTCCAAAGAACAGGCCCACCACGGGAATAATGAGTGTTGAAACAAAAAGGAAAAGAGTAATCGCTGTGCCGGCGATGTACTCTTTTCGCGCGATGGGGTTGTGCCAGAGCTGACGGAAGCTATCGCTGAGGGCCATAGGTCTTCATCAATACGGTTTTTGGGGAAACGTCGCTCCCGTCACACACTCTGTATGGCGGTGTAGGGAAGAAGAGCAATCTGACGTGCCCGCTTGATGGCCAGGGTCAGCTTTCTTTGATGTTTGGCACAATTGCCCGATATTCGCCGGGGAACGATCTTTCCGCGGTCCGTGACAAAATACCTGAGAGTTTTGGAATCTTTGTAATCTATTTTCAGCTCGCCATCCACACAAAAGCGGCATACTTTCCGGCGATGGAAGGTGCGGCGTCTACGTTTAAAAGCCATGGGGATTTCCTTTCTGATGATCGAACTCTAAACACGAAAAACCAGCGCTTGCCAGGCACAAAGGACTTCAGCCGATTTTCTCTTCCTGGTCAGCCTCCTCGGCGAACCCGGCAGGTTTTTCCTCTTCTTCAGAGGATTCGGCCCCTGCCTCTTCTCCCGACTCCTCCTCACCAGATGCCGGTTTTTCTTCCGGGGGAGCTTTCTCTTCCTTGGCGGGATCGAAACGATCCTCCAGCTTGACGGTGATGAATTTGAGAATCCGCTCATCCAGGCGCATGATGCGTTCAAGTTCGGCAACAAGGGCAGACTCACCCGAGTAGGCCATCAAAACGTAGAGGCCTCGCGTGCGCTTCTTGATGGGATAAGCCAGCTTGTTCTTACCCCAGGGTTCGTAGGTCAGAACCGTGCCGCCCTGAGAAGCCACAACGCCCTTGATTTTTTCATCGGCGGCATTGTTCATCTCTTCGGGCAAGTCCGGATCCATGATGAAAAAAGTCTCGTACTTCCTCATTCCGATGTTCCTCCTTGTGAGTTTGTAGCCCCTTCCGGCCGGGAAAGAGCAAGGAGCGATTTAAATGCAAAGTGCGTTAGCTAACACAATCGGTCAAATTCCGTCAAGGCCTATTTAAGGAGGCCCCCATCCCGGCTCCGCGGGTGCGAGGCTCCTTCCGGGCAGGTGGAATTCGATCATCACCTCGTCTTCCCGCGCCCACCCCAGATGTTCGCGCACCAGTCGCTCCTGGGCCCTTGGGTCGTTTTTGAAGTTCATGATTTTTCTGTAAAGCTGCTGATTTTCCTTTTGCAGGGCCAGAACCTTCGCCTCCAGCTCCGTCACCTGCCCGCTTTTCAGACGGTGGCCCGGAATGCCGTGAGAAGAGAAAAAGATTCCGAGAAGGACCAGAAGGTTCAGCAGCAGCAAAATCACGCAGAAAAACCTGATCAGCCCCACTCCCTTCCGGGAGAAACCGGCAGAGGCCATGGCCGGCACCGCACCCCTGGATGAAGGTTTTTCTTTTCCCATCAGAACCCCCCTCTTCCCCCTTGATCTGCCGGAATGTTCACCGACGGGAACAACCGGGGATCCGTGTGGGGCAAAAAGAGCGCTCCGCGGAACTCGTTCATGAACTCCACATTCACGTTCAGCTCCACGTAAGTGATGCGCCCCGCCACATCCCGCACCTCGCTCAAAAGCGTGCGATCCAGAAGGACCATGACGGCGCCGTCCCCCGCAGTGTTTCCCACACCCTCATACAACCGGGGGGGAAGGTCGGGAACCATGCCGATGCGGATGGCCATGGCAGGGTCCATGTGATTACCAAAGGCACCTGCCACAAAAATTTTTTCCACTTCCTCCAGGTCCACACCCACCTTTTTGCAGATGACCTGGAGGATGGTGTACATGGCTGCCTTGGATTTGAGAAAGATGCCCACGTCTGCCTCGGTCACGAGCAGGTCCTGTCCGCTCTCCGTCTCGTCTCCCCATGCCAGCACATATGCGGGACCATCCTCCCTTTTCACCACCCGTGAAGTCCTCAGGCCCGTGTTCATGGTTCCCTGGACCGTCAAAATGCCGGCGCCGAACAGCTCCGCCACCAGGTCGATGACACCCGACCCACAAATTCCCCTGGGTTTTTCATTCCCCAGAACATGCCATCGGGGCTCCAGGGTGAGGGGGTCGATGCGCACGCGGTCGATGGCTCCGGGCAGGGCCACCATGCCGCATTCCATCACTCCCCCCTCCAGGGCGGGACCCGCAGCGCCGGCGCAGGCAACAAGCCAGTCCTGGTTGCCCAGAACCACTTCCGCATTGGTGCCCACATCCACCATCAGCTGGATTTCCCGGGATCGATGCATGGACGTGGCCACAATCCCGGCCAGAAGGTCACCGCCAAAGTAAGAACCCACATTGGGAAAGACATAAACGGGTGCAAATGGATGCAGGGACAACCCCAGATCCCCCCCGTGAATCATGGGGAAGTGGTTGACAGCGGGAATATAGGGTTCCTTGCAGATGCCCGTGGCATCCAGGCCCAGAAAAAAATGACTCATGGTGGTGTTTCCCGCCACACTGAGAGCGCACACCTCGCCGGGCAGCGTACCGTGGCGCCGGGTGATCTGCAAAAAGGCATCATTGAAAGTCTTCAGGATCATTTCCTGCAGGGTTCTGAGGTTCTTCTCCTGGCGGGAGAAAAGAATGCGTGTGAGAATGTCTTCCCCGTGAATGATCTGAGGGTTGGGCACAGACAGCTGCCCCAAAACCTTCCGGTTTCCAAGGGCCCCCAGGTGAAAGGAAAGGCTGGTGGTCCCCAGATCGACGGCCATGCCCAGAATGGGTCCCTCATGGCCGGGCCCCACAACATCCATCAGCTCCCAGTGACCATCCCAGTAACTGAGAAGGGCGGTCATTTTTTGCCCATGCAGGCGAATCTTGCTCACCAGACCCGCCATATTCAAAAAGTGCACCCGCAAAGGGTCGAAACCTTCCATTTTCAGACGACGCATCACCCGGTCGAGTTCAGCGGTGTTGTCCCTGAGGGTCGGCCGAGGGAGTTCAAGAGCTGTGGTTTCAATGAGAGGCAACGGCTGAAGCCGGTTTTCCGCGGATGGAATCATGGGCCTCCTCACATGGTTGACGAATGGCCCCGGTGACGAACTCTGAAGAGATGCGAAGAGCCGCCATTGAGGGGCCATCCGCACTTCGAATTGTAAGGTTTCTGTGCGCATGGACAACGGGTCACCTTGAATGACTTCTCACTCATGCGCTATAAGCTATCCAATCGACTGGAAAAAGAAAAGGCCTTTTTCCCCGGACCCTTCTTCCCCCGGTGAGTGCAACGTATTATTTTCTCTGACATTTTCACTTGACACCTTTTTGTTATTTTCGTAGTCTCGCAGGGATTCGCGCAGGCCGAACACAAGGCTTCCATAAGCTCTGTTTCGCTCACTTACATCCAAGGGAGCGATTCCCAAAAGGAGAAGGCAATCCTCATCAAGTCGCAGAAAAAGCTGCGGGCCCCATCCTGATTCTTCAACTCACAGGCTGCCGAACGTCGATTTCTTTATCCTTTCTCATGTTTTTGGTGCGACCGGCGGAAAATGAAACGGATCAGCTGACTTCATCTGACACAACGATCTATTTGCATGGCGAGATGCTCTATTAAGGACTAAGGACGGGGAAAAACATGGAAGACATTCAAATCAAGGAATTGGTGGAAGTGATCGCCAAAGCTCTGGCGGAGTATCCCGACAAGGTTTCAGTGAGAGAAATCAGCGGCCAGCAGATTTCTGTGATCGAACTGAGAGCGGCAAAGGACGATCTGGGAAAAATCATCGGCAAGGAAGGGCGAAACGCTCACGCTCTGCGAACCCTGCTCAACGCAGCGGCGACCAAACTTCATAAGCGGGCGGTGCTCGAAATTCTCGAGTGAATTTTCCCGTGTGCACAGCAGCCTCTCTCCTTCACAGGAAGAGCTGAAAACACGTGGCAGGGACCGTTCCCCCACCCCGGAAGGCCCGGTCCCTGGGCACGGGGAACAAGGAATGGAGGAGGGTTGCGTCTTTGAGCGACGAGAAAGAAAATTCCGTTCACAGAACCCCTTGCCAGCATGAGGGAGAGCATTCCCCATGTTTTGGAATTCCAGACCTTGTTTGCCCCCGGAACGAGGAAGGCATCATCGAGCCTCAGCCCGAGTGCGTCTCCTGCGCCCACTTGAAAGCCTGTCTGAGAAAAGCCGTGGAGGCTCAGGGTCTCGTGCGCGGAAGGGACCCAAACTCCCCCACCTCCAGGATCGCCGGCTTTTTCAAACGCTGGTCCCGCCGCAAACGGAGCCACAAGGAGCCGGACTCCTCCTGAAGCCGCAAGGTCACCGTGGGGCCATGAAAGACAAGAGAATCCACTGGGCGACGGAAACAGTCAGCACCGGCACAACGGGATCAGTCCTCACATGTCCGCCCTCGCAAGCTTCCCGCCGCCTGCACCAGACTTCAAGCCCCTGCCCTTTACCCCGGAACGGAGGCAGAGTCCTGGCCATTCACCAGGGAGCCCTGGGTGATCTTCTTCTGACCCTTCCGGTCCTGAACGGCCTTCACCACCACTGCCGGGTCCGTCTGCACCTATGGACCAAGCCCCAACACGGGGAACTCCTGAAGGGCCTGCCCTTCGTTGAGGAGGTTTGCAGGGGAATGGAAACGGATCTCACCCCCTTCTACCATGATGAATTGTGGGAAAAGGCGCCCCTTCCCCATTTTTTTCAAAGGGCGGACGCCGTCATCTTCTTCGGTCAGAATTCCGCGCGTGCCGTCTGTCATCGCCTGTCGCAGCGCTTCCTTCGCCCTGTCCTGTGGATACAGTCCTTTCCCCGGGAAAACACGGTGCAAAGCGTCTCCCAGTTCATGGCGGACCAGTTTCGATCCCTTCAAATTCCCCTCGAAAACATTCCCCTGCGGCTCAAAGCCCCCGATCATGTTTTCCCGGAACTGGAAAGCCGCCTGAGAAATGCGGGAATTCAAGAGGGCTCCAACCCGGTGGTGATCCACGCCGGCAGCGGGGGCAAAAGGAAGATCTGGCCCTTGAACCAATGGCTTTCCCTGGCCGCATGGCTTGAAAAAAAAAGCTCCCGGCAAGCGGTCACGCTCCTGGGCCCCGCGGACTCGCACCTCGCTCCTTTTGCCGGGGAACTGGAAAAGTACGGAATACCCTCCCTGAAAAACATTTCTCTTTCCCATGCCCTGGCTCTCATGAACAGAGCGTGCGCCTACGTGGGAAACGACTCGGGACTGAGCCACCTGGCCGCCCTGGCGGGCACCACGTGCATTGTCCTTTTCGGCCCCACCGATCCGAGAGTGTGGGCACCCCGGGGAGAGAATGTCCACATCGTCCGGACCAGCTGGGACGATGAGAACAACCTGAACCTTTCCCCTCCTTCCCCGGAAGTCTCTCCCCCCATGGAAGCCATTCAGAAGTTGCTTCTTCCCATCATCTCCTGAAATCAGCCTTTGAGCTTCCTTCGTAGCAGCTTTCCCGTTGGAGTGCGCGGAAGGGAGCCCACGTACTCCACAATCCTGGGCAACTTGTAAATGGCGATGTGATCTTTGAGGAACTCCTTCAGCTCTTCCGTCAAGGCCTCACTTCCCTTCTCGCCAGGCTTGAGAACGATAACCGCCTTGGTGACCTGTCCCTTCTCGGGATCGGGCACGCCCACCACACCCACGTCGGCCACCCTGGGGTGCCTGGAAATGGCCCACTCCACCTCTGCGGGGCCAATTCGGTAGCCGGAACTTTTGATCATCTCATCTTCCCTGGACACGAAAAAGAGATTGCCCGTCTCATCCTCGTAAACCGCATCCCCCATCTGGTTCCAGCCCTTTTGCACTCCCCGGGCCTGGGACCTGAGAAGGCGCTCCCCATCTTCATAGGGCTTCCAGTAAAGGGTTCCCGAGGGGCCCTTGAGAAGCATGCTGCCCACATCGTTGGGCCCGCAGTCTTTCCCCTCGCCGTCCATGACCCTCACCTGCACTCCCGGAAGGGGCTTTCCGATGGAATTGGCCACCGGTGCTTCATTCATGGTGTTGGAAGTCACCAGGTGGAGCATTTCCGTGCCTCCCAGCCCTTCCCAGATGGGCTTTCCCGTGAGCTCTTTCCAGGCGTTCAGTGTCTCGGCGCCCAGAGCGTCCCCTCCCGACGTGTACAACCGAACGGAGCTCAAGTCATATTCCTTGAAAGGGGGGTGCTTCATGAGGGCCCTGTAGCCCGTGGGCAGACCGGTGAGTACGGTGATGCCGTGCTTTTTAACCAGTTCCATCATGTCGGGAGGGGAAAAACGAGGTATGAGGGAGACGCCCGCCCCCCCTTCGAAAGGAAGGAGAGAGAAAGTTCCGAAGCCCGCCGCGAAGGAAACGGGAGCCGCGCCGCCCAGAATGTCCCCCGGCTGAAGCTTGTAGACATACTTGTTCACCATCCGGGCCTTGATGAGAGACGGCCTCACAAAATGCACACACCCCTTGGGCATTCCCGTGGTGCCCGAGGTGTAGAGAATGATGCCGATGTCATGGGCATGGAGCATGGCGGCTTCCAGTTCCGGGGAACCCTTTTCCATGAGTTCTTCAAACACCAGGTTGCCCTGGGCACGGACTTCATCGGGTGACCCGCCGATGACGATGATCCGGGTTGCGAACCGGAAAGCGGGTTTTGCCGCTTCCACAGGCCCCATGAGGGGCGCATTGACCACGAAGTGTTTCATTTCCGCATTGTTGGCCACGAAAGTGATCTCTCCCGTGGACCAGAGGGGTGATGTGGGCACGGGTATGGCACCGATTTTTTCGATGGCGAAAATGGTGATGATGGCCTCGGGAGAGTTCACCAGGCGAATGCCCACCCTGTCCTGTGGTTCCACACCGAGGGATTTCAAAGCATTTCCAAAACGGTTGACCGATCGTTGCAGCTGGGCATAGGAAATGGTCCGGTCCATGAACTTTATGGCGACATTTTCCCCCCGCCCTTCCCGCACGTGACGATCCAGAAGAGAGTCCGCCAGATTCAATTCCACAGGTGTATCGGCAAATTCTTCGGGGACGATGTATTCCGGCCACATGTCTTTGGGTGGCAGGTAACTGTCCGGTATTTTTCCCATCTTTTGACTCTCCTGTTGAGCAGCCGGTCTCGGTGAACGGCTTCTTAAAAGAACCAGAACATGACGACATCAAAAACAAAAGGCAAAAAGCCTCCCTGTGGGCCCTTTGCCACAAAAGACGATGAATTCTTCCTGAATTTGCAAGCACTCTATATATGCAGGAATAAGGGAGGCGGTGAGGGGCGGGATTCAGCCGGCGATAAAAAAAAACGGCCCGCAATGAGAACACGGATTCTGACGCCTCTGCAGGGCACCCTTTGGAAGCCATACTCCATAAAAAGTTTGCCGGCGCGCCGTGATTTAAAAGCCGCCGGCCAGAACCCTGATTCCCTCGCGTTTCAAAGCACTCACGATGGGAGACAAATCGCATTTTTTCATACGAATGGAGTAAGCTTCACCCGCACCACCCGTTGGGGGCAAATGATACAGACTCACCACTTTTCCATTGTTTTTTTCCACAATCTCCAGAATTTTGCTCAAAAAACCTCCTGAAGAAGGAACCTGAACGTCCAGCCGGGACGAATAAGGCAGCATGCCCATGGTCGTTATGAAACCCGAGAGCACATCCACCACGGTGATCACTCCCACCAGCTTTCCTCCTTCCACCACGGGCAAACCGCCAATGCGCTTTTCCAGTATGATCTGAGCCGCCTCATCCATGGAAAGGTCGGGAGTGGCCACGATGGGCTTTCGAATCATCACATCCCCCAGTGTCAGTTCTTCGAGCATGGAGGCGATGAGCACCCCTCGAAGGTCCGCATCGGTCACCCATCCGATGAGCTTCTGTTCGTGATCCACCACGGGAAGATGCCTGATGGACGCCAGTTTCATGAGGGACAGCGCTTCCTGAATGGACGCTTCCTGGCGAATGGTCATGACCTTGGTGGTCATCCAATGCTTGACGATCACTGTTCACCCTTTCGACCACATGTCAGAAACGAGAAGAAAGCTGATTTAATCAGCGATTGCAATAACTTCTTAGCAACACGCGAAAAAACTAAGTTATGCGGGTCAAAAATGCAAGGAGAAATTCCGCAGGAGAAATTCCACGGGAAAGGGCTTCGTGCTCTTTGAAGCTGCCGGCAAAGGTTCGCAGGGACGACCTTTTCATTGACCATCGGGCAGGCTCATGGTACGCTTTTATCAGGTATAAGCATGTTATCTCTACATTTTCAGAACATTCCCCTTTTCCCAACAAAAGATGGAGGTGACACATGGCTGTTCGAGTCTTGATTGAACGGATCGTGGAGGAGGGTCAGGAAGTCAAGCTTCACGAGCTTTTGACGAAGCTGCGCTCCCTGGCCCTTCAAAAGGGCAATGGCTACATTTCGGGAGAAACATTGAGGTGTTTGGACATTCCCAACAAATTCCTCGTGATCAGCACGTGGAACGACCTGAAGGACTGGAAGGCCTGGCAAAATGACCCCGAAAGGACCGAAATTCAAAAGGCCCTGAACAATGTTCTGAGATCCCCTGAAACCGTGACGGCCTATTCCAACCTCTGAAGTCCAGGGAAAATTTTCCGAGAATTCTTTGACCCCCCTCGCCGGGCCGCCCTCTCTTTCAGGCCGGCGAGGGGCACATCAGTCCATGCTCCTGTGAACTTTCAAAATGCCCCTTTCGGACCGCAGCACGGAAAGGACCCGC
This sequence comes from Syntrophobacteraceae bacterium, assembly GCA_003566995.1. Taxonomy (GTDB): domain Bacteria; phylum Desulfobacterota; class Syntrophobacteria; order Syntrophobacterales; family Syntrophobacteraceae; genus SLCH01. Next base: position 36,604 of record PXBG01000151.1, read on the forward strand.
TGAAGGTGCTTGGTGTCTTTCACTTCTATCTTCAGGCGGCAGAGGGCTGAGTCCTTCGGGCTGCTGTCGAACTTCACATCCACCACATTCACGTCGAGCTGCCCCAGGACCCCGCTTAGATTTGCCAGCATGCCTTTTTCCTGAGCCAGGGTGACGTGAATCTCCACGGGATAGACCTTGCCTTCACCCGTGTCCCACTTCACATCGATCCTTCGCTCCTCGTCCCCCCTGCCCACGTTGCGGCAGGTGGCGCGGTGGACGGTGATGCCCCTTCCCCGAGTGATGTAGCCCACAATGGCTTCCCCCGGAACGGGATTGCAGCACCTGGCCATGCGGATCATGACGTTGTCCGCCCCGTGGACGATGATGCCTTCGTCCTGGGAACGCGGCTTTTTCTTTTCGAGGGTGAGAACATCCTCCTTTTCATCGGGCTCCCCCTGATCCGGTGGAGTGAGCCTTCCCATCACCTGGACGGGAGAGATTTTCCGGTATCCGATGCTGGCGAGCAGGTCGTCCACACTTCGCAGGGAAAAAGAGCGGGCCACATCGAGCAGCTCTGAAGAGTTGATGTAATTGTTGAAATTCAACCCTTTTTTGCGAAATTCCTTCTCGCACAAATCTCTCCCCGTGGTCACCGACCGCTGCCGCTCCGCCGCCTTGATCCAGTGGCGGATGCGTTGTGTGGCCTTGGAGGTTTTGACAAAGTTGAGCCAGTCCTTGCTGGGCTGGTGGTTGGCCGCCGTGAGAATTTCCACCGTGTCCCCACTTTGCAGCTGGTAGCGCAAGGGAACGATTTTTCCGTTGACCCGAGCCCCCACGCAACGATGCCCCACTTCCGAATGCACTTCATAAGCGAAATCGATGGGCGTGGACCCCGCGGGAAAGACTTTCACATCCCCGCGAGGCGTGAACACATAGATTTCATCCGTGTGAAAGCCATCCTTGACCACCTGGAAGAAGGTCTTGGGATCCCGCCACTCCTTGTTCCAGTCCAGCAGTTCCTTGAGCCACGAAAACCGCTGAGACTCCTTTTCTGCCAGGCGTTCCCGGGAATCCCCTCTCTGCTTGTAAAGCCAGTGTGCCGCCACCCCTTCATTGGCAATGAGATCCATTTCCCGGGTTCGAATCTGCACTTCCATTTTTTCCCCGTAGGGACCCATCACGGTCGTGTGCAGAGACTGATACATGTTGGACTTGGGCTTGACAATGTAGTCCTTGAACCGCCCCGTTACGGGCTCCCAGAGGTTGTGCACGATGCCGAGGGCTTCATAGCACTCACGCACCGATTCCACGATGATGCGAAAGGCAATGAGATCGTAAATGCTTTCCAGGTCGAGCTTTTGACGGAGCATTTTGGAATAGATGCTGTACAGGTGCTTGGACCTGCCGCTGACCTTTGCCCTGAGACCGCTGTTTTCCAGGTGATGGTGCAAAGTCCCCTTCACTTCCTCAATGTAGCGCCGCCTCTCCTTTTCGGTCCTGGCCAGCCCCTGCAGCATTCTGTCGTGTTCTTCGGGTTCGAGACATTTGAAGGCCAGATCTTCCAGCTCCACCTTCATCCACTCGATGCCCAGGCGATCGGCCAGGGGGGCGTAGATGTCCAGGGCTTCGTGAGCCAGCACACGCTGGGAAGCGGAACACAGGTTTTCGTAGGTCCGCATGTCGTGTAGGCGCTCACCCAGCTTCACAAGAAGGATTCTCATGTCATGGGAAAGAGCGAGCACCATCTTTCGCATGTATTCTGCCTGCTCTTCTTTCCTGTTGCTGAAATCGAGCCTCGTGAGCTTGGTCACTCCCTGGACGATGTGGGCCACATCGGCTCCGAAATTGTCCTGTATTTGCTCCGGGGCACACACTTCATCCACCAGAAGATCGTGCAGCAGGGCCGCCCCGATGCTTTCCACACCCAGCCGCATTTGTGTCATGATGCCCGCGACAGCCAGAGGATGAGACATGTAGGGCTCCCCCTTGAGCCTGACCTTGCCACGGTATGCAGCGGAGGCAAAAACATAGGCTTTTTCCAAAAAGCCCACATCCGCCTCGGGATAGTACTCCAGCAGTCGATCGATGATTTCGAAAAAACGCACAGCCCTCTTCCCGCAACTCACCCTCTATGGTTGCTGATCCTGGGGTCCCTTCCCATGGAGTTTTTCACCCGTCATGCTCTCCACTTCCGCAAGCAATCTCGTCAAAAGATCCTTCTGGGGAATTTTTTCCACCAACTCCCCCTTCTTGAACAAAATGCCGCTTCCCCTGCCCCCCGCAATGCCCACATCCGCCTCCCGGGCCTCCCCTGGTCCATTGACCACACAGCCCATGATGGCCACCTTGAGGGGCGTGCGAATCTTTCTCAGAATTTTATCGGCTTTCTGGACCAAAGGAATGAGTTCCATTTCCGTGCGTCCGCATGTGGGGCAGGAAATGAGTTCCACACCCCTGTGGCGCAGTCCCAGGGACCTCAGAATGCTGTAGGCCACCGGAATTTCCTCTTCGGGATCGCTGGTGAGAGACACGCGCAAGGTATCCCCGATGCCCTCCAGAAGCAAAAGCCCGATTCCCAGAGCCGACTTGACCGCGCCGTCCACCACCGTGCCCGCTTCCGTCACTCCCAGGTGAAGGGGGTAGTCCGTTTTTCCCGAGAGCAGGCGGTAGGAAGCTATGGTGTCCAGGACACTGGAAGACTTGAGAGAGATCTTGATGAGGTCAAAACCTTCATCTTCCAGGAGCTGCACGTGTTTCAGGGCACTCTCCACCATGGCCTCTGGAGTGGGGTGACCGTCCCGGGCCAGGAGCTCTTTTTCAATGGAACCGCTGTTCACTCCGATGCGTATGGGCACCTGCCGCTCGAGAGCCGCAGCCGCCACGCGCGCAACCCTGTCGCGCCCTCCGATGTTGCCCGGATTGAGCCGCAATCCATCCACTCCCTCCCTGATGGCACCCAGGGCAAGACGATGGTCAAAGTGAATGTCAGCGATCAATGGAACACCGATATTCCTCCTGATCCGGCCCAGTTGCTGCACCGCCTCTTCATCGACCACGGCCACCCGCACCAATTGGCAGCCCGCTTCCTCCAGGCGGCGAATCTGCTCCACCGTGGCGCGCCAGTCCCGGGTGTCCGTGTTGGCCATGGACTGCACGACGATGGGGGCTCCCCCTCCGATGGGTATGGATCCCACATGTATCCTTTTGCTGTTGCGACGGGGCAAAATAGTGTTCAAAGGCATGACTCCTGTTGTGTTTCAGCGAAAATCACCCAAAGACCCCCGGAACAGGGCGCCAAAAATGATGCGGTGACGGAAGGAAGCAGAGGTTTTCGCGCGGCTGCCTGCACCACCACCTCCGGGCAAGAGTCAGTTTACTAACAAATAGCCCCGTGCTTTTCAATGCCGGTGCCAAAGGGAAAAGGCCGAAGGGAGTGAGCCGGCAAACCTCCTTTCCTTGCTGGGGGAACAAGGTTTGAGGCGGGCCCGGAAGGGAAGAAAAGGTGATCGAAGAAGGAAGAAGGGAGCGAAAGTTCCCTTGCAAAAACTCAGAATCACAACACGTCCACAGAGGAGGATTCCTCGTCAATGGCCACCCGGTTCACTTCTTCAAGGGTGGTGAGGCCCCGCAGAACTTTTTTGAGCCCATCGTAGCGCAGGCTCTGAAAACCCGCTTCCCTCGCCAGCCGCTGAATATCCACCGCCGACTCCCCGCGGGAGATCAGGCTGCGCATTTCTTCGTCCAGATAGATGATTTCATGAAGGGCGATTCGCCCGGAAAAACCCTTGTGGCCGCAATGAGAACAACCCTTTCCCCGATAGGCGAAAACTTCCCGGCCTTCCACGTTGAACGCCTTGCGCACCTGCTCCGGAGTCATGACATATTTTTCTTTGCAGTGGTCACAAATTTTTCTCACCAGCCGCTGAGACATGACCCCCACAATGGACTGGGCCACCAGAAAAGGCTTGAGTCCAATGTCAATGAGGCGTGTGATGGCTTGAATGGCGCTGTTGGTGTGCAGGGTTCCCAACACGAGATGACCCGTGAGGGCCGCCTGGCAGGCAATCTGAGCCGTCTCTCCATCGCGGATCTCCCCCACGAGCATCACGTCGGGATCCTGGCGCAGGAAAGCCCTCAGGGCGGTGGCAAAATTCAGCTCCACTGCGGAATTCACCTGGATCTGGGATATTCCCCCCAGCCGGTATTCCACGGGATCCTCGATGGTGGTGATGTTGACCTCGGGCTTGTTGACGTGCTTCAAAACGGAGAAGAGGGTGGTGGTTTTTCCCGAACCTGTGGGTCCCGTGACGAAAAAGATGCCGTGGGGCATCTCTATGATTCTTTTGAGGACGCTGAGAGAATTCCTTGAAAAATTGAGTTCCGTGAGATCGGGAATGTCCTTGGCGCGCGTTTGTCCCAGGATGCGCAGAACAATCTTCTCCCCGTGGATGGTGGGCACGCTGGAGAACCGAAAGTCAATGGCTCCGTTGGGCATTTCCAGATTGATGCGTCCGTCCTGGGCCCTGCGCCTCTCGGTGATGTCCATGTTGGCGAGTATTTTCAGCCTGGAGACAATGGGGGGCAAAAGAGTTTTTTCCAGGTTGCTCCTCTCCTGGAGCAGCCCGTCGATGCGAAAGCGCACCTTGACTTTCTCTTCCCCCGGTTCGATGTGAATGTCACTGGCCCCCTCCCGAACCCCCAGAAGAAGCAGCCCGTTGACAAACTCCACCACGGCCTGACTCCCCGCGACTTTTTGCAGTTCGTCCCGCGTGAGCTCGGAAATGTCCTCGATCTGAATGGTGTCCGTGACGATCTTCCGGGAGAGGTCGGTGAGCTGCTGATCGCCCTTGTAGTTGATTTCGATGGCCTCTTCGATGTCTTCGGGAAAGGCGAAACCGGGGCTCACCGCCAGGTGAATGAGGCCTTCGATCTTTTTGACGGTGAAGTGGTCCTGAGGATTCGCCAGGGCGGCGGTGACCGCATCCCCGAATTTGTACACAAGGACCACTTGGTTCTTGCGGGCGAAAGATTCGGGAAGCAAGTGGACCACATCCCGCTGAAAAACGGTTTTGGAAAGATCCAGATAGACCAGTCCCAGGGAGTCTGCCCACAGCCGTCCCAGCATTTTGGGCGGATGGGTGTTCGTGCGCAGGAGGTGCCGCAGGATCTGCCCCGCGTCTTCCGAATACTTTTCTACGAGGCGGTTGAGGTTTTCCCGCGTGACCATCTTCCTGGTCACCAGTGAACTGAGAAAAGTGGGATTTTTAACCATTTATGTCTTCCCCGGCCCTTGAAGCCAGCCTGAAGCCTTCATGCTGAAGAGGAATTCAAAGTTCTTGGTCAAGGAAACTTTTGAGGCGATGACACCCGGGACATTGTTTTCAAAAGACGCCCTGAAAACCGGTCACGCACTCTCGGCCCTGACCTTCATTCTGGAAAACTGCTGCCAGGTGTCCTTGATGATCCCCTTGATTTCATCCAGGGGAGTGTCTTTGCGAATGAAGTTCGCCGCCCCCATGGAAAGACAGTTCTCAACGGTCTCGAGGTCCGCCACGGCGGTCAGCACGATCACGAAGGCTCCGGGATGATCCTTCATGATTTTTTTGAGGGCTTCCTCGCCCGACTCGCGGGGCATGTTGATGTCCAGCAGCAACAGGTGAGGCTTGTGAACACTGTAGAGCTCATAGGCTTCGACGCCATTGGCGGCTTCGGCCACCACTTCACAGCGCATGGAACTGAGCACGGCCCTGAGAAGGACCCGGCTGTGCCTTTCATCGTCGGCAATCATCACTCGCGGCTTTCTGAAATCATTCATACACAGATCCTGGGGCTCCAGCGAGACTTTTTCCCTTCTCTTGGGGGACCAGGAAAACCCGGGCCAGAAGGGACACTCTTGCGGATGCCTCGATGCAGCCGTCAAACAGGTTGACTGAAAGGTATGTGAAAGGAAAAAACGGCACCTTCACGCGGGCCATTGTGAGCGGAAATTTGGCCTCCATGAGCCTCCACGATTTTCCTGGCGATGGCCAGTCCGAGGCCCGTGCTTTTCTCCCCCGCTGTCGGCCTGGTCCTGGATTTTTGAAATTCGTGAAAAATGCGCTCCAGGTCCTCCGGGGGAATCCCGGCACCTCTGTCCACCACCGTGAACCGGGCTGAATTCCCCTCTTTTTCCAGAAAAACATTGACGAGAGATCCAGGGGGGGAAAACTTCACGGCGTTGCTGAGAAGATTGTCCATGACCTGCCCCAGGCGCACGGGATCCAAGAGGAAATCCTGAATCGGATCGCAACGGGCGCTCAACCGGATGTCTTTCTCCCCGGCGATAACGGAGTACACCTGAATCCTCTCCTCCACCAGATCCTTCATGGACCCCATCACCCGGTGAAGGGTCATGTGCCCCCTTTCCATGAGGGAAACGTCCAGCAGGTCATTCACAAGACCCAGCATGCCATTGCTCGTGGAACTGATGATGGACAGATACTCCCGCTGGCCCTGAGAAAGTTCACCCGCCGCTCCGCTCAGAAGAATTTCCGCCAGCCCGCGAATGGAGATGAGGGGATTTCGAAGGTCATGAGCCGCCATTCCCAGAGAACTGTTCTTGGTCCTGTGAAGCTCCACCAGGCCGCTGATGGCAAGGTTGCAACGCGTGTGGAGATCCTCCAGGAAAGCTGTGTCACGCTCATGGTCCTGCTGCAGCGACCATTGACGGAGGAGGTGAAACAGGAGGCTCCTGATGCGAGGATCTTTCAGATTTTCAGGCGTTCCAAACTCTGCCAGGATTTGCTTCACGTCCCCCCTTTGGCCGGAACACACATCCTGCCTCCACCGAAAAGGTCCCTCACTGCAGGTCCTGAACCCAGCGTTTTCTTCAGACTCAAGCGTCCCACTCTGCAAAACACGATTCGGGAGAGGGGCAAGGGGACCCTTTCCCTCCTCCATTTGCCTGGAATCTTTTGTGCACGAATTCCAATTCCTCATGATTTTTTTCTTCCTGCACCCCTGCATTTTCCGCAACACCGTCGATTCCCACACCCCGAAGGCCCAGGAGCCTTTTCCACAAGAAGGCCAGATTCCCGCTCTGGGAGATGATGCTCCCCCACTGGGGCGCGACGATGTGAAAAGGGATGCGGGCCAGTCTTTTCAAGGCAATGCGAAGAGCCTTTTCCGAGGAAATGATCTCCCTGTGATGCTGCTCCATATCCAGCAAAGGGCACCCTGCCCAAGAACATCCCCGGCCTGACCCTTTCTCCGCACATGGACGGCACTCCGCCTCCAGATTTCCCCAAAAGAGCTGTGGGACCCGGTGGCTGCCCAAAAGGCCTCCCGTGAACAGCACTCCGCTGTGCGAATCAAAGGTCACGAAACTGTCCGCCCCGGGAGCAAAAGGAATCCGGAAAAACTCCAACTGCCTCCCCGATGAAAAGGTGAAGTCCCTCCTTTCCATGACGTTCAACCGGCCTTTCTCCCCATGGAAGGAACAGGCCCGAAAGGCAGCCGAGGGGGAGACGATCCTCAAATCGGAGCGACGGATGAGCTTTTGCAGGTGGCCCCGTGTTTCCCGGGCCTGAGAACACAGGCTGTGCTGGATCAGGGCCTTGATGCTTCCCGGCTGAATGCCCAACTGAAGGACCTTCAGCACCAGGGAGGGCAAACCTTCCCGGAATCCGGCATCCATGAGCACCGCTTCTTCCCCGTCCTGAACGATGAAGGAATTGAAAGCGTTCCGGGAATGAGGACAATAGCTCCCCACCCAGTGGACATCCCGCCCAATTTTGAGAGGTCGGTCATAACCAAAAGTGGCTGCTTCATCTGATGCCATGGCCATTGCTCTTGCTGACGACAGGGGTGTCAGGGACTGTGCGACGAAAAATTTTGCGAATCGGAAAGGGAAAGCAATTAAAATGCCATTTCCGGGAAGGAAAAACCCGTCACCCATGAGGAATTTCAAAGGCCTGAGGGGCGGTCCTTTCCTTTTTCTCCTTCCAAAGGCCGTTCCGGCGAATCCCCCCAAGGGGAAAAGGACGCCGCGGATTCACGATCCCCCATGAAAGAGCCCTCCTCCTCAGGGGAAAACATTTCACCCCGGAAAGTCTCATGGGTCAGGCGGGGGAAAGCCTCCTCTTCCCCGGATTCCTGAAGACGCTGGCAGAAAACCAGAAGGAGGCACCGGGCAAGCCGGCGCCTAATATCCCCCCGCCGCGGCCGGGGAAAAAGATCCACCATTTTCTCCATGGCCCCGGAGGCCGTGAAGGCCTGAACGCATGCGAGCACCAGGGACCCTGAGCTTGCGGCTTCCAGTGCCGTTTCCACAGCCTGAGGGGTCTTCATTTCATCCAGCACGAGCACATCCGCCACCTGAGTGAACAGCGCACGGGTTTCAGGGTCCAGTGAGTCCACGTCCGTCCCCAGGACCCTGTGATTGATGAGACTCCTTCGGGGGGCGATCAACAGCTCGAGACAGTCATGAACGGCCACGATGCTGGCACAGCGGCTTCTGTTGATGGAATCCGTGAGCGCCATGGCCGTGGTGGTCTTTCCCTGGCCCGGCGGGCTGCCGATGACCACGAGGCCGTGAGGCTTCGCCACCACATCTTCAAGCCAGAGAGGAAGCCCCAGCCGGTCCAGGTGAAGTTTTCCCGTCATGATGCGGCGCATGGCAAGAGAAACATGCCCCCTCTGCCTGTAGGCACTCACGCGCAGTCTTCCCGTGGCTTTGTGATCGCACATGAAGGTGATCTGCTTCTTTTCCAGAAATTGCCTCCATTGCTGCTCTGTCATGAGCACCTTGGCGTACACCTCGCCGATTCCCCTTGTGACGGGAGGCAGTTCCAGTGGAATGAGGCGGCCGTTTCGTTTTATGGCCGGTGGGGATCCCACAGAAATCAGAAGGTCAGATCCTTGGTTTTGCCAAAGCTCCTCCACGAGGGAAATGATGGTCATGGGCCGCTTGAGCAGTTGCTGCAGTTCACGGCCGTCGAAAGAGCCCGTTTTTTTTTCCAGAACGTAATCTGTGGCCAGGTCCATCTGGTAGGAAGTGGTGACAATGGGGTGAACCTTCCTGCCCGTCAACTGCTCCACTTCATGAATGGCTGCAAAGTCATGGGGAGACTCCATGGCCACGTGCACATTTTTCATGTCCGCCTTGACGGGAAGCAAACGGTGCCTTTGCATCACACTTCGAGGGAGAAGGTTCAGCGTTTCTTCAGGGATGTGAAGATCTAAAAGGCTGACGCTCTCGGTGTCATATTTCTTACTCAAGGAACCGAGAAGGGCGTCGTCGGGAATATAGCCCAGTTGAATCAACAGGGAACCGATGCGCTCCCCTCTCTCTGCCTGCAGCTGCAGGGCTTCCTGAAGCTGTTCCGGGGTGATGAGCCCTTCCTTGAGAAGAATTTCCCCCAGGGGCATCTTGCGGAAATCTTCCTGCCCCCTGCCCATCAGGCGCCTTTCGCGCAAAAGCCTGACGATTTCCCCTTGGGAAACCTTTCGATTCCCTGATTTGCTGACCTTCTCGTCCTCGACGATTTCTTCGAGCATTTTTGTGAGGTCGTACATGCCATTCACCTGAAGTGTGCTGATTCTCGATGAGGAAAAGGGGCGAACGCACCACAAGCTTTGCAAAAAGCGCACCCTTCAAGAAGGACACCCCTCTTCACTCAGCCGGGAATGACCACGGCCGAAAAAGGCTTTGCTGCCGGACTCAAGGGTCATGGGGTCGTGTGGGCATGGGGCGCCTTGCACCCGAGGGGAGACGGGACAAAAAAGGTCCGGAAAAAAAACCGGACCCGGAGGAAGCAAAAATTTGTTTGAAGGGATGTGACGGAGGAATCGGACGAGGTCAGACCTCCACCATGCTTTTCTGAAGAAGCTCCAGGTCTTCGATCTCCTCTTCCAGGTAGGCCTTGAGCTTCTTTTTCAGGCGGCTTTCAATCTGCCGCACGCGTTCTCTGCTGATTCCGAAACGATCCCCGATTTCCTGAAGAGTCAGGGGTTCATCCGTGAGAAGGCGCTTGTCAAAGATGACGGCCTCCTTTCCTCTGAGCTGGTCGCGGAAGTGCTTCAGTTTTTCCTGAAGGAGGGTCTTGGCCTCCCTGTCCGCGATCTGGTCATCCACAGGCAGGTCATGGGAGGGGAGGAAGGACTTGTGCGTGTCCTCCGAATCCTCTTTCAGAGGACTGTCAAGGGAGATTTCCCAGCTGTTCAGCCGCTGGTCCATCTCGAGAATCTCCGACTCCTTCACATCCAGCCGCTGGCTGAGCAGGGGCGTGGTCACCTCGACGCCCTGAGCTTCCAGGCGCTCTTTCTCCTTGCGCAGGTTGAAGAAGAGTTTTCTCTGAGCCTGAGTGGTCCCAACCTTGACCAGCTTCCAGTTGTCCATGATGAATTTGATGATGTAGGCCTTGATCCAGAAGGAGGCATAATAGGAAAATTTGTACCCCCGGTATGGGTCGAATTTCTTGGCTGCCTGCATGAGTCCCACGTTGCCCTCTTGAATGAGGTCATTGAGGTTTTGCATCCAGTAGCGCTGAAAATCCATGGCGATCTTCACCACCAGCCGCAGATTGGCCGTGATCAGGCGGTAGGCCGCCTCCATGTCCCCTTTTTCCCGGTACCGAATGGCCAGTTCCCTCTCTTCTTCACGGCTCAGGAGGGGATATTTTTTTATCTCATCGAGATACAGGCGAAAGGGATCGTAGGAGACGCTGCGAGACCTTTCATGAGACAACACCGGAGGAATCGCCTTCTCTCCCACATCACTGTTTTCATTGTTTTTTTCCTGGGAGGCGCCCATGGCATCGGGCTTGGGCCCGCTGCTTTTTTTCTTTGCTTTGCCGGCTTTTTCAGTTTTCCTGGTCATAAGGCGAATGCAGTCCTTTGCGAAATCGTTTTGAAAATCGTTTGAAGTCAACTCAGGTCGGAAACGTTCCACCCTTTGCAAGCAGGGTTTTCAAAAAAAACCGCTGGAGGAAAAGCCCCTTATCCACGGCAACAGAGCTTCAGGTGGCGTTCATGTGTGACTCGGAAGGGCCATGCATGCCTGTGTGCAATGATCAATCGCTCCCTCATGAAACATTTTTTCTATCATTATAGCGCATTTTTTCCAATATGGTGCAAACTAAAAAACCGACAGGACATTCTCAGAAAGCCGTTGTCATTGGCGTGGTTTTCTTTTATAAAATCTCATCATGCTGAGATGGGAATGGGCGGCAAGCCTTCAGCTTCCCTTTTTCCTTCCCGGCAAAAAGACTAATGAGCGAGAGCCTTATTTGAAGAACAGAACAAATCCTCATCCTTTCAACCAGCACCCTTCCCCCTGCAAGATTGGTCCGCCTTCTGCCCCTTTTTCCCTCAGACAGCGCCGCGCTGGACTCTTCACGGGTGAAAGTTTCCATTCACAGGCCGAGGTGTCATGATCATTGCCGTCGACGGCCCTGCGGGCGCCGGAAAAAGCACTGTCTGTAAACTGCTGGCCAAACAGCTCGGCTACGTGTACCTGGACACGGGGGCCATGTATCGCGCCGTCGCGTGGGCGCTCTCGCAAAACAGCATTCCCCTGGACGCCGGGAACAGCCTCGAGGAAAAGCTTCCCTTTCTCCCCCTTCGCTTTGCCCTGAAAAACAACGGCCTTCAAGTGACCTACCAGGGCCAGGTTCTGGAAGAGGAGCTTCGGTCTCCCCGGATGGCCCAGCAGGCCTCGCAAGTTTCCAGACACAAGGCCGTGCGGCTTTTTCTCACTGAGTGGCAAAGACAGCTGGCATCCACCGGTGACGTGGTCGCCGAAGGAAGGGACATGACCACCGTGGTCTTTCCCCATGCACCCGTCAAAGTTTTTCTCACGGCCGACCTTCGCACCCGGGCTCAGCGCCGCCACGCCGAATACACAGCCAAAGGCCGGCATGTGGATTATTCAGAGGTTGAGCTTCAGATGCAAAAGCGCGACGAAGAAGACAGCCAGCGGGCCCTGGCCCCCCTGCGCCCCGCACCGGATGCCTTTGTGCTCAACACGGGGGGCCTCGACATCCACACGGCCCTGAGCAGGCTCATGGAGCACATCGCGGAGAAGACGGGCGGCTCAGAAGGCACCGATTCCAAAACAATCGGAAATATACATTGATCGCTCATGTATTTTCTGGTATTTTAAGTAATTTGAAGATGGCGAAGGCCAAAATTGGACAAGGGGGTAACCAACTCAATGATTGAAAACGAATTCAAATCCAAAAGCGACATGAATCAAGATTTTGAAACGGACGATTTCTTCGATGACGACGAGGCCATGCTGGATGGCGAAATTGAAGACATGCAGACGATGGAGGATCTATACGAGCAGAGCTTCAAAAACATCCAGGAAGGCGAAGTCCTCACGGGACGCGTGGTGCAGGTCAGTGACGATTTCGTCATGGTGGACATCGGCTACAAGTCTGAAGGCCAGATTCCCATTTCCGAATTCAAAGATGAAAACGGAGTCATTCAGGCCGATCTGGGAGACGAAGTGGACGTGCTCCTGGAGTTCCAGGACGATGAGGACGGCTCCATTCACCTCTCCAAGGAGAAGGCGGCCAAAATCAAGGTATGGGATGACATCAGCCGCATTTACAACGACGACGGCATCATCGAAGGAAGGGTGATCTCCAAGGTCAAGGGCGGCCTGGCCGTTGACATCGGTGTCCAGGCGTTCCTGCCCGGCTCCCAGGTGGATCTCCGTCCCGTTCGCAACCTTGAATCCATGATCGGTCAGAACTTCCCCTTCAAGGTCCTCAAATATAACAAGAAGAGACGCAATGTTGTTCTGTCCCGTCGGGCACTGCTGGAAAAAGAGCGGGAAGAGATGAAGGCCCAGACCCTCGCAGGCCTCGAGGAAAGCAAGGTCGTGGAGGGCATCGTCAAGAACATCACCGATTACGGTGTCTTCGTGGACTTGGGAGGCATCGACGGACTCCTGCACATCACGGACATGAGCTGGGGACGCGTGGGGCATCCCTCGGAGATGTTCCAGATCGGGGACAAAATCAATGTGATGGTCCTCAGCTTCGACCGGGAAAACGAGCGCGTCTCCCTGGGTCTCAAGCAGATGGTGGAAGACCCCTGGAACAAAGCCGCCGAAAATTATCCTGTGGGCACGCAGGTGGCCGGACGAGTGGTCAGCCTCACCGATTACGGTGCCTTCGTGGAAATCGAGGAAGGGGTCGAAGGTCTCATTCACGTGTCCGAGATGTCCTGGACCAAAAAGATTCGTCACCCCTCCAAGGTCCTCTCCGTGGGCGATGAAGTGGAGGCGGTGGTGCTCAGCATCAATCCCGAGAACAAGCGCATCTCCCTCGGCATGAAGCAACTGGAACCCAACCCCTGGGATGTGATCGCACAAAAATACCCCGTGGGCACGACCATCGCCGGAAAGATCAAAAACATCACCGACTTCGGCGTTTTTATCGGCATCGACGAGGGCATCGACGGCCTCGTTCACATTTCCGACATTTCGTGGACCAAGCGGGTCAAGCATCCCTCGGAGATCTTCAAGAAAAACCAGGAAGTGGAAGCCATTGTCCTCAACATCGACAAGGACAACGAACGCTTCTCCCTGGGCATCAAGCAGCTGGAGCCCGACCCCTGGGAAAGCATTCCTCAGCGCTATCCCGCCAACAGCGTCATCACGGGCCCCATCACCAATGTGACCGACTTTGGGCTGTTTGTGGAAATCGAGGAAGGGATTGAAGGGCTCGTGCACGTCTCGGAAATCAGCAAGGAGAAGATCAAGTCGCCCATCGGGCAGTACAAGACCGGTGACGAGATCACGGCCAAGGTGATCAACATCTCACCCAAGGAACGGAAAATCGGCCTGTCCATCAAAAAGGTGGAGGAGCAGGAAGAGAAGACCAGTTACAACGACTACATGAGCAGCCCCAAGGCTGCCACCTCCAACCTGGGCGAGCTGCTCAAGGAGGAAATGGAAGCCCGCGCCGGAAAGCCCGGTTCGTCCGATGAGTGAGACGGAGGCAATCCCTTTCCCCCGCCTCTGAAAACATTCAACACCCGGCTCATGCATACCCGCAGAAGCCGGGTGTTTACTTTTGGAAGTAAATTCCCATGAGACTGCGCAAAGTCATCATCTGGACCTTTCTGGCTTTTATGGGCCTGAGCTTCTTCCTGTGGTTCGCATCCAAAATGGATCTGCTGGCGGGGCCCAATCGCATCGCCGTCATTCGGATTCGAGGGGCCATCGACAATGTGGAGGAAATTCTCAAAGCCATGAGGGAATACCGGGAAGACGACAATGTGCAGGCCATCATTCTGCGCATTGAATCCCCCGGTGGAGGCATCGGTGCTTCTCAGGAACTGTACCTGGAAGTGAAACGCACACTTGCCGTCAAACCGGTGGTGGCTTCCCTGGGAGGAATCGCCGCATCGGGGGGTTACTACATCGCCTCCGCAACGGATCACATCGTGGCCAACCCGGGAACCATCACGGGGAGCATCGGGGTGGTGATTTCCTTTCCCAACCTCAGGGAACTCTTTGACAGGCTGGGGTATCAAACCATTATCATCAAGAGCGGGGAATTCAAAGACACGGGCAACCCAGGCCGTGAAATGACAGACGAGGAAAGAGACCTGCTGGAAGATGCCATTCAGCAAGCTCACCAGCAGTTCATCCGCCACGTGGCCCTGGGCCGCGACATGCCCGAATCTGACGTGATGGAAATCGCCGATGGACGCATCCTCCTGGGAGAGAAGGCCCTCGAACTGGGCCTGATCGATGAACTGGGGAACTTTCACGACGCCGTCGCTGTGGCGGCCAGGCTCGGCGAGATCGAAGTGAAGCCCAAGATCATTTTCTTTGAAAAAAGAAAGTGGTCTCTCCTCGATTTTCTTCTGGGAACGAACATGAGTGAAAAGGTGGTGGAGGCCCTTGACGGGTCGCACAGCTTCATCCGCTACCAGCTCCCTGCCCCTTCATGACTTTTTGCACACAACTCACTGCCCGGAAGGCCTGGCACACAGCAGGGACGTGACGGAAAAATCCGGGGAAGCTTCAAAAAACGTTCACATCCCCCAGCCCTTCACGAAGGACTTCCGGTTCATCATCGATGAGTGAAATGACGCTGGAGGGCTGACCGGAGACAGCGCCGCCATCCACGATGAGGTCGATGGCATGACCGAGGACGCTCTTGACTTCGTGGGGCGTGGCCAGGATCTCGTCCGTTTCCGGGTTCGTGGCGCTGGTGCTGATCACGGGGTGTCCCAGCTCCCCCACGATGTGGAGGCAGACCGCATGGTCGGGAACCCGGATTCCCACCGTCTGGCGCTTGGTGAGCATGATTTTGGGCACCAGGCGGGATCCCTCCAGCACAAAGGTGTAGGGACCCGGCAGCAGGCGCTTCATGGTCTTGTAGGCATAATTGGTCACCCGGGCGTACTCGCTGATGTTTTTGAGGTCACTGCAGATGAAGCTGAAGGGCTGAGTGGGGGACCGCCGTTTGAGTTTGTAAATCTTTTCGATGGCCGATTTGTTGAAAAGATCACACCCTATTCCATAAAAGGTGTCCGTGGGATAGACGATGATTCCGCCGCTTCGCAGAACGTCCACAATCTTTTTGATCTTTCTTGGTTCGGGGTGGTTCGGGTTGATTTCCAGAATCATGGCCTTCCTTTCTGGCTGAATCGGCTTCCCTCCCCTGCTTTGCATGGGTCCCCGTTGTTTGTGCAAATGAGCGGTGGCGGGGACAGGAAAAAAGAGGCGGGAAGCCAGTGTCGGCATGGCAAAACAAACACAAACATCCCCCGTGGGATCGAGTTCAAGAAAAACGAATATCGTATGTCTTGTAAATAAACGGATGGTCCCCAGCATGTCAAGGACTCACAGAGAAATGGGTTTGCCCCGCTCCACTCCCTCCTTGAGGTTTGGAGCCATAGATCTGGGATCCCACACCATTCGGCTTCTTGTGGGTGAACTGAAAGGCGGGCGGGTGATGGAACCCCTCCATGGAGACCGAAGGGTCACCAGGCTGGCGCAGGGCTTTCACCCTGACCAGTCCCTCAAGGAGCCCGCCATGGAAAGAAGCCTTCGGGTCCTGGAAGAATATGCACGTGTGCTGAAAACCATGCGCACCCGAACCATCGCATGCGGCGCCACGGGAGTGCTTCGCCGGGCCCGGAACAAGGAAGAGTTTCTCCATCGGGCCCATCAGGCTTCGGGGATTTCCCCCCGCCTTCTGTCGGAGCAGGACGAAGCCCTTCTCTCGGCCAAGGGCGTGTTGAGCGTGCTCCCACCGTGCTCCGGAGTGGTGGTTCTCTTCGACCTGGGGGGCAGCAGCACAGAATTCACCGTGGTCCATCCTCTCCAGCACCAGAAAGTTTCCTGCACGAGCGTGTTCCTGGGGGCGGCCACCACCACCGAGCGCTTCCTGCAGGAGGATCCTCCCGGCAAAGACTCTCTGAACCAAGCCGCGGCTCACATCATCTCCACCCTGAAACCCACCCTGGAGCGTGTTGTGCGCAACATTCACGATTTATCCCCTTCCTCCCCGCCCATCACCCTGGTGGGGACGGCGGGAACGGTGACCACCCTCGCAGCCATGAAACTGAAAATGACCGACTACCGTGCTCATCGCGTCAATGGCCTCACCCTGGAAAGAGACTGGATCGCTCAGCAGGTGGAGGAACTGGCTTCCTCCACCCTCGAGCAGCGACGGCGCATGGCGGGCCTCGAAAAGGGAAGGGAGGACATCATTTTGGGGGGAGCCCTGGTGGTTCAGAAAATCCTGGAAGGCCTCCACCTGGACAGGATGGTGGTCACGGATGCGGGTCTTCTGGAAGGCTTGCTCCTGGATGGTGCGCAAAGGGCCCTGGAGCTGCCTGAAACCCTTTTGAGCCCCTTGACATGGCACACGCAAAAAGGTTAGAGGCCTTCCCATCCCACGGGACGGGAAAGGCATTCCCTTCATACAACCACCAACGGAGATGTGATTGATGGATCCCAAACAAGCAGTCAACGTGCCCATTGCTTTGACTTTTGACGACATTTCTCTCCTCCCCGCATACTCGGAAATCCTGCCCAGCGAAACCAGTGTGGAAACTTTCCTCACGCCCAACATTCCCCTCAAAATTCCCCTTCTGAGCGCTGCCATGGACACGGTGACCGAAAGCGAGGCGGCCATCAGCCTGGCGCGGGAAGGGGGCATTGGCATTATTCACCGCAACATGTCCATAGAGCGGCAGGCCCTCGAGGTGAGCAAGGTCAAAAAATCCGAACGGGGAATGATCGTGGACCCCGTCACGGTCGAACCTGGCCAGAAGGTGTCTCACGTGCTGGACTTGATGCAGCGCTACAAGATTTCAGGGGTGCCCGTGGTGAAAGAGGGGCAGCTGGTGGGCATCATCACCAACCGGGACCTGCGCTTTGAAACGAACATGGACATGGAAATTTCCCAGGTGATGACCAAGGACAACCTGGTGACCGCCCCCGTGGGCATCTCCCTGGAAGATTCCAAAAAACTGCTGCACAAAAACCGCATTGAAAAGCTCCTGGTGGTGGACGAGCAGGGCAAGCTGAAAGGACTCATCACCATCAAGGACATCACCAAGCTCATCAAGTACCCCAATTCCTGCAAGGACGAACTGGGAAGACTGAGGCTGGGAGCAGCCGTGGGGGTGGGTTCGGAAACGCTGGACCGGGTGAGAGCCCTCGTACACGCGGGGGTGGACGTGATTTCTGTGGACAGTGCTCACGGACACTCCCGAAATGTTCTGGAAGCGGTGCGACGCATCAAGACAGAGTTTCCCGCCACCCCTGTCCTTGCGGGCAACGTGGCCACGCCGGCCGGAGTGGAAAGCCTCATCAAGGCGGGAGCGGACGCGGTGAAGGTGGGAGTGGGACCCGGTTCCATCTGCACCACGCGCATCATCGCCGGTGTGGGAGTGCCCCAGGTCACCGCCATCATGGAGTGTTCCCGTGTGGGCAGGGCTCACGGCGTTTCCATCATTGCCGACGGGGGCATCAAGTACAGCGGCGATGTGGTCAAAGCACTGGCTGCGGGGGCCAATTGCGTCATGATCGGCGGCCTTTTCGGCGGCACGGAAGAAAGTCCCGGCGAAACCATTCTTTTCCAGGGAAGGAGCTACAAGGTCTACCGGGGCATGGGATCCCTCGGGGCCATGGGAGACGGCAGCAAAGACCGCTACTTCCAGGAAGAGGTCATGGAACCCAAAAAGCTGGTCCCCGAAGGCATCGAGGGAAAGGTTCCCTATCGGGGCCCCCTGGCGGGAGTGGTTCATCAGCTCGTGGGCGGCCTTCAAGCGGGCATGGGGTATCTTGGATGCCGCACTCTGGAAGAACTTCGCACCAGGGCACAGATGGTGAGAGTGACCCCCGCGGGCCTTCGTGAAAGCCACGTGCACGACGTGATCATCACCAAAGAGGCGCCCAACTACCAGGTCGACCTCAAATGACGAAGAACTTCTCACAGGAAAAACCCTATGAACTTTGACCACCTGCATGAAGAACGCATCCTCATACTGGATTTCGGTTCCCAGTACACTCAGCTCATTGCCAGGCGTGTGCGGGAAAGCCATGTCTATTGCGAGATTCATCCTTTCAACATGTCCATGGAGTCCATCCGCAGTTTTCAACCCAAAGGAATCATCCTCTCGGGGAGTCCCAGCACCGTCCATGACAAGGACGCTCCCCTGTCCGACCCGCAAGTCTTTCAGCTGGGAGTTCCCGTCCTGGGCATCTGCTACGGCATGCAGGTCATGTCCCACCAACTGGGGGGCGCCGTGGAAAAAGCGCTGCAGCGTGAATACGGGCCAGCCAGCATACAGGTGGATCATGGGGAGGAACTCCTCAGAGATGTGGAACAGGAATCGGTGCGCGTCTGGATGAGCCATGGAGATCGAATCCTCAGGATACCGCCCGGTTTCACCATCATGGCCCACAGCGCCAACTCCCCGGTGGCCGCCATGGGCGACACGGACCGGCACTTCTACGGGGTGCAATTTCATCCTGAAGTGGCCCACACGCCCAGCGGGTCCATCATCCTCGAAAACTTCCTCTTCCGCATCTGCCGCTGCCGCTCCAACTGGACCATGAAGTCCTTCGTGGAATCAGCCACGGAAGCCATCAGGCAAAAGGTGGGCGATGACCAGGTCATCTGCGCCCTGAGCGGCGGAGTGGACAGCTCTGTGGTGGCAGTTCTCATTCACAAGGCCATCGGCCAGCGCCTCCACTGCATCTTCGTGAACAACGGCCTTCTGAGAAAAGGTGAAGCGGAGAATGTGCAGCGGGTTTTCCGCGACCATTTTGAATTGAACCTCACTTACGTGGACGCCTCCGAACTCTTCCTGTCCAAGCTCAAGGGCATCGCGGACCCGGAGCAAAAACGCAAGATCATTGGAAATCTTTTCATTCAGGTGTTTGAGCAGGAAGCCGCCCGCCTGCCCAATGCCAAATACCTCGCCCAGGGCACCCTTTATCCCGATGTGATCGAGAGCGTCTCTTTCAAGGGGCCCTCTGCGACCATCAAAAGCCACCACAATGTGGGAGGGCTTCCCGAGCGCATGCAGCTCAAACTCATCGAACCTCTCCGGGAACTCTTCAAGGACGAGGCCCGCATGGTGGGCAGGGAACTGGGTCTTCCCGAACCGAGCATCATGCGCCATCCCTTTCCCGGACCGGGCCTGGCCATTCGCACCCTGGGAGAGATCACCGCCGAAGACCTGCACATTCTCCGGGAAGCTGACAGCATCATTCTGGAGGAAATGGAAGTTTCGGGATGGTATGAGAAGGTGTGGCAGGCTTTCGCCGTCTTGCTGCCTATCCGCTCGGTGGGTGTCATGGGCGACGAACGGACCTATGAACGGGTCATCGCCGTTCGCGTGGTGGAAAGCGTGGACGCCATGACCGCCGACTGGGCCAAGCTGCCCTACGGCATTCTGGAAAAGATTTCCAACCGCATCATCAACGAGGTGAGCGGCATCAACAGAGTGGTCTACGACATTTCCTCCAAGCCGCCGAGCACCATCGAATGGGAATGAGTTTTTTGAAAAAACAGGGTGCTTTCCCCAGGGGGATGATTCATGCCACCGCGCATTTTTGATTCCCGGGACCGCTTCTACCGCCGGCACTCTCCCCATGCCAGGAGGTGGCAAACTTTCCAGGTCCTTTTCAGGGAAACGGACCTCTGGATCCGGGCAGAGAAAAATCTTCAGGAAGAAGCCCTGGCCGAGGTTTTGAACTGCCGCCGCCAGTTGCAGGCCTATGCCGAGAGCAACCCTCTTTTTCTCTCGTCTTTCAAACCCCTTCCCCGGGATCCCTTCGCGCCCCCTGTTTTGAGGGAAATGCTGGAAGCCGCCGCCACGGCCCAGGTGGGTCCCATGGCGGCCGTTGCGGGAGCTGTGGCCCAGCATGTGGGCCGTGCCCTTGGAAAACTGACCTCGCAGGTCATCGTGGAAAACGGGGGGGACTGCTACCTGGATCTGAAAGAGGAAATCACGGTGGGTCTCTATGCGGGGCCCTCATCGCCTTTCAGCCACCAGCTTGGCCTGCGCTTCACCAGCGATCGGTTTCCCCTGGGGGTTTGCACCTCTTCGGGCACAGTGGGCCATTCCGTGAGCCTGGGCAAAGCCGATTCGGTCACGGTCATCTCCCCATGCGCCGCTGTGGCGGATGCAGCGGCGACGGCCCTTGGAAACCTCATTCAAACCTCCCGGGACATGGCCCGTGTCCTGAACAAAGCCGCATCCATGGAAAAGGTGGAAGGAGTGGTGGTGACCCTGGGGGAAAAAATGGGAGCCTGGGGACAGGTGGAGCTGGTCCCCCTGCAACCCTGACTTTGGGGAAAGATGCAAAGAACCGGGCGCCCGCGCACCCTTTCCCGGGGAAATCATTTTGTGTTTTGAAAAGTGGCTGGTATATTACAACCACTGAAAGAGAGAAGACCTCATGCTTTCCATCCCTGCTTTCAGGGCGGCACACTCATGAAACTGGTCTTGATGTCCGACACGCACCTTCGAAGCCTGACCGAAGAGTTCGTGCAAATCTGTGATCATTATTGCTCCGACGCGGACCTGGTCATTCACCTGGGGGACTGGACCCGCAAAGAAGTCCTGGATCACCTTGAGACTTTTCCCCTGGAAGCGGTGGCCGGCAACATGGATGGACCGGAGATCTCTCAACGGCTTCCCCGAAAAAAAATTCTGGATGTGGGGGGGGTTCGCCTGGGCCTGGCCCATGGATGGGGATCCTACAGCGATCTTCCCTGGAGGCTCTTCAAGGAATTCAGCCAAGTGGACGCCATTCTTTTCGGTCACACGCACCAGCCTCTGGTGGAAAAGAAAAACGGTGTCCTCTTTTTCAACCCGGGCTCCCTCTTCCATGGCCGCAGCATCCGCAGCCGCACACTGGGCATCCTTCATCTGGAGGATTGTGTTCGAACCCAAATCGTGAACATTTAGGATGGACCTATGCAAAATCTCTGGGCTCCCTGGCGCATTGACTACATCCTGGGCGAGCGGGAAACCTACTGCATCTTCTGCCCCGAAGGCGACGGGCTCTCCGATGAGGAGCGGCTCATCCTTCACCGAGGCCGCAACGTGATGGTCATGATGAACAAGTATCCCTACAACAACGGTCACTTGCTCGTAGCGCCCTGGCGGCACCTCAACCGATACGAGGACCTGGAGGACAGGGAAATGCTGGATCTCTCCCGATGGATTCAGCGCTGCATTGTCATCCTGCGGAAGGTGATGCGCCCCGATGGTTTCAACGTGGGACTCAACCTGGGAGTCGTGGCCGGAGCGGGCATTGAAGATCACCTCCATCAACATGTGGTCCCCCGATGGAGCGGAGACACGAACTTCATGCCGGTTCTGGCGGATGTGAGAAGCATTCCGGAGCACTTGAAAGCCACTTATGCCAAGCTCTTACCCCACTTCAAAAAGGAGGGCGCCCATGAAGCACTTTAGATTGATCACCATCTTATTTGTCCTGTTCCACATAACCGTTTTCATATGGAAGAACATGGCCGCACTCAAGACCTCCATCCCATTCCGGTGGAACCTGTACTTCCTGGAGTTCCGCTGGGAACACCATGTGTACACCCTCCTGGCCTTTGCCCTTCTCGCGGGCCTGGTCCTGGGCGTGCTTGTCATGGTCAAACCCTATCAGAAAGCGAAAGCCTCGCTCAAAAGGGAGCGCGAAGCAAAATCCGCATCGAGTCCCGGCGCGGACAGTTCCAGCAGTTCTTCAGCCCAATAGAATTCCCTGTCCGTCTCCACCTTCAGCGGCTTTCTCTTGAAGGCTTTTCCATGAGTTTGTCCAAGACCTTTCAAAATTCAATACGGCTTTTTTTCTTTCAGAACCTGTGTTAGACCTTCTGCGATTCATGGACCCATTCCCGCTCGACTCTTTCACTTCCTTTCCGTCCTATCAAGGTCCATCGCCCCATACGATTCCCAGTCCATAACCTGAGCTTTTGTTGGGGTTTCCGGGGAATTCCCGGACCCATCAAATTTCACGGCACAGGGCCGTTGGAGGCAAAAACCTTGTGAAGAGCAGCTTTGCAATGCACAAGACTGAATCATAACGGCCGTGATCGAGGTTCAAAAGAGAGCGAATGCGAGAAAAACACAAGATCCTCCTTGTGGATGACGAAGACCATTTCAGGGCAGCTCTTCGGCGCCTCCTGGAAAAAACCCACATCGTTCTCGAAGCCGGTACGGGAACCAAGGGCCTGGAAATGGCCCGGCAGGAGGAGCCCGATCTCATTCTTCTGGACATCGGGCTTCCCGACAGCAGCGGCCTGGAAATATTGCCCCGCTTCAAGGAACTTCGCCCTTCCCCCACAGTGATCATGATCACAGCCTATGAGCATGTGCGGGATGTGGTGATGGCCATCAAGCGGGGAGCCTTTGACTACCTGGTCAAACCCGTGGACCTGGACGAGTTTGAGGTCACCATTCAAAAGGCCCTGGAGCACTCGGGACTCAAAAATGAAGTGGACCGGTTGCGGCAGGAAGTGCAGCGTCTTCGCGGGGAGGACAAACTCATCGGCAAGGATCCCAAGTTCATGGATGCTCAAATGCTCGCGGTCAAGACAGCCCAGAGCCGTGACGCAGGCGTTCTCATTCAGGGTGAGAGCGGCGTGGGCAAGGAACTTTTTGCAAGGCTGATCCACAACGGAAGTCCCCGGGCCGCTTATCCCTTTGTGGCTCTCAACTGCGCCGCCTTCGGCACGGAAATCATCGAAAGCGAGCTTTTCGGCTATGAGAAAGGAGCGTTCACGGGCGCAAGGGCCGAAGGAAAGAACGGGTTGCTTCAGGTGGCGGACGGAGGCACTCTTTTTCTGGACGAAGTGGTGGAACTGCATCCGGAAATTCAGGCCAAGCTGCTGCGGGTGCTCGAGGAACGGGAATTCTATCCCGTGGGGGGCACCCGCAAGAAACAAGTGGACATTCGAATTGTTTCCGCCTGCAACCAGGATTTGTGGGAAGCCAGCGAACAAGGACGCTTTCGAAGGGATCTTTTCTTTCGCCTGGCCACCATACGCATTGACCTGCCTCCTCTGAGAGAACGGCGGGGAGACATTTTGCCCCTGGCCATGACCTTCATGGATGAATTCAACGACAAGTACGGAAAAAGATTCCGAGGGTTCAGCCCCAACGCGGAAAAGATCCTGCTGTCCCATCCCTGGCCCGGAAACATACGGGAGTTGAGAAACACCCTCGAACGGGTCATTCTCCTGGAAAACGACGAGAATGTTCTGGGACGCCACCTTCACTTCCTGGACTCTTTCATGGCCGAAGGAGAAAAGCTGGAAAAGAGCGGTTTTTTCTTTCAGCTGCCCGAAACTTCCGTCTCCCTTGATGAAATAGAAAAACAAATCATCAGAGAAGCTTACGAGAAATGCAAAAGAAACAAGTCCAAAACGGCGCGGTACCTGAAAATTCCCCGACACATTCTCACCTATCGAATGAAAAAGTTCGCAATGGAAGAATGAACAATATGGTCAACCCCCCGCCACACTGAACACTATTGCTCAAAAACAACCCACACCTCTTCCATTCCTTGTTTTTGTTTGGAAAACCATCGGAACATCCTCTCGGAAAAACCAGAAAAACCCCGGAACCTGACCAATATTCATCAAAAACAAAACGCTTCACCCGGAACCCCTGTCCGTGAATGCTTGCGCCATGAAGGGGGACGCCACTTTATAGCTTTTGGCACACTTCATGCTGATACATCATGCCACGGAGGCGGACCTTGAAAACTGTGCATCGTGTTTTGCTGGTTGAAGACAATCCTCCCCTGAGACGCTCTTTGGAAAATTATCTTGAACGGGCTGGGTACATTTGTGACAGCTGCTCCACCGCCTGGGAATCGTTCCTGCTCACAGATGAACACTCCTATGACATTGTGATCGCCGAATACCTTCTACCCGATGCCAATGGTGCTGAACTCCTGCGGAAGCTCCTGCTCAAAGCTCCTCACATGGAAACCATTCTCCTCTCTCAGTTCGACTTTCAATGGGTTGCTGAAAATCTTCCGGACTTCGATCTGCACTGCTTTCTGAAAAAACCCTTTGACCTCGACGATTTCGAAATGGCTCTCACTCCTCTGACTGCTGAAACACGACCACGGCTGCCTGACCAAACAGAATCTCCTGATCAAACAGAACCCAATGTGTGAAAAAGCTGGCGCAGTGCCCGTCCGAAACATCCCAAGAGGGAACTTCTCATGTTGTCTGTTCATCTTCCTCAACTCCCCCTGCAGGTGTGATTGACGCGACGATCTCCTTTTCCCGTTCTGTTTCCACCGGACCCGGCGCTTCTTCCAACTGATGCCGACCTTCCCCGCTCATGTGACTGCCGAAGCATGGAATTCCGTTCACGATCAACCCCCAATCCTGCGACCACTCGCACGACACCGCACGCTCTCTCTCAACATCGAGCACCACCTGACTGGCAGCGTCAAAGACGCTCCACCTGACGCATCCCGCTCAAACTTCAATCTGATTTGGAACAACTGAGAGGACCTCTATTTGCAATAGCGAAAGCCACGGGGCACGCCCCTGTGGCTTTTCGCATTCAGCTTCCTGCCATGCTTCTCCGCAAAGGCGCTCCCTTTCCTTTTCTTCCCGAGAAAGCTGCGAATCCCGGAAAACTTCATGGAAAACACTTGCAGAAACGAACTAAAATCCCGTAAATGTGATCATTGGCACAACGTGTTTGTCGTCGCTCTTCCTTTGGAGGGATTTTTTTCGTGTGATCCATCACAGGACGCAGCGACTCAGAGGCATGCGGAAGGAACGCAGCGGACCCGCATGAGTTCCTTCGTGCAACAACAAACCAAACCAGGAGAGAACCATGGACCTGCAGAAGAGTGAACTCATTGAAAAAGTCGAATCCAAGGGAATGAGTTTTCATGAGGTGGCGGAAAAAATTCAAATGGATCCCACCATTCTGAGCCTTTATTTCAACAAAGATGACTATCCGGTCCCCGGAAGAGTCCTCAAGAAAGTGTCCGAAGCCATCGCCAACTGAAAAGCCATCGCTCCAAGGTTTCTTTCAACAGGAACGGACCACCTCCTCACGGGGTCAATGCCGTTGGCCTGTGCCTCTTCCTTCACCATGAACCGGCGCCCCATTCCGTCATTCCCGCGCAGGCGGGGATTCAGGTCATTGTGGACAAACAGAGGCAGGGCGAGGGCGGCCTTCACCCCAAAGGCGAACATGCGCTCACCCCAAAAACCTGGGCCCCCGCCTCCGCGGGGGTGACGGCCGGGGGCAGGGCATGCGCTCCCAGTAACCATGGCTGCGGGGTGACGGCTGGGAGCAGGGCATGCGCTCCAGCAACCATGGCTGCGGGGTGACGGCGTGTGCCAGCACAAAATCCCTCAAACGAACACCCTGACGGGAGGTGCGTGTATGGAAGGGAAGCGGAACGCGGAGAAAGAGACGAAAGGAAAAGGAGTCTCCCGCAGAGACTTCATGAAGTTTTGCACCCTGCTCTCCGCCACCATGGGGCTCTCCTCATCTTTTGTGCCACGAATCGCCCGGGCTCTCACCTCATCACCCCGCCCTCCCGTTGTCTGGCTGGCATTGGCCGGGTGCACCGGGTGCGCTGAATCCACCTTCAGGACCACATATCCCTGGTTTGACCAGTTTCTTCTGGACATGGTTTCCATGGATTACCATGAAATCCTCATGGCGCCCTCGGGAGAAGGGGCCAAGAAGTCCCTTCGCGACACCCTTCAAAAACACGAAGGCTCCTTCTTCTGCGTGGTGGACGGCGCCGTACCCACGGCAGAAAACGGCGTCTACGGCACGGTGGGGGGCAAAACCATGCTGGAAGTGGCCCGGGAGGTTTGTCCCAAGGCCCTTGCCACTCTGTGCGTGGGAACCTGTGCTTCCTACGGCGGAATAGCCGCCGCAGCCCCCAACCCCACCGGAGCCAAATCGGTCAGGGAAGCCCTGGGTGTGGAAACGGTCAACATTCCCGGCTGCCCGCCCAATCCCATCAATTTTGTGGGCACCATGGTCAACCACCTTCTTTTCGGAAATCTTCCCGAACTGGACCAGTTGGGGCGCCCTCTTTTTGCGTACGGCAAGACGGTCCATGAACTTTGCCAGCGCCGATCCCATTTCGAATGGGGTGAATTCGCCACTTCCTTTGAATCTCCCGAGGCCAGGCAAGGCCACTGCCTCTACGAGCTGGGCTGCAAAGGGCCTCAAACCTACAACAACTGCCCTCTGGTGAAATTCAACGAAGGCACCAGCTGGCCCGTCCAGGCCGGGCATCCCTGCATCGGGTGCAGCGAACCAGATTTCTGGGACAAGTTCTCGCCCTTCTACAAGCCCCTCTGATCTTAAGGAGTCATGCCCATGGGACAAAGAGTCGTCATCGACCCCATCACCCGCATTGAGGGGCATTTGCGCGTGGAAGTGGAAGTCGCCAACGGGAAAGTCACCCACGCCTGGTCCACTGGCACCCTCTTCCGCGGCCTGGAGCTCATCCTGAAAGGCAGAGACCCCCGCGACGCCCATCTTTTCACTCAAAGGGTTTGCGGAGTGTGCACCTACGTGCACAGCCTGGCTTCCGTCCGCGCCGTGGACGATGCCGTGAATGTGGCCATTCCGCCCAACGCCCGCATCATCAGGAATCTCCTTCTGGGAGTTCAGTTCCTTCACGATCACATGGTTCACTTTTATCAACTCCACGCCCTGGACTGGGTGGATGTGCCGGAAGCCCTCAAAGCAGACCCCAAAAAGACCGCCGGTTTGGCCGCACAGGTTTCCACTGCGAAAAAAACAGGGGTGAACGACTTCAAGGCGGTCAAAAGCAGGCTGCAAAAACTGGTGGACAGTGAGCAACTGGGCATATTCGCCAACGGCTACTGGGGACCCCCCGCCTACAGGCTCTCCCCGGAAATGAATCTCCTGGTCTTCTCCCACTACCTGAAAGCCCTGCGGCAGCAGGCCCGCACCGCCCGCTTGCATGCCATTTTCGGCGGGAAAAACCCTCACACTCAAAGCCTGGTGGTGGGGGGTGTCACCTGCGCCACGGACCTGACCGCCGACCGCATCGCCCAATTCCAATACCTGTGGGCGGAAACCATGGACTTTGTAAAAAACGTCTACCTTCCCGATGTCCTGGCCATGGCTTCTTTCTACAAGGAATGGGGGAACATAGGCCCTTCGTCCAACTTCCTTGTCTACGGGGATTTTCCCCGGTCAGAAAAGGAACCCGAAAGCTTCATGTTCCCGAGGGGAGCCATATTTGACAAGGATGTCTCCCGGGTGGAAGCATTGGATTCGGGGCAGGTGAAAGAGCACGTGAAGCGCAGCTGGTACGAAGGGGAACAGGCCCTCCACCCCTCCCGGGGGGAAACCCGGCCCCGCCATGATTCCCTGAACGTGGACGAGCGCTACAGCTGGATGAAATCTCCCCGCTACAAGGATGAACCCATGGAAGTGGGGCCTCTGGCGCGCATCCTGGTGGCCTGCGGAAAAGGCCATGAACCCACTCAAAAAGCCGTGGATGGATTCCTCGAGGCAGCGGGCATGCCCATGGAAAGCCTCTTTTCCACCCTGGGCCGCACGGCGGCAAGAGCCCTGGAAACTCAAATCATCGGCGAAGCCATGGAAAAGTGGATTCAGGACCTGGTGGAAAACCTGAAAAAAGGTGACGCCAAAGTTCACCAGGAATACGAAATGCCCCCGGAAAGCTCAGGGGCGGGCCTCAATGAAGTGCCCCGGGGAGCCCTGGGACACTGGATCCGGGTGAAAGAGGGGAAGATCGAAAATTACCAGATGGTGGTGCCTTCCACATGGAACCTGGGCCCCCGTTGCGCCCGGGGCAAACCCGGCCCCCTGGAGCAGGCCCTCGTGGGAACCCCCGTGGCCGAGCCCAAACGCCCCGTGGAAATACTTCGAACGGTGCATTCCTTCGACCCCTGCATCGCCTGCGCCGTGCACGTCATTGACCCCGCGAGCAACGAAGTTTATAAGTTCAGAGTGGTCTGAAAGAGGTCTTCGCCATGCCCCTGAAAGCAAATCGGCAAAACCGCAAAAAGATCCTGGTCCTGGGGGTGGGAAATCTTTTGTTGCGTGATGAGGGCGTGGGCGTGAGAGCGGTGGAAACGCTTCAAAAGCACTATCGCTATTCGTCCAACGTGGAACTCATGGATGGGGGCACACTGGGAATGAGGCTCCTGGATCCCATCTCCCGGGCGGACTTCCTCATCGTGGTGGATGCCGTTCAGAAGGGTGGAGAACCGGGAACACTCTATCGAATACCCGTGGGAAAACTCGCTGGACGCCTGACGTTCAAAAATTCCCTTCATCAGGTGGACCTGGTGGAAACCCTCGCCTGCGCAGAATTGCTGGGAAACCGTCCCGCAGCGGTCCTCATCGGCATGGAACCCGCCGACATTTCCCCCTGGAGCATGGAGCTGACTTCCCGGGTAAAACAACATCTGCACCAAATGTGCGCCATGGTGCTTGAGGAAATCACAAGGGCGGGAGGCCATTTCACGCCTACCGGCTCTTTGGCGGAACACTCCGCAGTTTTGGCAGCAGTTCCCGAAGAACATTCAGAGGAGAATGGGCATGTGTCTCGCCATACCGGCAGAAATCATTGAAATCGAGGAAGAGATGGCCGTGGTGAGTGTGGGAGGAGCCCTGCGAAAAGCATCCCTCATGCTCCTTCCCGAGCCACCCAAAGAAGGGGATTACGTGATCGTCCATGCGGGCTTCGCCCTGCACACGGTGGACCCGGCAGAGGCCGAAGAGTCCCTGCGCCTCCTTCGTGAACTGGCATCCGCCGCTGAAGACGAAAATCTTCCCTGAAGCAGAATCTTCGCCAATCCCCATCGGTGAAACAATGGGCCGCACCTCTTCCCTCATTCTTCCACCAGGATTGGACCATTCCCCTCCTCTTCCTCTTCCACATGGACCACCAGGTGCCTTTGAAGGAAAAGGAGCAGCCGATTGCCATCTTCCGTTGGAATCCAGCCCAATCCTTCGCACTGAGGACAAGGCATGAGTTCCCCATGATTTTCCAGGGAAACGACTCCTTCACCCCAACAACTCCAGCATTTCACTTCCAGTTCCGGCAGCGCCATGGCCTGCTGTCCTCCTAAAAATTGATGTAACGCCTTGAAACTTTTCATTCATCCGTCCTTTAAGAACAGTCCCCTGAATCCAGGGAGATCCCTCGGGCCCCAGGCCCTCATTGAAGGAGACATTCCTCGCCCTTCAGAAGTCCGCATGACCGGGCGTACGGGGAAAAGGAATGACTTCCCGAATGTTGGGAAGCCCGGTCACAAACTGGACCAGCCGCTCCAGGCCCAGGCCGAAACCCGAGTGGGGCACGGAACCGTACCGGCGCAGGTCCACATACCATTCGTAAGACTCCCTGGGAACCAGCTTTCTTTGCATCTGCTCCAGGAGAACCTCCGTTCGTTCCTCTCTCTGGCTTCCCCCGATGATCTCCCCTGTTCCGGGAACCAGAATGTCCATGGCAGCCACCGTTTCCCCGTCATCGTTCACGCGCATGTAAAAGGGCTTCAGGGAGCGGGGAAAATGGATGACCGCCACGGGTTTTTTGAAAATGTTTTCCGTCAGATGCCGTTCGTGCTCCGCCTGCAGGTCATTGCCCCATTGCACGGGATACACGAAAGATTCCCTGGATTTTTTGAGAAGATGGACGGCTTCCGTGTAGGTGATCACCTCAAAGGGTTCCCGGTGCACCTGTTCCAAAACCTGAGGCAGAGAACTCTCGACGAAGCGGGTGAAAAAATCGAGGTCCTCCGCACAGTCTCTCAGCACCACTTCCACCAGGTGCCTGATGAATTCCTCCGCCACCCTCAGGTCTTCGGCCAGGTCACAGAAGGCCATCTCGGGCTCCACCATCCAGAATTCGGCCAGGTGACGGCTCGTGTTGGAGTTCTCCGCACGAAAAGTGGGGCCAAAAGTGTACACTTTCCCCAGAGCCAGGGCGTAAATTTCCGCCTGCAGCTGGCCACTCACCGTGAGGTAGGCGGGCTTTCCGAAAAACTCTCCCTTGCCGGCCGGTTCTTCCCTGCCAGCCGGTTCCCCGGAAAAACCCGGAGCGGTCACCTGAAAAACCTCCCCCGCCCCCTCGCAGTCGCTGGCCGTGATGATGGGGGTTTGAATGTAGAAAAAGTGGCGTTCCTGAAAAAACTGGTGAATGGCATGGCTGATGCGGCTGCGCACCCGCGCCACGGCCCCCAGGGTGTTGGTCCGGGGACGAAGGTGAGCGATCTGGCGCAGAAACTCAAAAGAGTGCCGTTTTTTCTGGAGGGGATAACCGGCGGGATCGGCCTCCCCCAAAAGGGTCATTTCCCGGGCATGGAGTTCGATGCTTTGCCCTTTGCCGGGCGAAGGCACCACCTGTCCTTTCACGGAAAGGCTGCACCCCGTGGTGACCCGGGTCAAAGTTTCCTGCAGTGAGGGATCGTGGAAATCGACCACCAGCTGAAGGCTTTTGAGGCAGGAGCCATCGTTGAGTTCGATGAAGCTGACACCCGCCCTGGAATCCCTTCGGGTTCTGACCCACCCGTTCACCCTCACTTCTTTGTTCAAATATTTCTGATCATCACGGAAAAGACTCCCGATACGCTCCCCTTTTTCCATACCACCCCCCGGCACGATCTTTTCTTCAACTGAAAATTTTTTCTTCAAAGGCTGAACTTAATGAGGACTCACATCTACCCCATCCCACGAAAAAAATATATGATCCTCTCCAACTTTGGAACCATTCACACAGGCCTTGAACCCATGAATTTTCAGCTGTGCTTGTACAACATGGCCCTCCACATGGCCGGGTTGCCCCTCCTTTTGTTCCTTCAGGGAAAATCCCGGGAGGAAAAGAATTTCTGGAAAGCCCGTCTGGGCTTGGGAAAACGCAATCTCCACAAAGATGCCTCCCTGAACCTCTGGTTTCATGCGGCCTCGGTGGGCGAAGTCACGGGAGCCATTCCAACCCTTCTCGGCGTGCGCAAGCGATTCCCGGAAGCCCGGATCTTTCTCAGTGTGGCGACCCCCCAGGGCTTTCGCTTCGCTCAAACACAGCTTCCTCCTTCCGTGACGGTCATTCCCTTTCCCCTGGATTTTCCCTGGGTCCTGCAAAAAACCCTTGAAGAAATCAAACCAGCCCTTTATGTGGGCCTGGAAGGAGAGTTCTGGCCCAACCTGCTGCACACACTTCAGAACAAAAACGTTCCCGCAGTTCTTTTGAATGGCCGTCTCTCCCAAAGGTCTGCCAGGCGCTACGCCAGATTCCGCCAGCTGCTCCGCCCCCTCGCCTCCCATTTTTCCACCCTCGCCATGCTCACGGAAGAAGACCGGCAGAATCTGCTCAAACTGGGAATTCCCAACAGGAGCACACGGGTCCTGGGCAGCTCCAAACACGATGCCTTGACTCAAAGGGTAGACTGGACAAGACTCCCCTTCTGGAAAGGACTCCTGAACCTGGAACAAAGCTCGCCGGTGGTGGTGGGTGGAAGTTTGCGCCGTCTGGAATGCATCCACCTCCTGGAAGTTTTCGAGTCTCTCAAAAAAGAATCCCCTCAAGCCGTGGGCATTTTTGCCCCGCGCCACATGAAAGAGATTGCCCCCATGTCCCGCTGGCTGGAGGAGCGCCATATCCCCCACCACCTTCTCAGCGACCTTCAGAAGGGTCTCACGCACAGGAGCCGTTCCATCGTGCTCGTGGACCAGATCGGCATTCTGTTTGAACTTTACGGAACGGGGGACCTCATTTTCTGTGGCGGCACCCTGGAACCCATCGGAGGACACAACATTCTGGAACCCGCAGCCTGGAGCAAGGCGGTTTTTTATGGTCCTCACTTGCAAAAAGTGCAGCACGAACATAACATGCTCCACTCTCTGAAAGGGAGTTTCGTGGTGACAGACCCGGAAGACCTTCTGCGGGTTTGGCGCCATTGGAGCCAGGACCTTGCCGGGCTGCAGGAACACGGACACAAAGCCCGGAAAGCTCTGGAAAAACTGGCAGGGGTCACCGACAGGCACCTGGAAATCATCGAGGCAGCCTTGAAGAAAACTTCCAGCATGCGGGCACAGTGAAATGGAAAAACTCAAAAACATCCTTTCCCTCTACAAAAGGGGCCAGATTGAAATGGACGAAGTCCTCGGCCACCTTCGAAAGCTTCCCTACGAAGACCTCGCGTTTGCAAAAATCGACCACCACAGGACACTGCGAAGAGGCTTTCCCGAGGTTGTTTTCGGGGAAACCAAGAGTGCGGAACACATCATCGCCATCGTGCGGTCCATGGAAGACTTCGGAACAGGAGTCCTGGTCACGCGGGTTCATGAAAACAAAGCGGCCCAGGTGATGGAACACTTTCCCCACATGATTCATCATCGTGAGGCAAGGGCCCTCTCTCTTGCCAAACGCACCGTCCAAACGCCGCAGGGAGTGGTGGGGATCTTGTGTGCGGGTTCCTCGGACATTCCCGTGGCGGAGGAAGCGGCCGTGACCGTTCAGTTCATGGGCTGCCACGTGAAAAAACATTTCGATGTGGGGGTCGCCGGTCTCCATCGCCTTCTGGATCTGTGGGAGGAACTTCAGGACTGCCATGTGTTTGTGGTGGCGGCGGGAATGGAAGGGGCGCTGCCCAGCGTGGTGGGAGGACTGGTGAACTGTCCCGTGATCGCCCTCCCCACCAGTGTGGGCTATGGTGCCGCTTTCGGAGGGATTGCCGCTCTTTTGGGCATGCTCAACAGCTGCGCCCCGGGTGTTTCGGTGGTCAATATTGACAACGGCTTTGGTGCGGGTTATCTCGCTGCTATGATTGCCCGTTCGGCGGGGGCTTCTCCCGGAGGAACCGGTGAATGAGCTGCGGCACCGGGCAATGAGCGTATGAAGACACTCAAATATTTGTGAAAGGGGCTAATGTGGCCAGAGAATACCGACCCAACGTGAGAGAATCAGCCGTGATTTCCAAGCTGGATCATGCCAAGGAATCGCAGCGCATCAATGCGATTCAGCTTCTCAGGGAGCACCTGGACGACCTGAGCGCCCTGGTGGCCATGAAACTCATGGAAGAGCGGCTCATTGAAACCACCAGCCAGAACGATCTCATCGATCAGATCAGGCGCTGCCTGGAAACACTGCTGGATGCGGAAGAGTTTGAAGTGAACTTCCAGACGGCCAATGTGCGGACCCTGGTTCCCCGGCCCCATTTCGTGAGCCTTTACCTGACGGCATTCATCATCGAAAAGCTCATTGACCACAAAAGCATCGTGGAACTCTATGGAACGGATGAAGACATCTACAACTGCGTCAACAAACAGGTGAACCGCTACATTCCCCAGTGAGTGAAGGACCGCTGAAGTTCATGGAACTTCATGGGGGAGCTTTCGCCTCACCCTCTCCGCAAGTGTCTTCAATTGCTGAAGGTCTGCCAGGGAAAACCCAGGGCGGCGGCAGGCAAAGAAAGTGTTGTTGTGATACAGGGGTTCCCCTTCGATATCAAAGGAAGAAAGGGCACAGGCTTCCTTCCACATGGCCGTGTGAGGAACGGGCGAATACTCCGAAAGAAAGGGACGGGCTTCGGCCCGCTCAACCTCTTCGATGGCCTCGGCCACTTCCCAGCACTCCTGCCCGGGCAATCCCGCAAGAAGGTAGACACCAATCTGGTCGCTGGAAAACCCTGATCCCCTGAGCCTTTGAACAGCGCTGTGAAACGTGTCCGTCTCGACCTTTCCACCCCATTCACGCTGCCTGTGGGACCGGTTGGTTTCCAGCCCGAGACGCAGAGTCTGAAAACCGCTCGCGTGCAGCAGATCGCACCACTCCTCAGTGAGAGCCCGAATGTGGATGGCATTGGGGGTGTGAAACCGAATTTTCCAGCCCTGTCTGCACACCTCCTTCAAGGCCTCGCGCATTTCTTCTTCCCTCCCCAGGAGCAGGGCGTCGTCGTAAAAGGCGAAATCCATCACCCCCCGCTCCGTGTGCCAAAAACGCAACTCCTCCACAATGCAGCGGGCGGACCTGCGAACCCGGCGCGGCTGAAGAATGGAAGACGCGCAGTAGGGGCAGTTGTAAGGGCAGCCCACGCTGGTCAGCAGGGGCACAAAGTCCCGGTGGGCGGTCAGGTCCATGGCCGGCTGAGGCCACTGCCTGAAATCCCCCCACAGGGCCGCGTTTTGCAGGGAAAAACCCGTGTGCGCCTCCACCAGGGAAGGCAACCCCCCCGCAGATTCAGTGATGACCCTGTGAGCGCCCATGTGCACCGCTGCGTGCTGAGGGCACAGTCGCGCATAAATTCCCCCCAGCCACACGGGCGTTTCGGGGAAGATTTCCCGCACCAGGCGGATGGTTTCCTCCACACCCGGGTACCAGTAGGTCATGATGGAAGTCACCCACACCAGGTCCGGTTTGTCCAGGGCACCAAGTCTGGCACGCAGGCTCTCCGGGTGGATGCCGTGGCGAAACCACTTTCGGCGCATGCCCGCCAGAGGTTCGGGCATTTCCACCCTCATGCGGGCAAACTTGCCCGTTCCGTATTTGCGGTGAGTGGCCCTCAGGCACTGGGGATGCTCATTGGTGAAGGCGTCGTGCCGGTCCAGGCAATCCACGAAGGCCACGCCGCACCCCCCTTCTCTCAGAAGGGCCGCGAGGGAGAGGAGGCCCAGGGGTTTGGCCCAGAGGTCGTAGGCGGCAAAGTCCGTGATCCAGGGATTGATCAGCAAAATGAAGGGAGTTCTTTTCATGGGCAGCCGGGACCATTATGAACAGGGCAGGGAAAAATGCGCCGGGCAGAAACAGGAGCAAACTAAAACCGCGTGTTTTTGCCTGTGAAAAAAGCCATCCTTTTGAAAGATGGCGTTGGATTCATGAGCTTTTATCGGTTTTCAGCGGCGGGGTCAATGATTCCCGTCAAAGAGAGGGCCCAAAGGGAGAGAGAAAGGAGGTTCATTCCCGTGAGAGTCGTGGTGCAGAGAGTGACGGAAGCGTCTGTGGCAGTGGAAGGAAGGGAAGTCTCGCGCATAGGCAGGGGGTTGCTTATTTTTCTCGGAGTGGGAGCCGAAGATGGTCTCAAGGACGTGGAGTACCTGGCGGAAAAACTGGCCCACCTGCGCATCTTCCCTGATTCGCAAGACAAGATGAACCTTTCTCTCGTGGACGTGAAGGGGGAAGCCCTGGTGGTGTCCCAGTTCACCCTCTGGGGAGACTGCCGTAAAGGGAGAAGGCCGTCCTTCACGGAGGCGGCGCCACCCCCGGGGGCAGAAGAACTTTATGAAGGCTTCCTCGACGCCCTGAAAGGGTGGACCGGCTCCGTGGCTTCGGGCATTTTTCAGGAAAACATGCAGGTCCACCTGGTGAACGACGGGCCGGTCACCTTTCTTCTGGACAGCAGGAAGAATTTCTGAAGGAGATGGAAGGAACGTGGGGGAAATGACGGCAGTGAAGGTGCACCGCCCGGGACAAGGCTGTTGACTTAAGCCTTTACACCCCGAACAAACCTCCCTTCAAGCCATAAAACTTCAAGTCATAAAACTTTACATCATAAAACTTTACATCATAAAACTTCACGCCATAAAACTCCCTTCACGTCATTCCCGCCCTTCACGTCATTCCCGCGGAGGCGGGAATCCAGTTTTTTCAAGCCTTCCAGACCCCTCTTCGCGAAGGGTCACGGGACAGGGCAACACGCAATCCGTTAAGTCAACAGCATTGCCCGCCTGGAAAGGGGTGGGAATATGGCACGCACACCGCCCATGGAGGAGGTTGATGCTGAAAGGGCTCGTTGAAAGGGCTCCATGGCTTTCCTGAAGCCATGGAGCCCCCGCGGTAGCAAGATCGCCGAAATCAGTCGGCCTTGAAGAAGGCCTTCTGGTTGGCGCCGCAAACGGGGCACTTTTCGGGGGCTGCAGTGGCTACGGTGTAGCCGCAAATCCTGCACAGATACCAGTCCTGGACGGGAAATTTATCCAGCTGCTCGAGAGCCTGCTCGTAAAGGCCCGCATGAACCTTTTCCACCTCATTGGCGTTGTAGAAGCTGATTTCCGCCGATTTCTGATTTTCCGCCTTGGCATCCTCGATCATCTGAGGATACATGGACTTGAATTCATGCATTTCACCCTCAAGAGCCTCCTTAAGGTTTTCCTTGGTGCTCTTGACTCCGTTGAGCGCTTTCAGGTGCTTGTGAGCATGAATGGTTTCTGCGGCGGCTACGGCGCGGAACAACTTGGCAACGCCCGACATGTTTTCGTCTTCAGCCCTCTCGGCAAAAGCGAGATACCTGCGGTTGGCTTGAGATTCACCGGCAAAGGCCTCGCGCAGATGTTCTTCCGTCTTCGACATATTGTTCCCCTTTCAAGTCTGCTTGTTCACGGTTGTTTCGCCAATTTCCGATGGAAGCTGCGGGTCGTGAGACTCATCCGCAAAGTTCTTCCAAGTTCACGGCAGGTCATCAAAAACCATTGTTGTTCAATGGGAGAAAGTTAAGAAACGATTAATTCAAAGTCAATCTTCAGATGTCTTTGATTATGATTCTATAATGATTTATTGTATTTTTTGAAGCAGGCGTGGAGACAAATCGTTTCACATTTTAAGCAGGAGGAGCCATGAGTACACCCTTTAAAGTGGGAATGACACACCAGGTGAAGATCAAGTCCGGTCAGGAACATTCGGCACAACTCTTCTACCCCAATCTTCCCGACGTCTTTGCGACGCCCCAGTTGGGAGGCCTCATGGAGAGAGCTTCCGCAGAGCTGATCGATCAGCACCTGCAACCCGGGGAACAGTCGGTGGGCATTTCCATGGATCTCAAGCACACCGCGGCCACACCCCTTGGAATGGAAGTCACCGTCAAAACGGAAATCACGGCCGTGGAAGGGCGCAAGCTTTCTTTCAAACTGGAAGCCTTTGATGAAGTGGAAAAAATTGGTGAGGCCACTCACGACCGGTTCATCATCAACGCAGAGAAGTTCAATGCGCGGGTGGTTGAAAAAGCCAAAAAATAAGGCCTGAATTCTCATGGCCCCGCAAGGGGGAACCATGGGGAACCGCCAGGCTTCAAGTGCAGGCCGGGAGACTTCCGGAGGAAGCGAAATGCATTTCCGGGGAAAATCCCGGCCTGCGCTCCCAAAACACCCCCTTTTCCACTTGCCCCCGCAGGTGCAATCGTCAGAAGGGAGGTCCTCATGTCCACCAGCGATCTACGCTGTTTTTTTCATCCTCAGAGCATCGCCGTCATCGGCGCGTCCGAGAGTCCTGAAAAACTGGGCCACGAGATTTTGAAGAACTTGGTGGAAGGCGGTTTCCCGGGAGCCATCTATCCCATCAACCCAAAAACGGAGCGCATCCTGGGACTCACCTGCTTCACCAACGTGAAGGAGATTCCCGACGCAGTGGACCTGGCCGTGGTGATCATTCCCTCGCGCTTTGTGCCTCAGGCCATCCAGGACTGTGGCGAAAAGCACGTGAAAGGGGCGATCATCGTCACGGGGGGCTTCAGCGAAGCCGGCGATGAAGGCGAAGCCCTGCAGAACGAAGTGGCCAGGATCGCCAAAGAATATGATGTGCGCCTCATCGGCCCCAATTGCCAGGGAGTGAACAATCCCTACCACCCCCTCTGTGCATCCTGGCCCCTCCTCACCCAGAAGGGTCGCGTGGCCGTCATCAGCCAGAGCGGAACCGTGGGCGCGGCCATGATGGACTGGTTTTCCGTGGAGGAACTGGGGGTTTCCAGCTTCGTGAGCCTGGGCAACCGTGCCGACGTGAGCGAACTGGACCTCATGGAATATTTTGAAGAAGACCCCAACACCAGCGTCATCGCCATCTACCTGGAAGGAACCAAGGATGCGGAACGCTTTCAGAAGATACTAGGCCGTGTCACCAAGCCCGTGGTGATTCTCAAGGCAGGCCGCACGCCGGGAGGAAAGGTGGCCGCCGAATCCCACACCAAGTCTCTGGCAGGAGCCGACGCCATTTATTCTTCCATCTTTCAGCGAAACGATGTGTGCCGGGCGGAAACCATCCAGGATTTCTACGACTTCGCCAAGGGACTGGCCTACCTCAATCCTCCCGACGGCAACCGCATCCTTTTTGTGACCACTTCCGGAGGCGCCGCCATTCTGGCCACGGACGCCGCCGAACAGGAAGGGCTGGAGGTGCCTCCCCTGCCCAAAGAGCTGGCCGACCAGCTGGAAGGCATCATTCCTCCTCACGCCATTCGCGGCAACCCCCTGGATCTCACGGGAGATGCCAACGCCAAGATGTTCCAGGAAGTCATTCAGAGGGCGAGGCCTCACTTCGACACAGTGGGCATCATCTTCGGGGACCCCGTTTTGGACGCGTCCACGGTGGTGACCCCCCATCAGAACGAACTCGTCATGTTCCTGGGGGGTGCGGAGGTGGAACGGGAGGAAAAACTCAAGATGCACCATGCGGGTATCCCCGTTTTTCCCACGCCCGAAAGGGGCATACGCGCCCTGTCTCACCTCATTCCACCCAGCATGAAAGGCCAGAAGGCCAAGCACACTTTTCCCGCGGCGGAAGGCAAATCCCAGATGAGCCTCTCCCAGTGCTTCCGCTTTCTGGAAGGGAAGGGATTCGACTGCATCGTGAGCCGTTCCGCCGACAGCCCCGGAAAGGCCGCTCATGTGGCCCACCAGCTGGGACTTCCCGTGGCCGTTAAAATCGACTCCCCCCATATCCTGCACAAATCGGACGTGGGAGGGGTGAAGCTCAACATCCTGTCCGCCCAGGACGTGAGGGCCACCTACGACCGCATGCTGTCGGGCATTCAGGAAAAGCATCCCGAGGCCACGCTGGACGGCGTGGTGGTGAGCGCCATGGCCAGCCCCGGACTGGAAGTCATTCTGGGCATGAACCGCGACGAGCAGTTCGGGCCCATGGTCATGTTCGGCCTTGGAGGCATCACCGTGGAATTGTTCCGGGATGTGTCCCTGCGCCTGCTCCCCATAGACCGGGACGACGCCCTGGAGATGATCCATGAAATCAAGGCCGCTCCATTGCTGAAAGGCTACCGGGGACAGCAGAAAATCGATGTGGAAGCCCTGGCGGACGCCCTGCTCAACCTGGCCCAGATCGCACAAGACCATCCCGACATCGTTGAAATCGACCTCAACCCTGTCTTCGCTTACCCCGAAGGCCTGGTGGTCGTGGACGCGCGCATTCTGAAGGCGTGAGCCCGCCAATTCCCTTCAAGGGAAAAGGTTGCGAAAAAACTTCAATTCCTGGCTCCCGGTGGCTGCGTTGCCGGGAACCAGGAATCACACCCCAAAAACCGTCCCCATACAACCAACCCCCAAAACCGTCATTCCCGCATGCTTTCAGCGGGAATCCAGGACTCCTATCCACCCCCTGAAATCATGGCAAATCCCCTGACACCACCACCCCAACAAACAAAACAGTGCCCTCTGCTCCCCTCATGAACCGGCATTTTTATAACGGACCCGGTCCAGCCTCTCCAGCTCAGCCGGCCCAAGAGGCACCACCTTTTCCCCCCCAAGAAGCCGTGCGTAAAAAAGGGTGTGAGCCGCGTGCTCCAGCTTTTCCAGCCGTTGATAGGCCTCTTCGAGAGTGCCGCCCATGGTGAGGGACCCGTGCCGTTCCAGAAGAATGGCCTGGTGATCCTCCACCAGCGGTGCAATGGACCGGGGCACTTCTTCCGTGGAGGGAGTGGCGTAGGGAGCCGTGGGCACAGGCCCCATGGTCAGCCACACTTCGGGAAGCATCCGTGCATCGAAGGCCACACCCGCCAAGGTTAGGGCCGTCAGCATGGCTGGATGGGCGTGGACAATGGCCTGCACATCGGGCCTTTTCTCATAGACCAGCAGGTGCATGCGGATTTCACTGGAAGGCCTTCCAAAACCGGCCAGGACTTTTCCCTGTGAGTCCACCGTGAGAAGATCCGACACGGAAATGTCCCCCTTGGCCGTGCCGCTCCGCGTGATGAGGATCCGGTCTGCGGCCAGGCGGCAGCTCACGTTTCCATCGGTGGCCGCAATGAGGCCTTTTTCTACCAGCTTCCCGCAAATCCGGATCAGTTCGCGTCCCAGAACCTTTTCGTCCACTTCACCCTCCCCTGCCATGGATGCGGCAGCTTTGCCAAAATTCAAAACATTCATAAGCCCATGCAACTTCAGGTGTTTCTGGAGAATTCACGCAAGAATCACCTTGTCTTTCACTGCCCTTGCCTTCTATACTCGCCCAGTGAAACATGGCAGATAAAAAAAAGACCGATCCTGTATGGAGACGCCGGGTTCCCGCCCGGCAGAGCCCCTTTCACCCGGAAAAATTCCCGTGCTGAGCAGGCGGCGTTGCACATGGCGCACCGGGCAGGAACAGGGCATATTACAATTACCAGAAGGAGCGCCAGGATTCATGATGAAATGGTTCAAACAAAAGAAGAAGAACAAGAATAAACCTTCTATTCCTGCGGAAACGGGGACTCAGCCATCCGAAGAGGTACCCCCCGGGGAGTCTCCCCCTGCCGGTCAGTCCATGGAAGTTCGGGAAGACATGAACATGGCGAAAAACGCCGATCCTCCTGAGGAAGACCCCCAGGAAACCAAAACTCCACAAGGAGAACCGCCGGAAGAGGAACCCGAAGAGGAAATCATCATCCTGGACGACCTCCTGGAAGAAGAGGAAGACCAGGACGGCGCATCTCAGAAGGATGAAGAACCGGAAGAGAAGCGGCGCTTCTTCCGGCGCCTCCGGGAGCGCATGCACAAAACACGGGAAAACTTCACATCCCGCGTGGACCGCTTGGTGCTCGGCAAAAAAACCATCGACATGGACCTCCTCGACGACCTGGAAGAAGTGCTCATCACGTCGGACCTGGGGGTGCGGACCACCCAGACCCTTCTGCAGCGGGTGACGGAAAAAATAAAACGCAAGGAGCTCAAGGAACCGGAAAAGCTTCGGGAACAGCTTCGGCAGGAAATTCAATCCATTCTGGACGTGCCTTCTCCTCCCTTGGACCTTTCTGCCCAGCACCCCTTCGTCATCATGGTGGTGGGGGTGAATGGTGTGGGCAAGACCACAACCATCGGCAAGCTGGCTCACCAGTTCAAAGGGGAAGGGCGAAAGGTCATGCTGGCCGCCTGCGACACCTTCCGCGCCGCCGCCGTGGAACAGCTGGTCCTGTGGGGGGAAAGAGCCCATGTGCCCGTCATTCGGCAGAAAAGCGGCTCGGACCCTTCAGCGGTGGCCTTCGACGCCATGGATGCGGCCGTGTCGAGGCACATGGACGTGCTCCTTCTGGACACGGCGGGCCGCATGCACACCAAGGTGAACCTCATGGAAGAGCTCAAAAAAGTCCACCGCACCCTCCAGCGCAAGATGGAATGGGCGCCTCACGAAATCTGGCTGGTCCTCGACGCCACCACGGGCCAGAACGCTCTTTCCCAGGCGCGCCTTTTCAAGGAAACTATCGGCGTGACAGGCCTCATTCTGACCAAGCTGGACGGCACGGCCAAGGGAGGCATCGCCGTGGCCATCTGCGATGAACTGCAGATTCCCGTGCGCTACATCGGCATCGGTGAAAGCCTGGAAGACCTCCGACCCTTCGATCCACAGGAATTCGCCCGGGCCATTTTTTGATGCCCCCCTGGAGGGGGTCAGGTCTTGAAATATCATCTTTCAGCTCCTTCCCCCTCCGGCAAGACACCAGCCATTCCCACGCGCTATCTCCACCACGGCCAAGACCCCTTCCAGGTCATTGAACCCCCTGACACGTCATTCCCGCGAAGGCGGGAATCCAGGCTCCTGGAATTGGGCCTTTTGGTAGCTTCCCGCTCCCTGCCTCACGCCGGCAACGAATCAGGCCCCCGCGCAATCCCCCAAATCATGAGCATGGCCATGGGAACGGTCATCGAAACAATTTGCCCTTGATCTTCCCCGAAGCACCGTTGTAGCCTGTCAGGCAGGACTTGCTTCCGGGCACCATCGGGCCCTTCACACGTTCATTCCAGGCAGCACGGCGAGGAGGAGGAGAATCCATGAGCGGCAAAGCAGCGCCCCAATCCTTTGAAGACTTGTCTGAGGGGGAATTGATTCAGTTTATTCTGGATGGTTTCCGCAGATCGCTCATTCACTATGGGTGCTGGTTCCGCGAAGTGGACTACCAGCTGGGGACGGACCGGGCCATCGCCCTGGAAAAGGAGGCGGGAGACCAGGCCTGGAGCATCATCCTGAAGCGTCTCTCCAAAATTCTCGGGTTCGAGATGGAAGGAGGGGTGCCCAAAGCCCTCACCTCCCTGAGCAGGGAGGAACTCATGGAGCTTTTGGACGGAGTGGCCGTCAACTGGCTGGCCAGCGACGGGGTGTGGTTCCAGACGGTGGAACGCCATCATGGCATGGACGCGGCAAAGCGCTGCAACGACACCTGCTGGACCCGGTTTTCACCTTATGAGGCTTTTCGAATCAAGGAACTGCTGGGCCTTCCTTCAAGGGCGGGCCTCGAGGGCCTTCAAAGAGCCCTCGCTTTCCGCCTCTACGCCCGCATCAACAAACAATCCATCCATCCCGTGGACGCCAGCAGTTTCATCTTCCGCATGGACGACTGCCGTGTTCAGAGCGCCCGGAAGCGAAAGGGCCTTGCGGACTACCCCTGCAAATCGGCGGGCATGCTGGAATACCCCTTCTTTGCCCGCTGTGTGGACGACCGCATCGTCACGGAATGTGTGGGCTGTCCTCCCGACCCCCATCCCGAAGAATGGTTCTGCGCCTGGAAATTCAGCATGGAAACGTAGAAAGGGAGGCAACACGACGCGGCTGACCGACGCCCCTTCAACCCATGGGAAAACCCCTTCACGTCATTCCCGCCCAGGCGGGAATCGAGAGCGAAACGTGCGGTTC
Source organism: Syntrophobacteraceae bacterium (assembly GCA_003566995.1). Lineage (GTDB taxonomy): Bacteria > Desulfobacterota > Syntrophobacteria > Syntrophobacterales > Syntrophobacteraceae > SLCH01. The sequence continues at coordinate 79,961 of PXBG01000151.1, forward strand.
TTACCCACAAACTGCACGTCGCCCCTGCCAGGGCGGCGGCCCTGAAAGTTCTTAGTCGGCTGCATTCCCGCAGGCCCGGGAATGGCATTGGAAAAACGATCATTTTTATGTTCAGCCCACTCCTTGGAAGCGTGGGTTTTTCCCTCGCTGTTTCCCGCCCTTCCCATCGCCATTAATGCCAATGGCAACGAACCCGGCCGCTTTGCCATCACGGGCTCCAGTTCTCCTTCCCTTCTGCATTCCATTTCCGAAAGCCTTGCGGGGCGGATCGGCACCATCGAAATGAGTCCCCTTTCCTGGGAGGAAGTCACGGAAACGGTGGGGCGCGACTCTTTCCTTCAAAGGCTGCAGAACCGTAAGGCCGGCCCCCGGGATCTCATTGCCGGTCTCGATCCCCGTGGAGATATTGCACTGGCCCACGAATACTGGTTTCGAGGAGGATACCCTGAACCGTGGCTCCACCCTTCACAAATGTTTCGGTCCCACTGGACCGAGCAGTATGTTCAGACGTACCTCTTTCGGGACATCAAGGGACTCTTTCCCGGCCTGGATGAGCTCCGTTTTCGCAGATTTCTTGAATTGCTGGGGGGCCTTTCAGGCCGGGTGCAATTATTCCGAGACGGCCCGGGCATTGGAAGTCTCACAGCCCACAGTTCGCGACTATTTCGACATCGCCCACGGAACCTTCCTCTGGCGCAGGATTCCAGCCTACACGAGGAACGCGCTGAAGCGGGTGGTCAAGCATCCACGGGGCCACCTGCGCGACAGTGGCCTCCTCCATGCGCTCCTGCGCATTCCGGACCAGGAGGCTTTGCTGACCCACCCGCAAATGGGGTCATCCTGGGAAGGGATGGTGGTGGTGGAGGTGATCCGCCAGTTGAACGGCCTGGGAGTGGGCCACCAGTATGCCTATTACCGCACAGCCGGGGGGGCCCAAGTGGACCTGGTGCTGGAAGGGGATTTCGGGTTGGTGGGCGTGGAAATCAAGCACACATCCACCATAGGAGGCCACGGCCTTCGAAGCTTGAAGGGTTTTGTGGACCAGCACAAGGCCCGCGTGGGAGTGGTCATCCAAAACGACATCGCTTCCCGGCTCTACG
>PXBG01000118.1 GCA_003566995.1 Syntrophobacteraceae bacterium
GGCGCTCACCAGGGAACTTCCCCCCTTGCTCCCGTTGACGAGAAACTCCACGGAAAGGGTCACGCGGCCATGATAGGTCTCTCCCGGTTTGGCCACCACGCGGCTTTCCCGTTTTCCGGGGGGAAGGACCAGGCTTCCCGAACACCGCACGTCTTCGATCACCAGGTTCTCCCTCCCCCTGCCCGTCCTTTTCAGAAGATGATCCTTGTAGATTTCTATGATCTGCTCCCTGGAGACCTGCAGGGACTGGCGCTTCACCACGATCTGGTCCGGAAGATTCAGGACAAGGCGGTCCCGGGGCATGCCGTGAAAGGCAAGGAATTCCACCAGGAAGTCTCTGAGCTGATCGGCGTAGATGTATTTCACTTCCCCCTCCCCGGCAATCTTTCCGATTCCCTCCTTCCACATGAGTTCCCGCCACGGGGAAGGGACTGTTTCCTGTTCGAAAAGCTCCAGGAGCTTCACCGTTTCATCCTGAGCCTTCACCACGGGCAAGGCCGTGAGCGTGAGAAGGTCCCTGGAGTGAGCGTTGCCAGGCCAAAGCATGGCCCCCGAAAGGGACAAGAGCCCTGAGATGAGAATGGCTCCAAGGAGAACCGCCGCCGCAGGCTTGCTCATGTCCTTCTCCCCCCTGAATGATGTTCAGACATTGGAACGGGCAGCGCCCCAAGGCCTCTAGACCTTGACATTGTTGGCCATCTGCAGCATCTCGTCGGAGACCTTGATCACCTTGGAATTGGCTTCGTAAGCCCGCTGGCCCACGATCATGTTGACCATCTCCTCCACCACATTCACGTTGGAGTTCTCAAGGAAGCCCTGAAGGAGACTGCCGAGTCCATCCATGCCAGGGTCTCCTTCCACGGCATCCCCCGAGGCTTCCGTGGAGACGAAATAGTTCCTGCCGATGCTCGAAAGGCCCGCGGGGTTGGCGAAGTGAGACAGGGTGATGTTGTCCACGGCAAGAATTTCACCGTTTTGGCTCATGGCGGTGACGGTCCCCCCCGAATCCACGTTGATGCCCGTGGCTTCAACGGGCACGTTGATTTCCGGCTGCAGCCGGTTTCCTTCCGCGTCACAGATGAATCCATCCTGGTCCAGTTTGAAGCTACCGGCCCTGGTGTACACTTCCTCCCCGTTGCGCAGCACCGTGAAGAACCCGTTGCCCTCGATGGCGAGATCGAGCTTGTTTCCCGTCTCCACAAAATTTCCCTGCACAAAGTTCTTTTGCACCGAAGCCGTTTTGGCCCCCATGCCCACCTGAACCCCCACGGGAAGGATGTTGTCCTCTCCCGCATTGGCCCCCGGGGGCACAATGGTCTGATACATGAGGTCCTCGAAATTGGCCCGGCTCTGCTTGAAGCCCGTGGTGTTGGAATTGGCCAGGTTGTGAGAGATCACGTCCATGTTCATTTGCTGCGAGGACATGCCCGTTGAAGCGGTCCAGAGACTCCTGATCATTTTCTATCCTTCCTCCTGTCACTGACTTCCCAGTTTGCTGATCAACTGCGAGTCCTGATGGTCGAATACCTGCAAAATTTTTGTGTAGGCTTCAAAGATCCGCTGGGAATCGATGAGCCTCGTCATTTCCTCAACGGCAGTGAAATTGGGATTTTCCAGAGCCCCCTGCTGCACCCGGGTGGCCTCGGCGGGCATTGGCTCCAGATCTTCGTCTTTGGGCTTGAAGTAGCCATTGCGGGCTTTTTCCAGGAGAACATCGCCGGGAAATTCCACGATGTCGAGCATGCCCGCAAGCTCGTACTCCTCTTCCCCCTCCTGTTTGTCAAAAACCTGACCGTCGCGCTCGATGCGCAACTGGGAACTCGCCACCTGGATGGGGCCCCCCTCCCCCAGAACGGGCCATCCCTCCTGGGTCACCAGTTCATTTTCTTCATTGAGGGTGAAGTTTCCGTTCCTCGTATAGAGAATGCCGTCTTCCGTCTGCACCCGGAAAAACCCCTCTCCCGTGAGAGCCAGGTCCAGGGACTGCTGAGTGGTTTTCACCGGGCCCTGCTCCATGGAGGTGTAGGTGGTCTGGTACACGTAATCGGAGAAGTGCGCGTTCTCCTTCTTGTAGCCGGCCGTGCCCACGTTGGCGAGATTGTTGGCGATGACCGCGAGATTCTTTTCCTGCTGCCGCATTCCGATGACCGCGGCAAAATGCCCTATGCGCATTGCAGCCTCCTTTTTTTGTATTGCATAATACATGCAACGAAGGTGCCACTCCTCCCGGTCTCCTGGTGAAGCCCGCAGGAGGGAATTTCAGTTCATTTTCCGAGAGGCCGCCGTGTAGGTGAGAAGAAGAAAAAAGGGCAGAGTTTTCCCGTCGAAATGGGGCACAGGGATTTTTTTGCAGGGCTGAGGAAGATGGGCCCTCAGCGGTTTTCCAAGGAGAGTTTTTTCAGGTTCAGGATGAGTTCCACCTCACCCACGGGCTTTTGGAGCTTTCGTGCAATGGCTTCCGCATCGAGGCCCTTTTTCGCCAGGAGGACCACCTGCTCCCCTTCGCTGTTCTTTGGAGGGGTTTTGGCCGACCTGGAGGGGGGCTCCTTTTGTTTCACCCGGTCCAGGTCTTTGACCATTTTTTCCGCCTCGCGAATCTTCTCGTCCAGTTGAGCCGTGACGCGCTGAACGATGGCCATGCGTTCTTCCAGGTTGGTGGCGAAAGTGGCCGTCATGCCGTTCATCTCGTTGATCAGCTGCTGCAGGTTTTGTTTCAGCTCCTGGGAGCCCTCCGGAAGGCGTGACCGTCGCCTCCACAGGAGGATGAAACAGACGATGAGAACTCCGTCCAAAAGCACCAGCAGCAATGCAATGAAAAAGGATTGCTCCATAAAAGGTTCTCCCCCAAACGCCCGGATCCTTCATGACCCCGTCAAACTCTCTCCAGGTTTGTGATGGAAAGTTTTTGCAGGTTGCTTTCGGGCATTTCTTCCTTGATCGTCCTGACAAGGGAATTTTCCAGGACCGACTGCCACTGGGAAAAAGTGTTGCCGGAAGTTTGCTGCTCCATGAGAAAACGGTAAATGTGATCTCTCAATTGGATTTCCCCCTGTTCCAGAAATTTTCGTGCCCCTTGCCCTTCAAATGTCAGCTGGAGCTCAAGGATCAAAAACTCGGAAATATCTTCCGACCGGGCCAGGAAGAAATACTCCTGTTTTTCACTGAAAAAATAGAGGGGAATGGGCTGGCGAATGCGGGTGGCAGGACCTTCATCCTCGCCGGAAAAAGGGGACAGGAGCGCAAGGATTCCCCCTCCCCCCAACAAAAGGCAAAGACCCAGTGCCGCCATGACGATCACTTTTTTTCGATGCACCCGTGGCGGCGAAGGAAGGGAGGGCTGGTTTTCCCCCTCGTCTTCCATCCCTTCTTTTGAGGGCCTCTCCTGGAAGGAGGGATCCAGCTCTATTTCCCGGCCGGTGTCATCCTGCTCACCGGTGTCATCCTGCTCGAAGGACTGACTGAATTCCTCGAAATCGAGAAACTCCTCCGGGCTCCCGGACCGGGCCTCCTCCCCTTCGGGCGCACCCTGAAGGGAATGGTCTTCCTCGTCCTGCCCTTCTTCCCTTGCGGATGAGGAACCTCCAATGGAGTTGGCTCGGGAATCCTTTTGAAACTGCTCCTGAATTTCGCTGAGCATGCTTTCATCGAATTCGTCATGAAACTCGGCGTCTTCTTCGACCAACCGATCCCAGTTCTTCTTGCTCATGGTTCATCCCCCAGCCCGCACAGGCAGTGCTTTTCCTGCCCCTGAAAACTCCCCTTTCGTCACCCTCGCCCCCTGGCCATGAGTTCAACCTCTTCCCGAAGGCAATGGTGTTGACTCAAGCTGTCTCAACCCCGTGTGGGACATTTTGGAATGGGTCACCCATACCCCGAGGGCAATGCTGTTGACTCAAGCTGTCTCAAGGCGCTGAGCTGTCTCAACCAGTGCAAAAGCACCTTTACGTTATTCCCGCGAAGGCGGGAACCCAGCTTTTTCAAGATCTTCAGGATCTCCGCCTTCGCGGGGACGACGAAGTAAAACCGAACACAAATCCCTGAATCAACAACATGGCCCTTGAGGGGCCTGCGGGAACTGGATGGGCTTCAAGAACCGTGTTCTTCATATGGCGCCTGCAAGGCATCGGGCAGATCGTCCTTGCCCAGCCTGCGGGACAGCCGGGTCCGAAGTTTCACGATGGCCTTGGTGTGAATCTGCGAAATGCGCGACTCCGTGTATCCCATCACGGATCCGATTTCCTTCATGGTCAGCTCTTCGTAATAATAGAGCATGAGAATCTGCTGCTCTTTGAGGGACAGTGACCGGATGCCTTCCACCAGCTTTGCTTTCAGCTCTTTTTTGTAAGCCCCGTCGAAAACATCGTCTTTGTCGGCGGCAAGGGCTCTCGACCCACGCCCTTCCACGCCGACGTCCTGAATGTCTTCCGGTATGAGGGAGATGCCTTTGATCTCGTCGAGAATTTTGTGATATTCACTGCAGGAAATGCCCATCTCCCCGGCCATTTCCTCATCCGTGGGAGGGCGGTTGAGGCGATGTTCCAACCGGGAACAGACTTTGCCCAGCTCGCTGCTTTTCTGACGCAAAGACCTGGGCACCCAGTCCATGGCCCGGATTTCATCCAGCATGGACCCCCTGATCCTTATCTTGGCGTAGGCCTCGAAGGAGAGCCCCTGGGCGGAATCGTACTTGTCCAGGGCATCCATGAGGCCGATGATACCGGCGTTGACCAGATCATCCACGGCGATATGGGACGGCAGCCGGGCGACCAGCCTCAACGCCATGAATTTGACCACTCCGGCGTGTTCCATGATCAGTTCTTCCCTCTCCCCCAAGTCCCTTCGCCTTACAGGAGCAGAGCCCCTGTAGGCTTGCTGGCACCTGGCAGTGCAGGAACCCCGAACAGGCAAATCGCTTTTCAAGAGCACATCTCTTTGAAGCATGGCATTCCCTTGCCTTTGTTTTTCAAACATTCATCAGACGTTTCCAAAAAAACTGTATGGATCCGGGAGTGACACGGGGGGGCTGCCGCTGGATCTGGTCGGCCATGCGAAGAAAAGCCCGGGCGGAAGGTGACTGGGGATAGAGTTCCAGCAGGGCCTTCTGCTGCAACACCGACTGAGGAATGAAAGGATCTTTCGGAATGCTTCCCAGGAAATCCAGCGAGAGTCCATCCAGAAAGTGATCGGCCACCTTGCTGATTTTGCTGAAAACCATCTTTCCCGACTTTTCGTCATCCACTCCGTTGGCGATGATTCTGAAATGCCGCTCTCCATGCCTGGTGTAGAGCACCTTGATGAGGGCGTAGGCGTCCGTGAGGGAGGTGGGTTCCTGAGTGATGACGATGATCCTCTCCTGGGCCGCCAGATTGAAGTACAACACCGTGTCCGAAATGCCCGCCCCCGTGTCGATGAGCATGACGTCCATTTCCACATCCACCTCGTCGAGCATCTCCAGAAAATGGAGCTTCTGATCGTCCGTGAGCTTGGTCAGCTCCTGAATGCCCGAGGAGGCGGGCAGTATGCGAATGTTGCCCGGCCCCGCCACCAGCACCTCACTGAAGCGCTTCGTGCCCGCAAGCACATGCCCCACATTGAACCGGGGGGTGAGGCCGAGCAGCAGGTCGATGTTGGCCAGCCCCAAATCGGCATCCATCAGCATGACGCGCAGACCGAGACGGTCCAGGGCCAGGGCCAGGTTGACCACGATGTTGCTCTTGCCCACCCCGCCCTTACCGCTGCTCACGGACATCACCCTCACACCCCTGTTCACCGGGGAAAGGGGTTCCGCATATGTTCCTTTCCAGGGCTTGTCTCCCATCAAGTCCTTTCGCAATCCCAGTGCCTGATCCATTCTTGTCCTTTCCTTGCCGACCCTAGAGCTTTCCTCTTTTGGATTTTCTGCCAATGTTGCGACGACAACATTTTCTTTTCAAACCCCCCTTCAATTCTTCCCCGAATCTCCATTTTTCGAGGGAAATAAAAACGACAGCAGCCTTCGGGGACTGGCCAGCTCCATGTCTTCCGGCACCTGCTGCCCCGTGCCCAGGTAGGAGACAGGACAGGAAAAACGGAGGAGCTGATTGATGACAGACCCGATGGTGAGGGTCTCATCGACCTTGGTGAAAATGAGACTGTGCAGGGGAATGGGATCGAAGTGCAGGATGGTCTGCTTGAGATCATTGTCTTTGGCCGCTGCGCTGAGCACCAGAAAATGATGCAGATTCCTGTTCTTTCCAAACAGTTCCTTCAATTCGTGCACATGAGACCGCCGAAGGTAATTCCTGCCGCTCGTGTCCACCAGCACCACATCGTGGTGTTTGAACTGCTGCCGTGCGTGCTGGAACTCCACGGTGCTCTGAACCACCTGAAAAGGAATGTCGAGGATCTCTGAATAGGTGCTCAGCTGGCTCGCGGCGCCGATGCGGTAGTTGTCTATGGAAATGATTCCCACTTCCAGGGAGCGCTTGATCTTGAGATAGGCCGCCAGTTTGGCCAGGCTCGTCGTTTTGCCCACCCCCGTGGGCCCGAGGAATGAAAAGGTGCACGGATCGCTGGCGGTGGGTGTCAAATTGTGGAAGGGCCTGGCAAACTTTATGCGGGCGAGAAGTTCCCGGCAAAAGCTTTCCACCACCTGCCGCTTGGCGAGGGCCGTGTCCTCGGACTGGGTCAGGGCGTTTTTCAAAAGAACGTAACAGTGCTTTTCGTCAAGGCCTCGAATGAGAAGGCTGTGATAGACTTCTGCAAGGGGCTCCTGCATCTGAAGCCGGCTGAAGTAATCCTTGGAAGAAATGAGGAGAGACAGAAAGCTTTTGATTTCCTGGAGGTCCTGCTGAGCCTGAACCTCCAAGCCAGGGGCCGGTTGAGACGGCAAGGGATCCGGGTTGCCGGGATCGATGGCCGCCATCACCTCCACGTAGTTCTCCGTGGGGGACACGGACACCTTCTTGTTGCCAAGGATGAGAGCGTCTTCTCCCAGCTCGCTTTTCACAAGCTCCAGGGCTCTATTGATGGTGGGGGCTCTATACGTCTTGACCTGCATGCTTGAACCTGATCATCCCAACGGATTTGATTTCCAGATGCCCACTCAGCTCATTGTGACTCAAAACGGCCACTTCCGGCAGGAACCGTTCCAGGAGCTTTCTCAAATGCCTGCGAATCATGGGCGAACAAAGGATCACCGGATGCATTCCCATGTTGATGATTTTTTTGATTTCCATATTGGTGGCCTGGATGAGCTGCCTCATGAATTCAGGGTCTATGGCCAGGTAGGTCCCTTGCTCTGTCTTTTGCAAACTCTTGGCCATCCGATCCTCCAAATCCTGCTGAATGGTGATCAGATGAAGTTTTTCATCGGAGGTCTCATAGGGCTTCGTGATGGTCCTGGCCAGGGCCTGCCGCACATATTCCGTGAGGATATCGGGGTCCTTGACCATGGGGCCATAGTCGGCCAGGGTTTCGCAAACGGTCTGAAGATCCCTGATGGAAACACGTTCGTTCACGAGATTCTGAAGGACCTTCTGGACTGCCCCCACCGAGAGCAGATTGGGAACGAGTTCCTCCACCAGCTTGGGCTGGCTTTCCATGAGGTTGTCCAGCAGACGCTGCACCGTCTGGCGGCTGAGAAGCTCATCGGCGTGTTTCTTGAACAGCTCCGTGAGGTGTGTGGCCACCACGGTGGAATGGTCGATGACCGTGTGCCCCCCGCGCACAACGGCTTCCTGCTCGTTGTCGGGAACCCAGACAGCCGGGAGGCCGAAGGTGGGATCCCGGGTGGGAATGCCGTTCACCTCTCCTTCCGCATCACCAGGGCTGAGAGCGAGATGGTGGCCCAGCATGAGTTCCCCCTTGCCCACCGTGTTCCCTTTGAGGAGCAGGCGGTATTCGGAAGGCTTCAGCTGCAGGTTGTCCCGCACGTGAAGGGGTGGCACAATCATTCCCAGTTCATTGGCCAGCTGGTGTCTTATGGCGCGTATTCGGGGGAGCAGATCCCCGCTCTGTGACTCATCCACCAGGGGAATCAAGCCATAGCCCACTTCCAGCTCCAGAACATCAAGGGGTGGAGGCATGTCGCTGGTCTCGCCCGTTGCGGAAGTTTCCTCCGGAGCTGTTTCTCCTCCCTCGTCCCCGGAGGTGTGGGCGTTTTTCCTGATCTGATAAACTCCCGCCGCCACAAAGGCGCTTCCCACCAGAGCCAGAGGCAGGAAGGGAAATCCAGGAACGACGGCCAGGAGAAAAAGCATGCCGCCCGCCAGCAGGAAGGGCTTGGGGTACAGGTTGAACTGCTTGCGGAACGCCTTTCCCATGCCCGAACCCGATTCGGCCCTGCTCACAAGAATGCCCGCCGCCGAAGAGATGATGAGGGCGGGAATCTGGGACACGAGCCCATCTCCGACGGAGAGAAGGGTGTAGTTTTTCAATGCATCGGAAATATTCATGGAGTTTTGAATCACTCCGATTCCCAGCCCACCGAGGATGTTGACAAAAGTCACCAGGATGCCCGCAATGGCATCCCCCCGCACGAATTTGCTGGCGCCATCCATGGTGCCGTAAAAATCAGCCTCCTGCCGCACCGTTTCGCGGCGGTTTTTGGCTTCCAGTTCGCTGATGAGACCTGCGTTGAGGTCTGCATCGATGCTCATCTGCTTTCCCGGCAGAGCGTCCAGGGTGAAACGGGCCGTCACTTCCGAAATGCGCTCTGTGCCCTTGGTGATGACCATGAAGTTGATGATGACCAGGATCACGAAAATGATGAAACCAACGGCGTAATTGCCGCCCACCACGAACTGCCCGAAAGCCATGATGACCTGACCCGCGGCTTCGGGACCTTCGTGGCCCCGCAGCAGGATGAGACGCGTGCTCGCCACATTGATGGCCAGCCGGAAGAGCGTGGTGACCAGCAGCACCGATGGAAAAATGGCAAAGTCCAGGGGCTTCAGGGCATAGACGGCCGTGAGCAGAATGACCAGCCCCATGGAAATGTTCACCGCCAGCAGTATGTCGAGGACAAGGGGAGGAAGGGGCAGCAGCATGACCGAGAGGATGACCACAATTCCAAGGCCCATCATGGCGTCACTGTCGGACACCTGCCTGAGCCGGCTCAATAGGGATGGAGAGTTGGTCGCTGCCGTGGTCATGATGGAAAGAAGCCTCAAAAGTTTTTCTTCTGCTTTTGCTGGTAGATGTTGGCGATCACCTTCGCCACCGCCTTGTAGAGATTGAGGGGAATGGCGCCCTCCAGTTTGACCTGTTTATACAAAGCACGTGCCAATGGAGGATTTTGCACTACGGGAACCTTGTGCTTCCTCGCCTTCTCCATGATTCTCACCGCCACGTGATCCACCCCCTTGGCCACCACCTTGGGAGCGCTCATTCCCTTTTCATACTGGAGCGCCACGGCAAAATGGGTGGGATTGGTGATGACCACCGTGGCATCGGGAACCTTGGCCATCATCCGCTGTTTGGCCATGGCTTTCTGAATGGATCGGATGCGCGATTTGATGAAAGGATCCCCCTCCACCTGCTTGTGTTCCTCTTTCACCTCGTGCTTGCTCATCTTGAGATCCCTCTGGTGCTGCCATTTCTGAAAGGCATAGTCCGCCAGGCCCACCACAATCATGATGACACTCACCATGAGGAGCATTTTGAGGCCCAGGTCTCCAACGGCCATTAGAATCTGAGCCGGATCCTGCCTGACCAGGGGCAGAAAAATGTCCTGCCCGTTGCGCAAAACCAGGTAAACCACGGAACCGACCACCACCAGCTTGAGAATGGACTTGATGACCTCCACGGCGGACCTGATGGAGAACAACCGCTTCAGGCCCTTGATGGGGTTCAGCTTGGAAAACTTGGGCTTGATCGCCTCCAGGGCAAAGAGAAGCCCCTTGTTCTGAAGAATGTTGGTGAAGATGGAAATGGCGGTCACCACAAACAGGACCGGTGCGAGCATGGTGAACATGTGAATGGCCACCTGGCGGAACACCGAGTGCGTGAAGGCCGATTCATGGCCCAGGTTGAACCCGTCGCTCCACAGCATGGTGAGAATGCGGCGATATTCCTCGAAAATGAGCACACCACTGAGGTAGACCGTCACCCCCGCCGCCAGCAAAAGAAAAACGGCATTCAGATCCTTGCTTTTGGCAATCTGTCCTTTTTTTCTGGCATCCGTCTGCTTCTTGGTGGTCGGTTTTTCTGTTTTCTCTTGAGAACCCGACATGTTGGCAACTCCCCACCCTCAATGGCACCCTGGTTGTCAATTTTTTGTCAAAAGCAATGCGAATCACGACTACATACATCCTATGCATCACGTGACCGCTCCCGTTCCATTTATCAGGAGGGCAATCGCGCCAATGCGAAGATGAATCGCACCATGTGGCCCAGAATCTGGGTCATGGCATCCCCCACCACCATGACGGAAAACCCCAGAAAGAGCAGCCCGAGCATGATGGAAAGGGGAAAGCTCGTCATGAGGATGTTCATCTGGGGGGCGAACTTGCCCATGAGACCCAGCCCGAACTGAAGCATCAGGATGACGACCATGACGGGTGCTGCAAGTTTCACGGCGATGACAAAGACTTCGGCCGAAAGAGCGATCATCCTTTCATA
>PXBG01000121.1 GCA_003566995.1 Syntrophobacteraceae bacterium
ACGGGTGGACGGAGCTGAAGATCCTCTTCCTGATCCACCTGGGTCTGCAGAATCTCTTCTTCTTCGAAACCCGCCTTTTCAGCTTCGAAATCAAATTCTGCCGCTATGAGGCCCGCCGTTTCGAAGTCGAGAGCCTGATTGATGGTGGCGGGCACCCCCAGAAGAAGGAGTTTCTTGATGACATCGCCCGCTTTCACTCCCATCTGCTTGGCAAGGTTGGCCACCGTTATGGCTTCCTCCACGCGAATGCGCCGCTTGCCGGCCTTGGCGGCGGGAGTGGCTTCCGGCTTTCCGGGTTCCCTGACCGCTTCCCGCTCTTTGGTGCGGCCTCTGTCCGCCTGAGCTGCCAGCTCTTTTTTGGAGTAAAGGTCTTTCTTTTCAAAAACTTCCTTGCGATGTTTCTGCCTTTTGCGATCGGGGGTTTCCCGAATCTGCTCTTCCGCCTTGATTTTTTTCTTGCGGGAAAGGTCCTTGGATTCACCCTCTTCAGCACCTCTGAAGCGCGTGGGCACGACGGTGGAAACCGCAGGCTCCTCCTCGGGCTCTTCGGAAATTATGGAAGGAAGTTTGATGATCCTTGCCGGTTCATCCTTCTTGACCTTTTTGCGCCGGCGCTTCTTGGTTTTCTTCTCAGCGGAACTGCTGTCTTCCTCTTCATCCTCTTCCGGTTCAACCGATTCTTCACTCTCCGGAGTGGCACCAGAGAGGGTGTCCTCCTGTTGCAGCGCGCCTTTTTCCGTCGACGAAGGGGGCTCCACGGGCTCTTCGGCTTTCACGCCCTCATGAGCAACTTCCCCGGCGCCTTCTTTTTCCCCATGGAAGGGTATTTTTCCTTCCGGCATGGATGGTTCCTCCCGCAGGTGTTCCGGTGAGACGTGCCCGGCGGATTCTTCCGGAGCTTCGCCCGCTGCAGGAGCTGATGGGGATGAAAGGGTGGCCGGTGTTTCCTTTTCCTGCGGCTGCACCTCCTGTTCCTGGGGGGGTTCCTCCATGGCTGGAACAGGGGTCGTTTCCGCTGCCTTTTCGGCCTCCCGTTCCTCCCCGGCAGGAAAGGCGGCTTCCGGCTTTTCCTCGATCTCTTCCTCGGGCAAAGTCCTGGATGAGGGCTGGTCCGCTTGTGGAAGTGGCTCCGGAGCCGCCTCCTGTCCGGAAGGCACTTCAGGGGCCGGTGAAGCTTCCATGGCCTCTTGTGAGGACTCCGCTGCGGTGGCTTCTTCCGGGGCACCTTTTTTCCGTCGTCGAACCACGACCCGGCCGACCCTTCTTTGTTCAACGGTCTGCCCTTTGGCCTCGGAAAACTGGTCCCGAATCTTCTCCACCGTGGATTCGGTGAGAGTGCTCATGTGATTTTTAACCTGGATACCGAGCTTCAATATCCGGTCTATCAGGTCCTTGTTGTTCATATTGAGTTCTTTCGCAAGTTCATGCACCCTCATCCGCGCCATGAAAACTTCCCCCTTGTACAGCGATGTGTGTTTTTCGCTATAGTAATTTCTGTATTCTTTGGCCTTAGCCCGTCTGGCGTTGCGTCCTGTTTGGATGATGAAAGACCTTTCAAGGCAATTTCTTCAAGGCCACCGAATGGTTTGTCCGGGCATGGACAACTCTGCCTGAAGGATCTGCCAGCCTTCCAACCCTTTTGATCGCTTGTTTTCATAAATCCAGAGAGGACATTTCAATCCAATGGGACACTCAACATCCCTCATGTGAGCAGCACATGACCGGTTGCTGCCAATTCATGAAATGGATGGACCCGGCTGCTGAGCAAGGCCTCTGGCTCTACCCCTGAAAGCTCTTTGCACCCTTTTGCTGAAGGTCAGGCGGGGCAAGCATTCGGGGCAGACGTACGCTCCCCTGCCGCCCAGGCGCTGTCGACCATCCGCAACGATCAGAGGTTCGGGGCCGTCGAGAGCCAGTCGTCGAAGCTGATACTTGGGGCTTTTGACACCACACACCAGGCAGGATCTGATGGGTACGTGGCCTTTCCCATCCATGGTTACCCTTCTTCGGTCCTATTTATGGTTTCCCCCGTATGGGGGTCTATGTCGACCACCTGCTTGTCGTCCGGGTTCTCACCGGCGACTTCCTGGGGGATCTGCCGGCCCGCACTTTCCTGAAGCATCCCCGTATCGCCCACTGGCTCTTTGTGAAGGAGATCGAGCACCTCTTGTTTCATGGCTTGCAAGGTCTCCTCAGGCAGGTGAGTGATGTCTGAAAGCTCTGAAAAGCTGGCTTCGTTGAATTCTTCCAGGGAGGTGATCCCATTTTCGTAAAGGCGATCCGCCAGTTCTTCCTCGAGACCGGTTATGCGAAGAAAATCCTGATACCCCGCCTGCTTTTTCCGGTTGTACTTGCTCTCACTGCTCACATCGATCCGCCAGTTTGTGAGCTTTGAGGCGAGTCGCACGTTCTGGCCTCGCTTGCCAATGGCAAGAGACAGCTGATCATCGGGAACGACGACCTCCATGCTTCGATTGGCCTGGTCAATGATCACCTTGGAGATGATTGCGGGTGCCAGTGCGTTGACAACGAATTTGGCAGGATCCATGTTCCAGGGCACGATGTCGATCTTTTCACCATGGAGTTCCTGCACCACATTCTGAACACGCGCTCCCTTCATTCCCACGCATGCGCCCACAGGATCCACATCGGAACTTTTGGACACCACCGCGATTTTCGCTCTGGAGCCGGGTTCCCGTGTTGCTGCAATGATGCTGACGATTCCCTCAGCCATTTCGGGCACTTCTCCCTGAAAGAGCTGAATGAGAAAATGCGGGTGCGTCCGGCTCAATATGATCTGCGGGCCCTTGCTGATTTTCTTCACGTCGAGAACGTAGGCTCGTATGCGGTCTCCCTGCCGGTAGACCTCCCTGGGAATCTGTTCCTTGATGGGCAACATGGCTTCCGAGGGGCCCAGGTTGACAACGATGGCATGCTTGAGGACCCTTTGCACAATGCCGTTGACGATTTCACCCTTGCGGTTTTTGTACTCGTCGAAGACGACTTCTCTCTCGGCATCCTTCATCTTCTGAATGATGACCTGCTTGGCAGACTGAGCGGCGATGCGCCCCAGGGTATCTGTGTCCATGCGAATGCCCAATTCGTCCCCCACTTCGATCTCCGGATCCAGGTGCCTCGCCTCCTGAAAAGAAAGCTGCTTTTCCGGATCCGTCACTTCCTCGACCACTTCCTTGAACTGAAAGGCTTCTATTTCACCGAACTCCTCGTTGAAAGTGACGTCCAGATCGAACCGGGTTCCGTATCTCTTTTTTATGGCAGACTTGATGGCCTCTTCCAGCGTATGGATCAAAGTCTGGCGGTCGATGCCTTTTTCCCGACTCACTTGATCGATCAACCGCTTGAGCTCACTGGCCATGATTTTTTATCTCCTCGCATGAGACATGGTCTCGTCGATTGCTTTGAGCATTGTGTGCAATTGCGCTCATTTTTTTCAGGATTTCCCCCTGGACCGGGATTGAAAATATTTAAGCCTGGCTCTGTCAAGGTTTTCGAGAGGAATTTCGTAGGTCATGGAGTCGCAATTGACATGAATGACATGGGTATCGACCTTTTCGAGGATTCCCTTGAAATTGCGTCTTTCCATAACAGGGGACAGGGTCTTGACCTCAACCGTGCTGCCCACAAACCTGGCAAAGTGCTCCCGCTTCCGCAAGGGACGGTTGAGCCCTGGAGAAGACACCTCCAAATGGTAGGGGTATTCTATGGGATCCGCCACATCCAAAAGGTCGCTCAGAGTTCGACTGACCTGAGCGCAGTCGTCAACGGACACTCCCTCTTCGCGGTCAATGTAGAGGCGCAGGACCCATCCGTGAGACTCTCTTCGAAACTCCACTTCAATGAGTTCCATTCCCTCGGATCGCAGCACGGGTTCCGTGAGAGTCCAAATGCGGGCGATGAT
Source organism: Syntrophobacteraceae bacterium (assembly GCA_003566995.1). Lineage (GTDB taxonomy): Bacteria > Desulfobacterota > Syntrophobacteria > Syntrophobacterales > Syntrophobacteraceae > SLCH01. Next base: position 3,920 of record PXBG01000121.1, read on the forward strand.
GTGATCCGCTTTTTTTTCATGTGACTCTTGCATAAAAAACGTTTTTCCACCCTTCAGGCCTGCAAATGGAAACAAAAAAAGTGGGTAAAAAATACCCACTTCCATTAGCAGACCTGACAATAATTTTAAAGTCCTGGCGGGCAGGACTTTTTATGGACATCGATCATCCAAAAAATCTTGTCATCCACTAATCGAAGTAAGCTTTTTCCAGCTCTCCGATAATTTCGGAAAGCCACAGGAGCCACCTCAAGAAGGGAAGCCTTCTTCACAGAAGGATACGGCAGCAAGGCTGGAGCGGGCAACGGGAATCGAACCCGCGACCCCAAGCTTGGGAAGCTTGTGCTCTACCGACTGAGCTACACCCGCCCTGTCGCCCGACGCACCGCCAATAATAAGCGAAATGTTTTTGTGGAGTCAAGTTAAAATGAATTGGCTCGTTCCATGCGGGACTGTAATATTCTTGAAAAAAAGTCGTCAATCTGCGATGAAGCTTTCCACTCCCTGATTGTGAGGGCAAAGGAAATTTCATGCACTGTCCTTAACATTCATGGGCTTTGAGGGCAAATGAAAAAAGCCGGAAAAATAACTGTTGAAAAGCGGTCGCACGGCAAGCATTTTACTTTGAAGGCGGGTTCATTCCCTTTGCAACCAAATGGGAAAGCTTTTTCAGCTTCCGGTCACTGTGACCGGCCACAGGAGTTTTTATGGGTTCCTTCGTACACCTGCATGTTCACACTCAATACAGCCTTCTGGATGGAGCCATTCGTGTGCAGGATCTGGTGAACACGGCCCGAAGCCTCAATATGCCCGCCGTGTGCATGACCGATCACGGAAGCATGTTTGGGGCTCTGGAATTCTATGAACTGGCAAAAAAGGCGGGGGTCAAACCCATCCTTGGCTGTGAAGTGTATGTGGCACCCGGAAGCCGCAGGGACAAATCCACCAGGGGTAACGGGAGTGGCCAGAACGGGGAAGACCGCAATCATCACCTTGTGCTCCTGGCCCGGAACGAAGTGGGGTACCGGAACCTGATGAGGCTGGTCACAGCAGGCTATCTCGAGGGGTTTTACTACAAGCCCCGGATCGACAAGCAGATTCTCGGGAGCCATGCTGAAGGGCTCATCGGGCTGTCTGCCTGCCTCAAGGGGGAAGTGGCTTCCAGGCTTCTCGTGAACCAGTGGGACCAGGCTCGCGCTGTGGCTCAGGAATACGAGCGGATATTGGGGGAGGGCAATTTTTTCCTGGAAATTCAGGCCAATGGAATGCCGGAACAGGCACTGGTCAATGAAAGGCTCATCGAACTCGGCCGGGAACTCGGAATGCCCCTTGTGGCCACCAACGACTGTCACTACCTGAAAAAGAGCGATTCGAGGGCCCATGAAATCTTGCTTTGCATCCAGACGGGCAAAACGGTCATGGACGAAAAGCGCATGAAGTTTCAAACGGATCAGCTCTATTTCAAGAGCCCTGAAGAAATGGGGCAGGAGTTTTCGCACATTCAGGAGGCTCTCGATAATTCACTGGTCATTGCTGAGCGTTGCAATGTGGAGCTGGAGCTGGACAAATACCACTTTCCTGTGTTTCCTCTCAAAGAAAATGAAACCATTGAGGACCGCTTTGAAAAGGAAGTGTGGGAAGGCTTCCACAGGAGGCTGAAGCAAATCAGAAAAAGGCGTCCTGATTTTTCCAGGGAGCAGGAGACCGACTATCAAAAACGCCTTCGCCACGAAATGGACGTCATCAAGCAGATGGGGTTCCCCGCTTACTTCCTCATTGTTTCCGATTTCATCAACTATGCCAAAAACAACGGGGTTCCCGTGGGGCCCGGACGAGGCTCCGCGGCGGGAAGTCTCGTGGCTTATGTCATGAACATCACGGATCTCGACCCCATCGAACATGGTCTCATTTTCGAACGTTTTCTCAACCTTGAACGTGTCAGCATGCCCGATATCGATGTGGATTTCTGCATTCGCGGACGCGACAAGGTGTTGCAGTACGTTGCGGACAAATACGGAAAAGACCGGGTGGCTCAAATCACCACTTTCGGCACCATGCAGGCGCGGGCCGTTATCAGGGACGTGGGGCGCGCCCTGGCCATGCCCTACAATGAAGTGGACAAAATTGCCAAACTCATTCCACCGGCCCTCGGCATCACCCTGAAAAAAGCCTTTGAAGCGGAGCCGCGCCTTGGAGAACTGCAGCGGGATGATCCCCAGATCCGGGAACTCTTTGAGGTCGCCTTCGCTCTGGAGGGGCTGACCCGTCACGCATCCACCCACGCAGCGGGGGTGGTCATGTCCGACAGGCCCATTGTGGACTACGTGCCCCTTTACAGGGGGCAGGACGATGAAGTGGTGACTCAGTACGCCATGAAATATGTGGAAAAGGCCGGGCTCATCAAATTTGATTTTTTGGGCTTGAGAAATCTCACGGTCATCAACAACACCGCGGAACTCATCAAGAAAAACCACGGCTATGACCTCCTTTTGGACGAACTGCCCCTTCAGGACGCAACCACTTTTGAACTCCTTTGCCGTGGTGACACCACGGGCGTTTTTCAGCTGGAAAGCTCGGGGATGCGCGACATCCTTCTCCGATTGAAGCCCGGAAGCTTCGCAGACATCGTGGCCCTTGTGGCTCTCTACCGTCCCGGCCCCCTCGAGAGTGGCATGGTGGAGAACTACATTCAGGGGAAACACGGGGAGATAGAGGTCAATTATGACCTTGAGGAACTGAGATCCATCCTCGAACCCACCTATGGGGTCATCCTCTATCAGGAGCAGGTCATGAAAATTGCCAGCGTGCTGGCCAACTACACGCTGGGAGAGGCGGACATTCTGCGAAGGGCCATGGGCAAAAAAATCCCTGAAGTCATGAGCGCTCAGCGCGACAGGTTCATGCAGGGAGCTGCGGAGAACGCCCTGGACGCATCCAGGGCCAGCCATGTATTCGATCTCATGGAAAAGTTCGCGGGATACGGGTTCAACAAATCCCACAGCGCAGCCTACGCCCTCATTGCGTACCAGACCGCCTACCTGAAAGCCCACTATCCTGTGGAATTCATGGCGGCACTGCTCAACAGCTTCTTGAACAACACAGACCAGGTGGTCAAACTCATCAACGAATGCAGGGAGAAAAACATCGAGATTCTTCCCCCCGATGTGAATGCCAGCAGCAAGGATTTCACCGTGACGGAAGGCAAGATTCGCTTCGGTCTCGGAGCTGTTAAGAATGTGGGCGAGACGGCGGTGGAGGTGGTTCTCAAGTCGAGAAAAGAACAGGACGAGTTTCACTCCCTTCACGACTTTTGTCAGCGGCTGGACACCCAGAAAGTCAACCGGCGAGTCATCGAGCAGCTCATCAAATGCGGCGCTTTTGACTCCGTTCATGCATCGAGGGCGGGTGCCCTGGCGGCCCTCGACGACGCCATGGAAAAAGCCCAGGTTATGCAGCGGGATCGCCAGTCGGGGCAGTTGAACATGTTTGGAATGCTGCGCAAAGGCAAAAACCTTGCTGCGGACCGCCTGCCCCAGGTCCCCGGCTGGGATGTGCGCACCACCCTTCAGTATGAAAAAGAAGCACTGGGGTTTTACATTTCGGGCCACCCTCTGGATTTTTATGCTCATCGGCTCGCTTCCATGTGTTCCGCTGACACTCAGCGTGTCAAAGAGAAAAGAGAGGGAACCGAAGTGGTGGTTTGCGGCATTGTGAGTGTGACCAAGGAGCTCACCACCAAAAAGGGGGACCGAATGGCTTTTCTCACTCTTGAAGACAAGCTGGGAATCGTGGAGGTGGTGGCTTTTTCGGAAGCCTTTTCCCAGGCACGCTCCCTGCTCGAAGGGGACGAGCCTCTTGTGGTCATTGGCAAAGTGCAGCACGATGAAAAAAGCACCAAGGTGTTGGCCAACAGCATTCTTTCTCTCGATGAGGCCCAGGTGCAGACGGTGGATCATGTGAGAATACATCTCAAGGCGGATGAACTGGACCGCGACGGTCTTGCCCGTCTCCGCCATCTTCTCCTCAGCCATTCCGGTGATTGCAAAACGTTTCTTCATCTGCTAGTAGAAAAAAGTGGCGAAGCAGTGATAGCTCTCAATGCCAAATTGCATGTGAGTCCCACGCAAGGTTTCTTTGACGAAATGGAAAGATATTTCGGGATTTCCTGCGCCGAAGCTGTCCACAAAGTATGCCGCCACTGACGGGAGGAAAGGCTTCCCTTCGGCGAACTGTTTTCGCAGGATCTGAAAAGTGCCTTTCGGCAGGGAGCGCATGTTCTCAAGTTCGGTCTATTTTGTTGAAACGACCTCCAACAAGCAAAGACTGGTTCTTTGCCGTTTGGTTGAGTTCTTTTACGAAGGGCGACGAAAGGTTCAGGTGGTTGTGGATTCCTCATGCGGTGCCCGGAATCTGGATCAGCTTTTATGGACTTTTTCCGAGGAGAGCTTCGTTCCCCACCGGGTTCTTCCTTCCAAAACCGTGCAGTGGGCGGGGGAGCCGGTGGTCATCACCGTGGGGAATCTTCCGGTGGAGGGTTTTGATCACCTGGTTTGTGACTCTTCGGTAAACCTGGAGTTTATAAAAAGATACCGTGTTGCGGTGCATTTTGTTTTGAAGGACGATGCTGACCGAAAGCAAGAGAGCAGGCTGCTCTGGCTTGCGTGCGGTGAACAGGGTGTTGGCCGTCTTCATATTCCACACGATGTTGCTGATACGAAGTGGCCGGACTTTTTTAAACTCACTTGAGCATAGGGGGTGAGTGTTCGTTAGATTCATTGGGGTTTGCCCGTGTACGATTGGCCATGGGGCGATGTTTCGGAGGCAGGGTTTGACGGATGAAACCACACCGGTGGTTTGTATAGCGAACAAAATAGCACTCCGCATCAAGTGAGGGGGGAAAGCGCTTGACAACCCTCTCCCAGCCGCTAGAATGGCGCAAATTTGTTTTGATGGGGCAAACCGGGATTCATTCAATGTTGAAACGGAGGAGAAGCGCAAATGGGAAAGACTGCTGAAAAACTGCAAGAGCTGCGGGAGCGGGAAGCGAAAATCAAGGAAATGGGTGGGCCCAAGGCCATTGCCAAAGTGCATGAACAAGGAAAGCTGACAGCCCGTGAACGTCTGGATTACTTCTTTGATCCTGGTACCTTCCGTGAATTGGACATGTTCGTCAAGCACAGAGGCACTCTGTTCGGCATCGATAAAGTGGAAATTCCCGCCGACGGCGTCATCACCGGCTACGGCCTGGTGAACGGTCGTCAGGTTTTTGCTTTTGCCCAGGATTTCACGGCACGCGCAGGCAGTCTCGGTGAAATGCATGCCAAAAAAATCTGTAAGGTCATGGATTTGGCACTCAAATCCGGCAAGCCTTTCGTGGGTTTCAACGACTCAGGCGGCGCCCGCATTCAGGAAGGTGTGGACTCTCTGGCAGGTTACGGGAACATCTTTTACCGGAACGCCATCTCATCCGGGGTTGTGCCTCAGATTTCCGCCATCATGGGCCCCTGCGCCGGTGGTGCCGTTTATTCCCCCGCCATGACCGACTTTGTCCTCATGACAAAAAACACGGGCCTCATGTTCATCACCGGCCCCGACGTCATTCGCTCCGTGCTGGGTGAAGTCATCACCCAGGAAGAACTGGGCGGAGCCATGACTCACAACACCAAGAGCGGTGTGGCTCATTTCGCCTGCGAAAACGATGCAGACAATATAGAGCAAATCAGGCGCCTTCTTTCTTTCTTCCCCGACAACAACATGGAAGATCCTCCCTTCGTCGACATGGGCGACAGCCCCACCCGTCTCTGTCCCGAACTGGACACCATCGTTCCCGACAGTCCCAGAGGTTCCTATGACATAAAAGATGTCATTCGTTCTGTGGTGGACAACGGGGACTTCATGGAAGTTCACCAGTACTACGCCATGAACATGGTCGTTGGATTTGCCCGCCTGAACAACAAGAGCATCGGCATCATTGCCAACCAGCCCAAAGTGCTCGCTGGCTGTCTCGATTGCGATTCTTCCGACAAGGCCACCCGTTTCATCCGCTTCTGCGATGCCTTCAACATCCCCATGCTGACCATCGCCGATGTTCCCGGCTACCTCCCCGGCAAGAACCAGGAGTGGGGCGGAATCATTCGTCACGGCGCGAAACTGCTCTGGTGCTACTCGGAAGCGACCGTGCCCAAAGTCACCCTCGTCGTTCGCAAAGACTATGGCGGCTCCTACCTGGCCATGTGCTCCAAAGAGCTTGGCGGAGACATCACTTTGGCATGGCCCACCGCTGAAATCGCCGTTATGGGGGCTTCAGGCGCAGCCAACGTCATTTTCCGCAAGCAGATTGCGGAGGCGGATGACCCTGCAGCCAAGCGCGATGAAATCATCGCCGACTACGAAAAGCACCTGTGCAACCCTTACATTGCAGCTTCGCGCGGCTACATCGATGCGGTCATCATGCCCAATGAGACCCGGGCGCGCCTCATCGACACCTTTGAGATGCTGGCCACCAAACGCGTCTCGCTGCCGCCCAAGAAGCATGGCAACATCCCCATGTAGCGGGGTTCCCTTTTCTTTTGTATCGCCCGGCTGACTCCCACTGAGCAGTGAAGGCGGATTTTGAACGTGGTGAAGCCCACTTTCCATTGAGGAAGGTGGGCTTTGCTTTTCTCTGGAGTGATGGGGTGCGGAACCATGCTGACTCAAGAATTCACGGTTTGGCTGCGAAGCCTTCGCAGACATTTTCACCGGTATCCCGAATTGCGTTATGAAGAGAAAAAAACGGCATTCAAGATTGAAAATACGCTGAGGGAGCTGGGGGTGTCCTTTCAGAAGGGTGTGGGGGGAACGGGGGTTGTCGCCTCCATCGCAGCCAGAGAACCGGGAACTGTGAAGGCACTGCGGGCCGACATGGACGCTTTGCCCCTACAGGAAAGCACGCAACTGGAATACAGCTCCTGTCATGAGGGCATCATGCATGCCTGTGGTCATGACGGACACATGGCCATTGCCCTTGGGGTGGCCAGGTGGCTGAAGGAAAACCACTGGGAAGATTGGGGGAGGGGGAAGGTTCTCATATTTTTTCAGCCGGCAGAAGAGGGTGGGGCGGGAGCCAGGGCCATGATCGAGGATGGAGTTCTTCATCATGACGCTCCCGAAGTGATTTTTGCAGGTCACCTGCACCCGGAGCTTCCCACCGGGCATATTGGCATGTCTCCCTCAGTGAGCCATGCAGCCTGCGACAACTTCTCCCTGCGTGTCGAGGGAAAAGGGGGGCATGGGGCGCATCCTGATCTGTGCCGGGATCCCATTGTGGCTGCGTGCCATTTCGTCAGCATGCTGCAGACTGTGGTCAGCCGAAGCGTTCCACCGCAGGAGAGCGCAGTGCTCTCTGTCGGTCGTATTCAGGGAGGAACGGCTTCGAACATCATTCCCCATGAGGTGCAAATGGAGGGCACCCTGAGGACGCTGAGTGAAACAGTGCGAAGGGCAGCCCTTGAGCGACTGGTCCGCTTGGTGGAAGGCCTTGAAAAGTCCTTTGAAGTGAGAGGGGAGCTGCAAATTCTTCCGGGCTACCCCCTTGTGGTCAATGATTCCAAAGTGGTCGAGTTTGTGAAAGCCTGCGCGGAGCGGCTGCCCCATGGGTTCACTGTTCACCTGGAACCCCCGAGCATGGGATCGGAGGATTTCGCCTATTTTCTGCAAAAGGTTCCGGGAGCCCTCATTCGGCTGGGCTGTCATGATCCCGGAGCGGGATTTTCCCATGGACTCCACTCTCCATACTTTGATTTTGATGAAACGGTGCTGGATTTGGGCGTCATTCTCTTTTCAAATTTGCTCACTCGCTGGAGCCGTGTCTGATTCAGTGGACCGGATCCGCTGGCGCCCTAAACGGGGGAGGTTTCCACCTTCTCGGCAATGTCGAACCGTTTGCCTTGAATGATCAGATAAAAAGTCTCCTCATCGTCGGTGACCTGGAGGTGACGCGTGAGTTCATAATAGGCGGTTTTGCCGAACTTGGCTTTCAGCCGGCGGGGTGTGGCAAGGCAATAGAGGGAATTTTTGTTGACAGTTTCCAGGGTTTCGGCTGCGAGAGTTTCCCGCCGGCCATCGGTGAGTTCAATTTGAACGTGAAGCAACTGCTCCGCCGAATCCAAAGCCACATGGATGCAATGGACGAAAAGGGGGGCGTCCATGACCTGCACGCCATGCTCCTCCCCTTCACACCGGATGACATAAGAGCCCTGGCCCGTTTGATGGATCGAACGGCTCAGCACCCTCAAAACATCCCGGTCCTCCACGGGAATGCCTTCGCAGAACCAGTCACCGTGTTCATCGATGAGATACCGATAGGAGTGTTGCTGCCTTTTTTTCTCCTGCTTCATGCCAGGGTTTTTCCTTTGTTTCCATCCATGGGAGAAGGGGCGCCGAAAGTGTGCGGGGCTCGGTGCCGTGCTCTTGAGGGCCGGGGTCCTTAGATTGCACTCATGCCCTGATTTCAAAATCCACGGCCAGGATGTTTTCGCTGGCCGCCCTCACCTTGCTCACGACCTTCTGGTGTTCGGGATGGACCTGATAGCGCTCCAGCGCCTCCAGATCATCAAAGGCTGACACCAGGGCAAAGTCATAGGACCGTTCCGATCGAATCACATCACGTCCGAACTGGAACTCTCGAATTTCTTCGATGGCACCAGGCAGTGCGGCCAGACTTTTTTCCAGATCGGTGATCTGTGAATCGGTCACTCCCTCTTTGAATTTCATGAAAACGACGTGTTTCAGCATGAACATTTTCTCCTCATTCCTTGGGGGTTGAGATCTTGAGGTGCGGGGAAAATCAGCTGTTTTATGAGAATCATTTCCTGGTGGTTTGTTTCAGGAACTTTTTCCCTCCCTCAATTTCCTCGAATCCCCGATCCGGATGGTGATGCGTTGCGCATCGAAGTGTTCAAGGAGGGGGATGGTGTACTTGCGGCTCACCTGGATCATGTCTTTGAACTGGGAGGTGGTGATTTCCCCCTTTTCTTTCAAAAACTCCACGAGCTGGTTTTGCAACGCTCCCAGATTGTCCCGGTGAAAGTACATGTCTTCTTTCACTTTCACCAGAATGCCCTTGGAGAGCATCCATTGCAGAATGTCCTGATGCTGCCTTGGAGTTCCGGGAAGTTTTGGTGAAAGCTCCCTGAAAAAAGGCACCTGCAGCCCCGATTCCCTGAAAACCTTTTCGATCTCCAGACGAATGGAATCCTCACTTTCCGACAGGTCCACCTTGTGAGACGTGAGGCGGACCCACTCCTTTTCCTGAAGGAGCAAGTCCTCCTCGGCCAGGAGCCGAAGCACGTAGTTGTAGAGCTTCACCTCAACGGGCTTGGGCATTTGCGCCAGAAGCTCCTCTTTGAGCATGCCCTTTTTGAGAGGAAACCGCTGGTGATAGGAGGAAAGCTGATCTGTGATTTCCTGTTTGAGATCTTCCAGGGAATCCCAGTGCAGCATGCGGCGGTTTTCTCTGTCGTAGAAAACGATCTGCCTTTGGCTGACAAACTTGGGAAGGGATCTTTCCATTGCCCTGGATGAGACGTTGGCCCGTATTCTCAGCTGCTCTTCGGACACTCCAAACCACCCGGAGTCCTTCACATGCCAGAGAATTATTTCCGGTTCGTCATTGCTCATAAGAGTCTCCAGGGCCTTGGAGGCCTTGATTTTATCCTGGCCCTTGTGCTTCCTGGGAAGGGGGTGAAGGATGGCTCCGCCCCCAATGGTTTGCACGGGCGAATAGGAGCGCAGGACGAAACGGTCTCCTCTCAAAACTCCCACAGGATGGTCCAGCCGGATCTGGACAAACGTCCCTTCCCCTGCCTCCAGTTGTTCACGGTCGAGGAGCACGGCGGTGCCAAGGTGTTCCGCGGTCCCCGTGTGAAACCTCACCTTGGATCGGTTCTTGAGAGGCCGGGGAGCGCTGGCGAGCATTTCCAGGTGCACATCGACCATGTGGGTGGTGACCAGTGCTCCCGGTGACGCCACCACGTTTCCCCTTTGAATGAGTTCTCTTTCCATTCCTTGAAGGTTGATGGCAGTGCGCTGGCCGGAGAAGATCTCCTGCACATCGTGGCCGTGCACCTGCAGACCTCTCACCTTGCTTTTTTTCTCCTGCGGATAGATGATGACCGGATCTCCAACCCTGAGCCTTCCCGAGAGGCTGGTGCCCGTCGCCACCGTTCCAAACCCGCGCATGGTGAACACGCGGTCCACGGGGAGCCGGAAAGGGCCATCGGAGCTGCGCATCTCACTCTGGGCCACCATGGTGTTCAAGAGTTCCCTCAGTTCGGGAATGCCTTCTCCCGTCGCCGCAGACACAGGGAAAATGGTGCACCCTTCCAGGAAAGTCCCTTCCAGAAACTTTGAGGTGTCCTCTTTGACCATTTCAATCCAGTCAGGGTCATCCACCAAATCCATCTTTGTGAGCACCACGAAGCCCCGTTTGACACGGAGGATTTCGCAGATCTCGAGGTGCTCCCGGGTTTGGGGCATGACTCCCTCATCGGCGGCAATCACAAGGGCCACAAGGTCGATGCCGCTGGCGCCGGCGACCATGTGTTTCACAAACTTTTCATGCCCCGGCACATCGACGATGCCCAGCCGGTCGCCCGAGGGCAAGTCGAGATGGGCAAAGCCCAGTTCGATGGTGATTCCCCGGAGTTTTTCCTCTTTGAGCCGATCCGTGTCCATCCCCGTCAAGGCTCTGATGAGAGACGTCTTTCCGTGATCGATGTGGCCGGCTGTTCCCAAAATGATCTGTTTCATGAACCTGCCTTTATGCCCCGAGCTTGTGGCCGCAATGAAATCATGGTCAGTTGGATATTGATTAGGGAGAGATGCCTGAGGCGCCGGAAGCTTTCAGGACAGGTCTGGCCTCCTGAACGAATTTGGTCCGGGACTGCTTGCCCAGGCGATGGGTCCCTGGTAAGGCGAATGTTAAGTTATCAAAAGGGCCATATTCTCTTCAAGGGCTTTCCAGGCAATGGCGCATTTTCTCCCTTCCCGCATTTGCTTTTTCCTTTCCGCTGGCCTCCCCATCTGCATCTTGAAATCTTTTGACAAGCCGTTTTGTGTCGTATATTTTCACTGGTTTAAACAAGGGGACAAGCCATGAACTTCAATATAGCACAACGCAGCCGAATGAATCGACTGCCACCTTATGTGTTTGCCCAGGTCAATGCGCTCAAAATGGAAAGGCGCCGGGCAGGAGAGGACATCATTGACCTGGGGATGGGAAATCCAGACATACCCGCCCCCGGACACATCATAGACAAGCTGGTGGAAGCCGCGCAGAAACCGCACAATCACCGCTATTCCGCCTCGCGGGGCATCACCAAACTGCGGGAGGCCATTTGCGAGTGGTACGGCCGACGCTACGGAGTGAGTCTCGATCCGGAGCGGGAAGCGGTGGTGACCATAGGTGCCAAAGAGGGACTCTCTCACCTGGTGCTCGTTCTCGTGAGCCCCGGGGACGTGGTTTTCTCACCCAATCCCACTTACCCCATCCATCCCTACTCGGCCATCATTGCGGGAGGGGACGTGCGATCCATTCCCATCGGCCCTGACCGGGACTTTATGGCCGATCTGGCCACGGCCACCAAGCAGACATGGCCGCGCCCCAGACTTCTGATCATTTCCTTTCCGCACAACCCCACGACCATGGTGGTGGATCATGAGTTTTTTAAAAAGATAGTTGATTTTGCAAAAGAAAACCAGATGATGGTTGTGCATGATCTCGCTTATGCCGATTTGGTCTTTGATGGCTATGAAGCACCCAGCTTTTTGCAGGTGGAGGGAGCGAGGGATGTGGGCGTCGAGTTTTTTTCCATGTCCAAAAGCTACAGCATGGCAGGGTGGCGTGTGGGTTTTTGCGTGGGCAACGAGGAAATGGTGGGCGCACTCACCCGTATCAAAAGTTATCTGGACTATGGGGTTTTTCAGCCCATACAGATCGCGGCGACGGTCGCCCTGAAAAGTGATCAGTCCTGTGTGAGTGAAATCAACGCGGTCTATCAGTCACGCCGGGATGTTCTCGTGGAGGGCCTCAACCGCCTTGGGTGGTATGTGGAGAAACCCCGGGGCACCATGTTCGTGTGGGCGCCGATTCCTGAACCCTTCAGGCATATGGGATCCCTGGGTTTTTCCAAGTTTCTCATCGAGGAAGCCAAGGTGGCCGTTTCACCTGGGTTGGGATTTGGGGAGTACGGCGATGAACACGTCCGTTTCGCACTGGTCGAAAACGAGCAGCGCACCAGGCAGGCTGTTCGCGGTCTGCGTCGGGCTCTGCATCTCGGGTGATCCAAACAATAACGCTGCAAAATCTCAGAGGGTTAAATGGCTGCCATTGGTGTCGGGTTGATCGGGTGGGGAACAGTGGGGTGCGGAATGATTCAGACACTCCATGACAATGCCAGGGTCATTGAAAACCGCCTGGGTGTGCCTCTCAGGCTCGTGAAGGTGGCTGATCTGGATTTGGAACGGACGAGGCCCGTCCATGTTTCAGAAGAATTGCTCACCACAAACGTTTCGGAAGTGCTCGACGATCGGGAAATTCATGTGGTGGTGGAGTTGATGGGAGGGTTGGGTGCTGCCAGGACCCTCATTCTGCAGGCCCTTGAAAGGGGCAAGCATGTGGTCACCGCCAACAAGGCTCTCCTTGCCCATCATGGCAATGAGCTGTTCGAAGCAGCCCGAAAAAACAAAAGAACCATTGCATTCGAAGCGTCTGTGGGGGGGGGCATTCCCATCATCAAGTCCTTGAGGGAGGGTCTTGCGGGCAATCAGATCGACACCATTTTTGGCATACTCAACGGTACGGCCAACTACATCCTCACCCGCATGACCGAAGGCGGACTCAGTTTTGACGCCGCCCTCGGGGAGGCCAAAGCGAAGGGGTATGCGGAGGCGGATCCAACCCTGGACATTGAAGGAATGGACACAGCGCACAAACTGGCCATTGTGGGGGCACTCTCCTTTGGAACGCCCATTCACCTGGATCAGGTTTACGTGGAGGGCATTTCCGCCATCGATCCCCTGGACATTCAGTTTGGAGAGGAGTTTGGCTACCAGCTGAAGCTTCTGGCCATTGCCCGTCATCATGGGGGACGGATCGAAATGCGGGTCCATCCCACCTTTATACCCCGAAGCCACATCCTTGCAGGCGTGAAAGATGCCTACAACGCAGTTCACATTCATGGAAACTCCGTGGGCAACATCATGCTCTACGGAATGGGGGCGGGAATGCTTCCCACGGGAAGTGCCATCGTGGCGGATCTCATGGACCTGTCACGGGACATGCTTTTCAATCTCCACGAACGCATTCCGTCGCTGGCCTTTTTGCCCGACCGGGTTCAGGAGATCCCCATCAGGCCCATTTCCGACACGGTCACCTGCTACTATTTCCGTTTTTCCGCAGTGGATCGTCCGGGAGTTCTTTCCAGGATTGCCGGAATTCTTGCTTCCTATGGCATCAGTGTCGCCGCTGTCATTCAAAAAGGCCGGGAGATAGAGGGGGGAGTGCCCATCGTGATGCTCACCCACGAAGCGGTGGAAAGCAGTGTTCGAAGGGCACTGGAAGAGATCGATCAGCTGGACATGGTCCTTGCGCCCACTCAGTCCATACGCATCGAAGATCAGGATCTGGACAGCATCTCCTGAGGAACCCCTTGTTATGGAAAGCTTTTTGAGGGTCAACTATGAAGACCAGACACATCATTCTGGTGGGTGACGGCATGGGGGATTATCCCCTGGAAGAGCTCAAGGGCCGCACGCCCCTGGAGGCGGCACGCACTCCGCATATGGATCGCCTGGTGGCCATGGGCCGTCTTGGAACCGTGCGAACCGTTCCGCGAGGCATGGAACCGGGGAGCGACATCGCCAACATGAGCCTGCTTGGCTACGATCCGAGAAAGTACCACACGGGAAGGGCACCCCTGGAAGCTGCGAGCATGGGAGTGCATTTGTCCCCGGAAGATGTGGCGTTTCGCTGCAATCTGGTCACTCTCGCCATGGATGACGCCCTGGTGGTGCGCATGGAGGACTACTCGGCTGGGCACATCAGCCATGAGGAGGCACATCAACTCATTGAAGCCCTGAAGCCTCTCACCGTGGGAAAGCCCCTGGATCTCTACCAGGGGGTCAGTTATCGTCACCTTCTCGTTTGGCACGGAGGCGTTCAGGAGCTGGACACCACTCCGCCCCATGACATTTCCGGGAAAAGCATTGAACGGTATGGCAGGGTCTACGGGGAGCACCCCGTTCTTCAGGAGTTCATCGTGGAAGCGGGGAGAATCCTGGAAAATCACGAGATCAACAGGCAACGTCTGAACTCGGGCAGGAAACCCGCCAACGCCCTTTGGCTATGGGGGCAGGGAAGGTCGCCTTCCATGCCAACCCTTCAGGACCGATACGGTTTCACGGGAGCCATGATTTCTGCGGTGGATTTGCTCAAGGGTCTGGGGGTTTGTGCGGGTTTGGAAGCGGTGTACGTCCCCGGTGCCACCGGTTACCTGGACACCAACTATGCGGGCAAGGTGAGTGCGGCGCTCAAAGCGCTGGAAACGGGGGATCTTGTCTACCTTCACATAGAGGCCCCCGATGAAATGGGCCATGCGGGAGACCTTGAAAAGAAAATTCAAGCCATAGAAGCCTTTGATGAGAGAGTGGTGGGACCCATGATGGAAGGGGCCGTGAAATTTGATCAGGTCCGTGTCCTTCTGGTGACGGACCATCTCACTCCCATCGAGAAACGAACCCATGTTTCCGACCCCGTTCCATTCCTTCTGGTGGATGATCTCAAAAAAGATGCCATCCCTGTCAATACAGCCGCGCGGTTCACGGAAGCTTTTGCAGAGAAAACTGGCTGGCAACTGGATGGCGGTTCGGAACTTTTTGAAGTTTTCATTGGGAAAGCACACTGATATGTGCCCGCGATTCTCATGCCCTTCTTCCGGATCCTTGAATGCGGGAACGCCTGTTCTTTCCTTTATTTGCAGCGACCATGCGGCGCCATGACCATAAAGACCGACGTGAGGGTGATCTACGGTGATACGGACGCCATGGGGCAGGCCTATCACGGCAACTATCTCCAATGGTTTGAAATCGGAAGATCCGAGTGGTTCAGACATGCGGGCCTGACTTACAAGGAGCTGGAGGAAAAGGGTGTTTTTCTCCCCGTGGTGGAGGCACATTGTCTCTATCGCCGACCGGCCTTTTACGATGACCTGCTGACTGTTTCCACGACCGTTCAGTTTGCGGGGGCCCTTCGCCTGAGGTTCGATTATGAGATATCCAGGGATGGGGAGATCCTGACCACGGGTTACACCATACATGTGTGTGTCAGCAGGGATAGGAAAGTGCTGAAGCCCCCGGCATATCTCAAGGCCCTCATCGAGGGGGGCAATAGGGTTTCACCGGATGCTTCCACATGAGCCCCTTTCCCTTTCGTACGACGGACCACCTGAAAAGAAGCCTTCCAATGTGCGGGTCCGGCACCGAGCAGGAAGCCCTGCATGTGAATTCATGACAATTTGTATGGAAAATCAAGACAGGATGAACAAATGATCATCTTTCCAGCCATAGACCTGAAAGAGGGTGTCTGTGTGCGCCTGATGCAGGGCGATCCGGACCGCGTCACTGTTTACGGGAACGATCCCGTCGCCGTTGCTGCAAGGTGGGCACAGGAAGGGGCTCAGTGGCTTCACATCGTGGATTTGGACGGCGCTTTTTCCAGCTCGCCCAAAAACCGCCAGTCGGTACAATCCATTTTGAAAAACATTTCCGTTCCCGTGCAGGTGGGCGGCGGAATACGGGACAGGGAAACAGCGGCGGCTTATTTGAATTCGGGTGTAGAACGCGTCATTGTGGGAACGGTTGCTCTTCGCAACCCCCGCTTGCTGGAGAGGCTGTGCGAAGAGTTTCCCCATCGGGTGGCCCTCGGCATCGATGCTCGCGACGGGCGGGTGGCCATTGAAGGGTGGAAGGAAACCACGGAGACCACTGTGTCGACCCTCGTGGAGCAGTTTTCTCAAATGCCGCTGGCCGCCATCATTCACACGGATATCCATCGGGATGGCATGCAGTCGGGGGTTAACCTGAAGGCCACCCAGCAGCTGCTTGAATCCACACACATCCCCGTCATTGCTTCCGGAGGGGTGTCCACCCTGGAGGACATCAAGGCCCTTCTGCCCCTGGCATCCATGGGACTGGAGGGGGTCATAACAGGAAGGGCCATTTACAATGGGACCCTGGTGCTTTCCGAGGCAATAAGTTTTGTTCGGGAAAACCTTCGGTAGACCTGTTTTTCACAATAGACAAGGATGAGGTCGGGCATGGAACTGCAGCAGCGCATCGAAATGGCACTGAAAGAGGCTTTGCGCGAGAAGGATGAGGATAAGCGGGATGCTGTGCGGGCTCTCCTGACGGCCATGAAAAACAAGGAGAAGGAATTCAGGCGCCCTTTGAACGAAGGGGAGATTCAGCAGCTCATTGCTTCCCAGGTGAAGCAGCGCCGGGATTCCGTGGACCAATATTCCAAAGCGGGGCGGAGTGATTTGAAGGACAAGGAGGAAAGGGAGATTCATGCCCTTGAAGCTTTCCTTCCCGAGCAGCTCACATTGCCTCAGGTGGATGAGCTCATCGAAGAAGCGATGCGTGAGACGGGAGCGGAAACCCTGAAAGACATGGGCAAGGTGATGAAGAACCTCATGCCCAAAGTGGGTGGCCGTGCCGAGGGAAAGATCGTCAATGAAAGGGTTCGCGCCAAGCTTCACCCCTGATTTTCCGATCAGGGGTGAAAAGCCATCTTTCCAAATCCATTATGAAAAAGCGCCTCAACAGCAAACCGAGTGAGGAGCGCCGATGCAGCCCCGCGCTTCAACTTTTGCGACCCCCTTGATTTCCTCACTTTGAGCGGATAAGAAATAAAAGTTTGACACAGCACTATTGCTGTGTCTCCGCCATCATAATTCCAATGGAACTTTCAAGGGAGAATCTTTGCCCAGGTGAATGCTTCGAGTCTGGCCACGCTCATCAAGCAATCCGTCAACATCGTGGATGTCATCGGGCAGTTTGTTCCCTTGAGGCGGTCTGGTACCCGATATTACGGTCTTTGCCCCTTTCATCATGAAAAGACGGCTTCATTTCATGTGGATGCTGAGAACCAGCTTTATTATTGCTTTGGGTGTGGCAGTGGTGGGGACGTTTTGAGTTTTGTCATGCGTCACCAGAACCTTCCATTCATGGAAGCGGTCCGTCACTTGTCAGACCGCTATCAGATCCACCTGCCGCACCTCGATGACCGAAGTCAAACCACACAAAAGATCACCGAAGCCGCCAGAAAAGAAAAGCAGGATTTGTTCGCCGTGCTTTCTTCTGCCGCCCACTTCTTTTATGGGCAACTGCACCACAGTTCAGGGGGGCAGATCGCCCGCCAGTATCTTGCGAAAAGATCCATTCCCGATGATGTGGTGGAGGAGCAGCGCCTTGGCTTCGCTCCCTCACGGTGGAATGGGCTCCTCAACCACCTGAGGTCTTTGGGAATTGATCCTCAGCTTGGAGTCAAAGCCGGATTGCTGGTGAGGGGTTCCAGACAGGAAAACCATTATTATGATCGTTTTCGCAATCGTTTGATTTTTCCCATCACGGATGAGCAGCAGAGAGTGGTGGCTTTCGGGGGGCGGACCTTGAGTGAGGATGCCTCCAAAGAGCCCAAGTATCTCAACAGTCCGGAAACACCCGTGTATCACAAGGGCCGCATGCTTTACCAGTATGCCCGGGCGCGGGCGGCGTGCAGGGAATCCCGGCAGGTGGTTTTGGTGGAGGGCTACATGGACCTGCTGGCCTTCCACTCCAAGGGTTTTTATTCTGTCACGGCCAATCTTGGCACCGCTCTCACTCTTCAGCAGGTGAGACTTCTGTCACGTATTGCCGATGAGGTTGTCTTGAGTTATGACAGTGACGAGGCTGGTGAGCGAGCCATGCTGAGAGCCTTGCCCCTCTTTCTGCAGGAAGGGGTGTCCGTCAGCTGTGTTCGTTTTCCCCGAGACATGGACCCCGATGATTTTCTCACTGAATCCGGCCTGGAAGGGTTTGAGAAGCTTTTTGCCGCACGCCTCGAATTGGGAACTTACGCTCTGCAAAAGATTCTGGACAGGTGGGATGGAACCAGTGCGGGCAAAGCCAGGGTGGTGACCGAAACACAGCCCATCATGGAAGCCGTTCGCCAGCCCGTCCTGAGAGGGGAATATGCGCAACTGGTCCGTGACCGATTGTCCATTCCGGAAAACGTTCTTGAGAGTCAGCTTGATGAGATCAAACGTTCCAAAAGGAGATTTTCCGGCAGTCCTCCGCCTTCTGCCGGAAACGCCTTCCGGGGCGCATCGGCCTTGGAAGCTCAAAAAAGCATGGAAGAGCGAATTGTTCGATGGATGATCAGGTATCCTGAACTCATCGATGAGGTGGCTGCTTCGCGGGTTGTGGATGACTTTGAAGAGAGCCAGCTGAAGAGCATCGCAAAGGTTTTGCTCATGGCTCCGCGCCCTCCTTCCCGGCCCTTTGATGTGCAATGGGTTCATGACCAGCTCACTGACACGCAGTTGCAAAACCTTTTCACGCGTCTCGTCATGGAACCGGGAGAGCTCAGGGAACCCCTTTTGCAAATGCGGGACTGGCTGGAAGCTTTTTCGGAACGAAAGCGAAGGCGGAAGGCTCTGGGGCTGAAGGAGGCCCTCCAAAAGGCCATGGCGGAGGGAGATGATCACGAGGCGAAAAACATCCTGACAAAAATTCAGCAGCTCAATTCCCCCGTAAAAAAAGTTTAAAGATACACTTCAAAACGCTTAGGGAGAAAGGAATCCATGGCAGAGAAGGAAACGAAACAAAAGCGCGATCCTGCACTGACCAAGCCCGAAATGGACGACATCAAGCGGCTCATCACCGTCGGAAAAGAAAAAGGCTATCTCACATACGATGAAGTCAATGAGGCCCTTCCTGAAGAGTTGGTTTCTCCTGAAAAGCTTGACGACATGATGATGATTTTTGATGAGATGGACATTGAAATCGTCGATTCGGAACAACAGGTACAGGTGGTGCGTGAAAGCGCGGGTTCTGACTCTGACTCCCTGATGGAAGACGAGGAAGAGGGTTTGCAGTTGGAGGCGGACACCACCAGCAGGGTCACAGACCCTGTCAAAATCTATCTTCGGGAAATGGGGCAGGTGTGCCTTCTCACGCGCGAGGGTGAAGTGGAAATCGCCAAACGCATAGAGGCCGGGGAGCGCGAAATATTCAACGCCATCATGGAATCTTCCATTGGAATCAACGAGATCATGGGGCTCAAAGAAAAACTGGAAGTGAACAGCATTCGTCTCCACGACATTCTCCGTGAGGTGGAAGAAGAAATGAACGAAGAGGAGGAGGCTTCTCAAATTGCCCGGGTCATCGGGATCCTTGATGAAGTCAAATCTCTGGACGATGAGAACAGAGAGAATCAGATGGCCTTGCTGAACCACGACCCGTCCCCGGCCAATGAAGGGCTTGTCATCAAAAGCCGCCTCCAGGAAAACAAAGAAAAAATTGTGAGTCTCCTCAAGGGACTGCAGCTGAGCAGGCGTCACATCGACAACATTGTCAACAAGCTGCATGAGTGCCTTGAGGACATCAACTGCTCGGAAAAGATTCTTGAGGATTGCATCTTAAGGTTTGGAAAGCCCTTTCACGAGGTGAAGCAGCTTTACGATGCGGCCCGAAACAATGGCGGATCCCTTTGCCAGTGTGCCTCCCTGTTCACCATGAACGAAGAAGAGTTTGAACAGTTGATGTGCAGGGCCATAGAGGCCAGAGAAAGAATCAATCATCGGGAAATGGAAGCCAAGCTGGATTCGAGGACTCTTCGCCAAATTCTGAGGCGGGTGGAAGATGGCATGCTTCGGGCCAAAATGGCCAAAAGTGAGCTCATCGAGGCCAATCTCCGGCTGGTGGTCAGCATTGCCAAGAAATACACCAATCGGGGCTTACAATTTCTGGATCTGATTCAGGAAGGCAACATCGGGCTCATGAAAGCGGTGGATAAATTTGAGTATCAGCGTGGTTACAAGTTCAGCACTTATGCCACATGGTGGATCCGCCAGGCAATCACGCGGGCCATCGCCGATCAGGCCCGCACCATCCGCATTCCCGTCCACATGATTGAAACCATCAATAAGCTCATTCGCACTTCCCGCTATTTGGTGCAGGAGCTGGGCCGCGAACCCAGTCCGGAGGAGATTGCGGAAAAAATGGAGTTTCCCGTGGACAAGGTCCGCAAGGTTCTCAAAATAGCCAAGGAACCCATCAGTCTGGAAACACCCATCGGTGAGGAAGAAGACAGCCACCTGGGGGATTTCATTGAAGACAAGCGTGTGGCCTCACCCGTTGACGCAGTGATCAACCTCAATCTCAGTGAACAGACCCGAAAAGCATTGGCCACTCTGACGCCTCGTGAGGAAAAAGTTCTTCGCATGCGTTTCGGCATTGGGGAAAAGGCAGATCACACGCTGGAGGAGGTTGGCCAGGACTTTGCCGTGACGCGGGAGAGAATTCGCCAGATCGAAGCCAAAGCCCTCAGAAAATTGCGTCATCCCAGCCGGAGAAAAGAACTCAGAAGTTTCATTGAGAGCTAGAACTTTTTGGGCACCAGCAAGAGGCGTGCAGGCTTCCCGTCGTCGAACAAGGGCGCACCCTGGAATTTCTCCTTGGGGTCAAGGGGAAAGAGGGTCAGAAATGCCTTGACAATTGTTCCATGTTTTTTGTAAGCATAATCTGCCCTTGGGTAAGCGGGCGCGGGCCCATAGCTCAGTTGGTAGAGCCACCGGCTCATAACCGGTAGGTCCCTGGTTCGAGGCCAGGTGGGCCCACCATTCGCATCATATAACGTCATGGAATTTTCACAGCTTGACATTTCAAACGTTTTCGAAAGATCGATCGCTCAAGGGGCTGACCAGGGCCTCCAAGTGGAGGAAAAGGAAACCTGCAAGATTTTCAGAATCCATAGCCCTGAATCATGTTTGATGGGGGTGTTCCTGCAAGGGGACACCCCCATCGCTTTTTGTGAAAAGGCTCGAGAATGGTTCAAGTTAAAGACATCCTGACATGGGTGGATGCCCATGCCCCCTTGAGGTTTTCAGAAAGCTGGGATTCATGCGGGCTGCAAGTGGGTGATCCGGAGGGAAAGGTGGACCGGGTGCTTGTGGCTCTGGATCCTGGTTCAGAAACCCTTCTGGAAGCCGAAGCCAAAGACTGCCAATGCCTGCTCACCCATCACCCCCTTATTTTTCGCCCCCTTTCTGCCGTCCGCCCTGATCTCTATCCAGGAGCCCTGGTGATGATGGCGCTTCAAAAAGGAGTCCACGTCATTTCGGCACACTCCAATCTGGATGTGGCCCTCGGAGGCACCAATGATCAACTGGCCCGCCTCCTTTCTGTCCAACCGGCTGAACCGCTGGAAGCGGCATCCCATCTCAAAGGGGAAAGAGGGTACATGGGACTGGGATGTCTGGGCACCTTGCCCCGGAAGATGTCGCTCAAAGATTTTGCTGAATTTGTGCAAGGTGTTTTGGGCGGTGTTTCCATGAGGGTTGTGGGTGATTTGCAGAAATCAGTGGAAAAAGTGGCTTTATGCACTGGAAGCGGGGGCAGCCTCATGGAGCAGGTGCTCGCCAGGAAGGTGGATGTCTACGTGACGGGAGACGTGAAGTATCACGAAGCTCAGCGTGCCCTTGAGGGCGGCCTCGCCCTTTTGGATGTGGGCCATTTTGCTTCGGAGAGGGTTGTGGTCGAACCCCTGGCACAAATGCTTCGTTTTCAGGCTGCGGAGAGTGGGAAATCCCTCGTGGTGCTCACATCACAGAGTGAAAAGGATCCCTTCGTTGTTTTTTGAAATTTCATTTCAAGTGTTTTCTTTTGTCGGTTGAGAAAACAAAAGAGAGGAAAGCATATCTACGCATTCTCAGTTTTTCCCAATGCGCCTTTCGGAAGGACTTTAACCTTATACTTGTTCCCTTGTTTTTTTCCCATGGACGAGGGTTGATTGCTCAGGAGGTCACCTTGCAGGAACAGCTCAGATCACTGATCGAATACCAGATCTTGGAAGACAAAAAGGCACGGCTCCTTCAGGATTTCGAAGAAACCCCCAAGCGCATCGCGGCCATTGAAAAAGAGTTCAGCCAGCTTGAGGGGGAATATCTCTCCAGAAAAGCGGAACACGAAAATGCCAAAAGAATGCATGGAATGTTGGAGCAAAACATAGCAGATCTTGAAGCGAAGATCGCTCGCAGCAAGCGGCGCATGAACGAAGTCAAGACCAACAAGGAATATCAGGCTCTCATGCGGGAAATCGACGAGTACAAAAAGGAAATTGCCGCCAGGGAAGACAAGGCCCTGGAGTTGATGGCGGAAATCGAAAAGCTTGCTGCAGAGGTCACTGAAAAGGAAAAGGAGGTGGAGAAGCAAAAATCCATTGTCGCGGAAAGCAAAAAACGACTTCAGGATGAGAGCGATTCTTTAAAGGAGCATGTGCAGCGCCTGGAGGAGGCTCAATCCAAAGTAAGGCAAAAGATGGATGAAAATGTTCAGAAAAAAACAGAATTTCTTCTGCAGCGCCAAGCGGGAATCGCTGTGGCCGCGGTGGAAAATGGTGTCTGCTCTGAGTGCCACCTGAACATTCCGCCTCAAAAATTCATCGAGTTGCAGCGAGATGAAAGTCTCATGCAGTGCCCTCACTGTCATCGTTTTGTTTATTATCCCGGCCATGACTGCTACAAGCTGACGGCCGAAGATATAGAGCACCTGTGAAGCTTGCAGGCTCCAAGGAACTCCCCCCTGGGAAAAAGCCTTTTGTGACTTTTTTAACGAAAAAGGTTGCCATTTGGCTGCCGCTGTAATAAGAAGATTTCACTTTGCGACAGGGACCAGCGTTCACAAAGAGTTTTGAAAGAAGGTAAAAGATCCATGGCGACTTATGGTTTGAAGATATTTTCGGGCAGCAGCAATCCCGAATTGACCCAGCAGGTTTGCGATTCTTTGGAGATCTCCCTCGGGCGTGCCATGCTGGGCACTTTCAGTGATGGAGAAATACGGGTTGAAATCGGTGAGAACGTCCGCGGGGCCGATGTATTTGTCGTGCAGTCGGGAACGCATCCGGTCAACGATCATCTCATGGAGCTTCTGGTCATGATCGATGCCTTCAAACGTGCTTCCGCAAGGAGAATCACCGCTGTCATTCCCTACTACAGTTATGCCCGGCAAGACCGCAAGAACAAGCCGCGCGTGCCCATCACAGCACGTTTGGTGGCTGATTTGATCACACGGGTCGGCGCCGACCGCATCCTCACCATGGATCTTCACGCTGGACAGATACAGGGTTTTTTTGATGTTCCCGTGGACAACCTCTATGCTTCCCCTCTCATCCTTCCCTACATTCGTGAACACTTCAACGGGGATCTGGTCATTGTCTCCCCAGACGCAGGCGGCGTTCCAAGGGCCCGTGCCTACGCCAGCCAGCTGAAAGCAACGCTGGCACTGATCGACAAACGGCGCTCCGACGTGAATCAGGCTGAAGCCATGAACATCATCGGTGAAGTGGAAGGTCGCACTGCGGTGATATTGGACGATATGGTGGACACGGCCGGCACACTGGTGGAAGCCGGCAAAGCTTTGATGGAAAGGGGTGCCAAGGCCGCTCATGCATGCGTGACTCATGCGGTTCTATCGGGTCCGGCCGTAGAGCGCATTGAGCGAAGCAACCTCGAAAGTCTTGTGGTGACCGACACCCTTCCCATGAGGCCCCAGGCGGCTCATTGTCCCAAGATCAAATGCATTCCCTCATTCAGGCTCTTTTCTGCGGCCATTCGCAACATACACAACGAGGATTCCATCAGCACACTCTTTGAGATTCTTCACTGATGGCTTCGTTTCCAGCCTACCCCTTTTTCTCCTCCTGGTGACAGGGCCCATTGCGGCCTCCCTGCATACCGGGGGGCCGTGCTTCTCTGCGAGCCCTGTGTCTCCCGACCCTTTCTCCTGCAAAAGCTTTGTGCTATGTTCCTTTTTCTAGGGAGCACAAAATCCCAGGTTCTTTTTAGCGCCAGTCGTATTCTTTTTTCTTTTCATCACGCTTTTCCCAGAATCAGTTCCGTCTTTTTCATCTTCCATATGCTGTGGATTTGACCATGGAAAAGCCTCAGTACATCTATGACATAGATGACCGTCCTCCCCTGGGTCATGCTTTCCTCTATGCGCTGCAGTGGGCCATCATTCTTTTTCCTGCTCTCATCATCGTGGCCACCCTTGCGGGAAAGGCATTGGATCTCGATGCAGCCGGGGAGGTGCGCTTTTTTCAAATGACACTGCTGACCTCCGGTGTTTTCACCCTGCTTCAAGGCTTCTGGGGGCATCGTTATCCATTGTTGGATGGACCAGCTGCAGCTCTCCTCCTGACTTTCATAGTGCTCGCCCCGTTTGGCATTGAATCCATTCAGGGAGGAACCATCCTGGGAGGCCTTTTCCTCATGGGGATTGTTCTCACGGGTCAATTGAGCAAGCTCGTGGCTCTTGCCACTCCCAATGTGGTGGGTGTCATCCTCATGCTCATCTCTTTCACTTTGCTTCCTCATTTGACCAGAACCATGACGGGGATGGACGTGCATCCCGATGGACAACCCCTGACCTTTTTTCTGAGCATGGCTCTGGTCATGCTCATTGCCATCCTGTCCCATTGGCTCAAAGGATTTCTCAAGACCATCGCCCTCCTGGTGGGCATGGTCATTGGCACTCTCGTGTTTGCATTCCTAACCCCTCCCCAGTGGACTCACCTGCTCCAGGCCCGCTGGCTCGACACGCCATCCCACTGGATTGCCGGAACTCCACACTTTTACTGGCCTGCGGTCATCGCATTGGCAACATCTTATGTGGCGGTGCTTGTGAACAGCCTCGGCAGCATCAATGGCATCGCAGTGGTCACAGACACGCAACGATTGTCCAAAGGAATCGAAAGAGGTGTTTTTCTCAATGGCGTGGGAGGCGTTTTCTGCGGAATTTTCGGCATTGTGGGGCTGGTGACCTACAGCATGAGCCCCGGCGTGGTTCTGGCCAATCGCGTGGCCAGCCGATACACCACCGCTTATTGTGGGCTCCTGTTCGTGGTGGCAGCTTTTGTGCCCAAGCTGGCCGCTGTGCTGTCATCCGTACCTTCGCCGGTTGTGGGGGCCACTCTGTGCGTGGCCATGGGGGCTCAGGTGGGAGCAGGCCTGGCGGTCGTGGCCAGCAATAAACTCACAAGCCGTGACTATTACGTGGTGGGCTTGCCTGTGGTTTTAGGAACACTGGTAGGTTTTTTGCCCGAATCTTTTCTGGAAGCGGTGTCTCCCGGAGCGAGGCTCTTTCTCGGAAATGGCCTGATCACGGGCATTGCCCTTGTGCTTTTGCTGGAACACCTCTTCATGCCAAAGAGAAAAATGGATGACTCCTAGCTTTCAAACCTTTTTGCTTTCAACCGTCGAACCGGCGGGAAAGGACCCATATGGTTGATCCTGACAGAGTCTTTTGTCCAAAATGTGGTTTTAATGTGCACGTTTATCGAAATCCCTTTCTCACGGTGGACATCGTGATCCAAATGGAATCAGGAGGCATTGTTCTCATCGAGCGCAGGAATCCTCCTCATGGATGGGCCCTTCCGGGAGGCTTTGTGGACTATGGGGAAAGCCTGGAAAGTGCCGCAAGGAGAGAGGCGCTGGAAGAAACGGGGCTGGAAGTAAGAAATTTGACGCAGTTTCGGGCGTATTCAGATCCTCAGCGCGATCCCCGGCACCACACGGTGACCATGGTCTTCGCAGCCCAGGCCGCAGGCAAACCCCAGGCTGCAGACGATGCCCGCAACGTGGAGGTTTTTATGCCCCACAGCCTCCCCCGTCTCATGGCTTTTGATCACGGGAAGATCCTGAATGATTATCTGGCCTGGAAAGGTGCCAGGGGATGAGGGCGGGGAACTGAAGTGCTTCGGCCGCGGTTTTCCTGCTTCGAGCTTGAACTGGGCATGCTTTTTGAGATATTCATTCTGAACGCTCGGATCATTGGCTGTCACTGCGGGTCGAAACAGTGTTGTGCCAAAAATGCTGAAAAATGGTGAGCCAGGAGTTCTTGGGGGAAAGATTCCGCTCCTCGGCTCAGTCAAAGGCCTGTCACATTCCAATTGTGAGGTTTACTGTGCGATATCACGGAAAAATTTTTATTCTATTGTGTCTTTCCCTGTTCTACCTTGTGAATCCTTCAACCCTTTCGCTGGCTCATGCCGGGCAGGATGAAGCGTCTGCATCCTGCATTCATTTGGAGAAAGGTTTTTGGAAAGCCCACCCCGAAGAGTTTGAGCGGCTTTATGAAAGAGTGGAACCGAACTTGTCCCGGGCGGATTTGGAGGCCATCCTTTCCCAGGAGGAAGCTGTTTGCATGGATGAAGCCCACATGGCGAGACTCGAGTTCATCGCTTCACCCCAGTCCGTTCGTATGCAGCGTCAGCAGCACATAGATGTGGTTCCAAGAATGGTCAATGAGAGAACCCTGTCGGAGGGTGCAGCTTTTTTCCAGGACCATCGGAGTGTCTTTCGGCGGACTTATGAGAAAACCGGCGTGAAGCCTCAGGACATCGTTGCCATTTTGAACTGGGAGTCAAGGCTTGGACAGTTTCGGGGAAGGTACGACGTGCTGAGGATTTTTGTGGGGCAGATATTTCTCATCGATGAAATGGAGAGATGGCATTATGCCAACGGTTCGTATGATGTGGAGAACTCCATGCCCAGACCGCAGGCTCTGCAGCGCATTGAACGCATTAAAAGCCGGGCCATCAACAATTTGGGAGAACTTCTGATTCAGGCGGAACGAGGAGGATTTGACGTGACCACGGTGAAAGGGTCTTGGGCTGGAGCCATAGGAATTCCCCAGTTCATGCCCGCCTCCATGGTTTATGCAGCCGATGGGGATGGGGATGGAAGGGTAGACCTCAACACCATTCCGGACGCCATCATGTCCGTGGGCAATTATCTGGCCATGAATGGTTATCACAGCAGAGGGAGTGCTCACGCTTTCCGGCGCTACAATCCCGAAGGGGAATATGTGCGGGGGGTGGCTTTATACAGCGAAAAAGTAGAAATGCTGGGGGTGAGGCCTTCCTCCCGTTGGGCCTATGAAGGGTAGCGCCCCCCATGAAATGAGGGGACTTCGTGATGAGCCAGGTGCGCCGCACGCTTCACAGCAAATCTCTAAAAATCAGACTTTCCCATGAATGATGAAGTTCAGAGCCGGCCACAGGAATCATCCGTTGCTTTTGCCCGCGAAGGGGCCACCGTCGAAGTGCGGCTTTCCGGGCCCTGGACCATTTCCAGCGGCATTCCTTCTTCTTCCAGAATCCGCGAAGCATTGAGCGCTCATGAGGATTGCACACGGATTCGAATCCTTGCGGACGGTGTGGCTCAATGGGACTCCGCTCTCCTGGTGTTTCTGGAACGGCTCAGAAAATTTTCCCGGGAAAGACATGTTCAAATGGATTTTCAGGGCCTTCCCGAGGGTGCCGAGCGACTTTTAACGCTTGCTTCGAGACCCTTGCAGGAGGAAAGGGGGGCCCGGGGAGAGGAAAAGTCCTTTCTCAGTCGCATTGGTCGGGAAGCATTAAAATGGTACCACGCTGCAGGGGAAATCATAGAATTCATTGGCCGTGCCACACTGGCATTGGGGAATTTCTTTCGGGGAAGAGCTCAGATGCGCCGCTCCGACCTGTTGGGAATCATTCAGGAATGCGGTGTGAATGCTCTTCCCATCGTGTCCCTCATCAGCATTCTTGTGGGACTGATCTTTGCCTTTGTGGGGGCGGTGCAATTGAGAATGTTCGGCGCTCAGATTTTCGTGGCGGACCTGGTTGCCCTTGCCATGGCCCGTGAGATGGCTGCCATGATGACGGGCATCATCATGGCGGGTCGCACCGGTGCAGCTTTCGCCGCACAGTTGGGCACCATGCAGGTCAATGAAGAAATCGATGCATTTCGAACTTTTGGCATTTCCCCCATGGAATTTCTGGTTTTGCCAAGGATGCTGGCATTGATGTTGATGATGCCTTTTCTCTACCTGTACTCTCTTTTCCTTGGAATTCTTGGTGGCGCCATCGTGGGGACCTGGATGCTCGATTTGCCATGGGTGCAATACTCCCATCAGACTCAAATGGCCATCACCCTGACGGATTTTTTCATCGGACTGGTGAAAAGTGCCATTTTTGGCGTTCTGGTGGCCGTGTCCGGGTGCCTGAGAGGCATGCAGTGCGGCCGAAGCGCTTCTGCAGTGGGAATGGCCACGACCTCTGCGGTGGTGACCGGCATTGTGTGGATCATCGTTGCCGATTCCATCGTGACGGTGATCACAAGCATGTTGGGGATTTGAAAATCCTCAGGAAAGCGGTGACGTGAAGGAACCTCAAGAAGCACATATCACTGTGGTGGACCTGGAAATGGCCTACGGCAGCTTTGTCATTCAGAAAGAACTGAATTTTTCCATTGGAAGGGGAGAAATTTTCATCATCATGGGTGGCAGTGGCTGCGGCAAGAGCACCCTGCTCAAACACCTGATCGGTCTCATGGAACCGGCCAGGGGCCGGGTCCTCTATGGGGATGTGAGTTTTTGGGAAATAGACCCGGGGGACCGGGACGCTATCATGCGCCGCTCGGGCATCCTTTATCAGAGCGGTGCCCTGTGGAGTTCCATGACCCTGGAAGAAAACGTGGCCTTGCCTCTCCAGGAGTATTCTGATCTCAGCATCTCCGACATCAGAGATCTTGTTTCTCTCAAATTGGCACTGGTGGGTCTGGCGGGTTTTGAAAGCTTTTACCCCTCTGAAATGAGTGGGGGCATGAGAAAACGCGCTGCCCTCGCACGGGCCATCGCTCTTGACCCCCAAGTCTTGTTTTTTGACGAACCCTCTGCGGGTCTGGACCCCGTGAGCGCGAGAATGCTGGATGACCTGATTTTGGAACTACGGGACAGCCTGGGGGCGACAATAGTGGTGGTGACCCATGAGTTGCCCAGCATATTTGCCATTGGCGACAAGGCCGTTTTTTTGGATAGCGAAACAAAAACCATGACCGCTCTTGGCAATCCTCATGAACTCCTGCAGGAGTCCCCTGACCGAAAGGTTCTCAATTTTCTCACTCGCGGGGAAGCGCAACCCCGAAAAACAGACCGCCCCTGAAGGCCTCGATGAAGTCGGAACTCATGGATACTTCTCACTTTCCACGCAGTGGACGGGTATCCCGGGAGATTCATTGCCTGCTCAGCAGGTGGACCCTTAAAAGATGAGTCATTGGTTCATGAGCAAAAAAGCGAATCCCAAACTGATCGGATCTTTTGTTGTGGGTGGATTGGCCCTTGCCCTCCTCGCCATTTTTCTGTTGAGCGCCGGTTTTTTCAGAGAAACGGTGAAGTGCGTGGCCTTTTTTGAGGGATCGGTGAAAGGGTTGAGCGTTGGGGCTCCTGTGACATTTCGCGGCGTGAGAGTGGGGACGGTCACGGACATTCAACTGCGCATCGGCAGCAATGACCTCGATCATCTCATCCCCGTTTTTTTTGAGATAGAAACTGCAAGACTCACAATGGTGCGAGCCGACGGTCAGCCCAACGGACTGGATGTTGATCGCCTGATTGAGAGGGGATTGCGGGCACAGCTGACTGTGCAGAGTTTTGTGACCGGTCTTCTCATGATCGAACTGGATTTCAGGCCCGGGACACGCAAGGTGCTTGTGGGAACCATACAAGATTACCCGGAAATACCAACCATCCCTTCGGATCTGGAAGATTTTCTGCGAAGATTTGAGGAAGTTCCCATCGAGGAGGCCCTCGAGCAGATCACAGACATTCTCAAAACTGTCCGGGAATATGTGGATTCACCTGAAGCCATGGCGCTTCTTCGAAATTTCGGTGAGGCTCTCGAGGGGGTGAATGCGCTTGTGAAGAAAGTTGACGGGCACGCAGACCCGCTTTTAAGGGAAGGAACTCTTGCCCTGCGGGAAATGAAACAAACCTTCGGTGAACTCAACAAGCGATTGTCCGCGATACTCGACAGGTCAGAGGGCGCAATGGCTTCGATGGACAATGTGGCTGGTGAAATGGACCGGCGTCTGCCCGCGTTGATGGACGAATTGGAAAGAACAGCCAGGTTAACCCAGAATGCCATGGAGAACATGGCGGCTGCCTCGCAGGAGGATTCGCCCCTCATGCACAACCTCCAGGAACTTTCTGTTGAAATGACTTCTGCAGCACGCTCTATTCGCGTGCTCGCTGACTATTTGCAGCAAAACCCTGAAGCCTTGTTGCGCGGAAGGCGACCATGAAAGGAGCAAAAATGGGCCACGTTAAAATCATTCGTGCCACATGGCTTCTCGCCATGCTTGTGGGCTTATCAGCGTGTGTGGGGGTCTCAAGCAAGCCCTCCAGAACTTTCTTGCTGAACGAGGTGGCTCATTTCAACAAATCCAATGCCATCGATCCCATAAGAGATTTTTCAAAGGAGCCCCTTCGTGTGGGCGTGGGACCCTTTAAAATACCGGAATACCTGAATCGGCCTCAAATCGTTTCCCGAACTGCCGGAAACGAATTGCAGATCAACGAGTTTCATCGCTGGGCGGAACCTCTGGGCGAAAGCATGCCAAGGGTGATGGCTCAAAACATGTCCCGGTTGCTCATGTCTGATCTGGTTTTTGCTTTTCCCTGGAGGAGCTCCCTGAGGCCCGGTCACCGCGTGACCGTGACCGTGCTGCGCTTCGACGGGAGTCTGGGGGAAGACGTTTCCCTGGAAGGAATTTGGAATCTTTATGCCGGGAGCAGAAACACGTTGCAGGAATCAAAAAGATTTTCCTTCACGGTGGCCTGCAAAGGGGGAGATTTTGACGCACTGGTGGATGCCCACAACCATCTTGTGTATCTGCTCAGTCTTCAGGTTGCCTCGGCCATCGGGGCTCACTCCCTCCCCTCCTCATCCTGAGGAGCTACAGGGCAAGAAGAGCCCTTCCGGGTTTCAGGGAAGTTTATCACGTGTGGCGTTTTGATCGGTGAACGAAATGATTGCTTATCATGAAATCATGGAACTCGTGGGCCGCACTGTCGATGCAGTGGGTGTGCTTGTCATTGTGGCGGG
>PXBG01000005.1 GCA_003566995.1 Syntrophobacteraceae bacterium
CGGGAAAGGCTCTCTTGAGTCGCCGGCAGCGTCATCCCTTTTCAGGAAAACGCTGCCGGCAATCCAGTCCAGGAACTCGTTGAACACGTTTCAAAAAAAAATTTCCTAGATGGCGCCCTTGAAAGCTTCCTGCGCGACCTCACCAAGCATTCCAAGGTTTTCCACAACCGTGATTCCCGCTGCCTTCATGGCGGCCATCTTGCCCTGAGCCGTACCGCTGGAGCCGCTGATGATGGCGCCCGCATGGCCCATGCGGCGTCCTGGAGGTGCCGTGGCACCTGCAACGAAACCCACAACAGGCTTGTTCACATTCTGCTTGATGAAGTCTGCAGCTTCTTCCTCTGCAGAGCCGCCGATTTCACCCACCATGATGATGGCTTTGGTTTCGGGATCATTCTGAAAAGCGGCGAGACAGTCGATGAAATTGGTGCCATTGACGGGATCGCCGCCGATGCCCACACAAGTGCTCTGGCCAACGCCAAAGCGCATGATTTGATGGACCGCTTCGTAAGTCAGGGTTCCCGAGCGGGACACGATGCCCACGGGACCGGGTTTGTGAATGGGTCCGGGCATGATTCCGATTTTGGCCTGCCCGGGCGTGATGATGCCGGGGCAGTTGGGGCCGATGAGACGGCTCCTGGAACCCATGAGGTGGTTTTTCACCCTCATCATGTCCATGACGGGAATGCCTTCCGTGATGGCCACGATCAAGGGGATCTCAGCATCAATGGATTCGAGAATGGCATCGGCACAGAAGGGAGGGGGCACAAAAACCATGGAAGCATTGGCGCCTGTTTCTTTCACTGCCTCAGCCAACGTATTGAAAACGGGAATTCCTTCAACGTTCTGACCAGCCTTGCCAGGAGTCACACCCGCAACCACATTGGTGCCATAGGCTTTGCACTGCAGAGTGTGAAACTGACCTTCACGACCGGTGATACCCTGAACCACTAGCTTTGTATTGTTGTCCACCCAAATGCTCATGTTTTCCCCCTTATTATGCCTTAGCCACTGCTGCAACTTTTTGGGCGGCGTCTGCCAGGTCACTTGCCACAGTTATCTTGAGTCCTGATTCCTCCAGGATTTTACGACCCTGATCCACATTGGTGCCTTCCATGCGGATGATGATGGGAACCTTCACGTCCACTTTCTTTGCAGCCTGCACAACGCCCTGCGCCAGAATGTCACAGCGAAGAATACCGCCGAAGATGTTGATCAACACTCCCTTCACTGCGGAATCGCTCAAAATGATGCGGAAGCCGTTTTCCACCTGCTCGGCGCTGGCACCGCCGCCCACATCAAGGAAGTTGGCGGGCTTGCCACCTGCCAGCTGAATGACGTCCATGGTGGCCATGGCAAGGCCGGCGCCATTGACCATGTTTCCGATGTTGCCGTCGGGCAGCTTGATATAGTTGATGTTGTATTTGGAAGCTTCCACCTCGAAGGGGTCTTCTTCATCCAGGTCGCGGTAGGCCTGAATGTCTTTGTGGCGGAACATGGCATTGTCGTCAAAGGTCACCTTGGCATCCAGAGCGATGACTCTCTTGTCGCTCAGGATGACCAGCGGGTTGATTTCCACGAGGGAGCAGTCATATTCAACGGTGAGCTTGTAAAGCTTGTTGATCATGGGAATGAAGGCCTTGACGACCTCAGGTTCCATATTGAGCCCATAAGCCAGCTGACGGGCTTGATACCCCTGCAAACCCAGAAGGGGGTTCACAAAAACCTTGATGATTTTTTCCGGTGTCTTTTCTGCAACTTCCTCAATGTCCATACCACCGGCTTCACTGGCCATGATCACGATGCTGGCCGTATCGCGGTCGGGGAGCAGACTGAGATAGAGCTCCTTTTCGATGGGCAGCCCTTCTTCCACCAGAAGCTTCTTGACCAACCTTCCCTCAGGACCAGTCTGGTGGGTGACCAGAGTCATTCCCAGAATTTGATCGGCATGCTGTTCAACTTCCGCTTCTGTTTTGGCTATCTTGACACCACCGCCCTTTCCACGTCCGCCCGCATGAATCTGCGCTTTGACAACAACCGGGAGGGTGCCCAGTTCCTTGGCAATCGCTTTTGCTTCATCAACGGCGAAGGCAGCTTTCCCACGAGGAGTAGGGACTCCGTACTTTTGAAACAACTCTTTCGCTTGGTACTCGTGAATTTTCATAATTCTCCTCACTATCCCCGAAACAACTTCAACCAGCATGGATCACGTCTCATCAACGAGAGCCATCCCCCAAAAAAGCCTCTGCTTTTTTTCAAACCGCATTATTCCTAAATGAAAGACCTCACAATGTCAAACATTGTTTGAACCCATATTGATGAATAACGGCCCCTCTTCCTTGCGCCTGTGCTTTGTTGATGGTATAGAAATCCCGACGACATACACACCGCAGAATCCACCCGCAGCAGGGCTGAGGAGGGATTTGACCCTCTTTTTCGACCACCACGCGCACTGTGCATGTGAATATTGTCTGCAAAGCTGCACCCCGCTCCCGTATGGACCCCGGGGTCCGCCAATGCAGGAAAGGCAAGCCTTCTCCTGCCATTCTCCCCGGTTTTTAGCAATGGTTTTGTGTCACCTGGCGTGGAACGAAGAAGACGTTTCCCATGGGAGAGGATTTGAGGAAGCCCTGCGAGAGAGCCAGGTGAAAGGTTAAAATCAAGCTTTTTCAGCTTTCAGGATGGAGAAAGAAAAGATGGAACTGGAACCGGTCATCGGACTGGAAGTGCACGCACAGCTCCTGACAAAAAGTAAAATTTTTTGTGGCTGCTCCACAACCTTTGGCGCCAGTCCCAATTTGCACACATGCCCTGTGTGCCTGGCCATGCCGGGCGTCCTTCCCGTTTTGAACAAAGAAGTTGTCGAGTTCACGCTTCGAATGGCACTGGCCACCCACTGCCACATCTCCCCCATCAGCCGGTTCGCACGCAAGAACTACTTTTACCCGGACCTTCCCAAGGGGTATCAGATATCTCAGTACGAGCTTCCCATAGCCCGGAACGGGTGGCTCGAAATCGAGGGAGATGAGGCCCCCAAGCGCATCCGCATTCACAGAATTCACATGGAAGAGGATTCCGGAAAGCTCATCCACGACGAGTTCCAGCCCGTGAGCTACGTGGACTTCAACCGCACCGGCGTGCCTCTCATGGAAATCGTGAGCGAACCGGACATCCGTTCACCCCGGGAAGCTTCAGGATATTTGAGAGCCCTGCGGGAGATCCTCAGGTATCTGGAAATCTGTGACGGCAATATGGAGGAAGGGAGTTTCCGCTGCGACGCCAACATTTCCCTCAGGCCACCCGGAAGGGAGCAGCTGGGAGTCAAGGCAGAAATCAAAAACTTGAATTCTTTCAAAAATGTTCAAAAAGCTCTCGAATTTGAAATCCGCCGCCAGCGCACTCTTCTGGAAAGAGGGGAATCCATCGTTCAGGAAACACGTCTTTGGGATGCGGGGCGCAATGTGACGGTGAGCATGCGCGGCAAGGAAGAAGCACACGATTACCGGTATTTTCCCGATCCGGACCTGGTTCCCGTGGTGGTCGATGAAAGCTGGGTTGAGGAGGTCAGGCAGGCCTTGCCCGAACTGCCCGAAAGCAAAAAGGAACGGTTTTCCTCTCAATGGGGCCTTCCCTCCCACGACGCTCAGGTGCTCATTTCTTCCAGGTCCCTGGCCGATTACTTTGAAGCCGTGGTGAAGGCTTTTCCCCGGCCCAAGATGGCGAGCAACTGGATCCTCTCGGAATTGCTCAGGGAGTTGAACCGGGATGAACGGGACATGGATGCCTGCCCCATCACTCCCCAAAACCTGGCGGAACTGCTCCAGCTCATCGAATCGGGAGTTCTGAGCGGGAAAATCGCCAAAAATGTCTTTCAGTCCATGTACGAAACGGGTGACAGCCCTGGAAACATCGTCAAGAAACAAGGGCTGATTCAAGTGACCGACGAGGGAGCCATTGAGGCTGTGATCGCTGAGGTTCTCGCGGAAAACCCGGAAGAAGTCTCCCGCTATCAAAAAGGAAAAGAAAAACTCTTTGGTTTTTTTGTGGGCCAGGTCATGAAAAAAACCAAAGGCAAGGCCAACCCGCAGCTCGTGAATGACCTGCTTCGCAAGAAACTGCAGCCAGTCAAATAGGAGGTTTTGCCAGGATGACGGAAAGATGGTTGCCACCCATACACTGGGAGGGAGACACCGTGGCCATACTGGACCAGCGGCTCCTTCCCCGCAAGGAAGTGTTTCTCAAATGCACCAAACCTCAACAGGTTGTGAACGCCATCAGGAACATGGCCATACGGGGGGCTCCCGCAGTGGGTGTGGCCGGTGCCATGGCCCTTGCTCTGGGAGCTCAGAATATCCAGGCGGCTGACCCCCAGACCTTCAAACGCAAATTCGTGCGGCTCTGCCAGCAGGTGAAGGCGGCAAGACCGACCGGCAACAATCTGGGCTGGGCGGTGGAAAAACTCTATTCGGTGGTTGTGGAAAACCCCGGTTCGAATGTGCTGCAGCTTCAGGAACTCATAAGGCAGAAAGCCGATGAAATTCTCCGGGAAGATGTTGCCGCCAATGTGGCCATCGGAGAGCATGGAAAAGAACTGATCCCCCCCGGAGCACGCATCCTCACCTACTGCAACGCGGGGGCCCTGGCCACAGCCGACTACGGCACCGCTGTGGGAGTCATTCGTGCTGCCCATGCGGCCGATCCCTCCATCGAGGTCTATTCCTGTGAAACACGCCCCTTTCTTCAGGGATCCCGACTGACGGCCTTTGAACTCATGAAGGCAAAAATACCCGTGACCCTCATCACGGACAATTCGGTCGGCAGCCTCATGCAGCAGGGAAAAATCGACGTGGTTGTGGTGGGGGCGGACCGCATAGCCGCCAACGGGGACACCGCCAACAAAATCGGGACATACATGGTGGCCGTTCTGGCAAAAACCCACAATGTCCCTTTCTACGTGGCGGCCCCACGATCCACCATTGACCCCACCCTTGCGGAGGGCGGAGAGATTCCCATTGAACAGAGGGATTCCCGGGAAGTGACTCACTTCAACGGCAAATCCGTGGCACCGCCCAAGGTGCCGGCCCTCAACCCCGCTTTTGACGTCACCCCCAACAAGTACATCGAGGGCATCGTCACCGAGGTGGGTGTGCTTCGAAAACCTTTCGGCAAAGCCATTCGAAAAGCCTTCGAGATGTGATGGAATCCTTCAGGAGGAAAAGAGCTCCTCAAGAACGTGAGAGAGAGACCGGACCCCCTGGCATTCAATGACCGTTTTTTGTGTCAGCTGCTCCGCATTGCCCTGAGGCAGAATGCAGCGGCCAAAACCAAGCTTTTGAGCTTCCAGGGCTCTCAGGTTGGAATGCCCCACGCCGCGCACTTCACCCGTGAGCCCCACTTCCCCCCACACCACAAGCTCCCCGGGCAGGGGCCGGTCCAGATAAGAACTCATGAGAGCCGTGGTCAAAGCGAGGTCCGCAGCCGGTTCGACCAACTTCACACCACCGGCCACATTCACGAAAACATCCCGTTGCGAAAAGCTGAAACCGAGTTTCTTTTCCAGAACCGCCAAAAGCAGGGAAAGGCGGTTGCCGTCCACTCCCATGCTCGTCCTTCTCGGCTGCGGGCCACCGCTCGCGCTCACCAGTGCCTGCAGTTCCACCAGCAGCGGGCGGGTCCCTTCCATTGAACAGACCACCACGGAACCGGAGACCCCCCTGGGCCTTTCCGCCAAAAGGAACTGGGAAGGGTTGGGAACTTGCTCCATGCCCCTGTCCCTCATCTCAAAAACCCCTATTTCGTTGGTGGAGCCGAACCGGTTTTTAACGCCGCGCAGGAGTCTAAAAGTGTGCGTTCTGTCCCCCTCCATGTACAAAACCGTGTCCACGAGATGTTCCAGGACTCTGGGCCCCGCAATGTTTCCATCCTTGGTCACGTGCCCCACGAGAAAAATGCTGGTGCGCCCTTCCTTGGCCACACGCATCAATCGGGCCGCACATTCGCGAACCTGGCTCACGGATCCGGGAGCCGACTCCAGCCAGGAAGAATACATGGTCTGCACAGAATCCACGGCAACCACCGCCGGGCTCTCCTTTTCTATGATTTCTATGATTCGATCCACACTGGTTTCCGCCAGGACTTTCAAACCGTCTCCCCACAGATGGAGCCTTTTGGAACGCAAAAGAATCTGCTGCGGGCTTTCTTCCCCTGAAACGTAGAGGACTTCCCGGAAAGAGGCATAGTGGCTGAGAACCTGAAGAAGCAGAGTGGATTTGCCAATCCCAGGGTCTCCGGCCAGAAGGACAAGAGAACCTTCCACCAGGCCCTCTCCCAGAACCCGGTCCCACTCCCCCATGCCTGAATGCAAGCGATCTGATGTTTCATCCGTGATGTCTGCCAGGGAAAGGGGGAGATTTTCCTGGCCCGAAATCCACGATGCGGGCAACCCCCTTTTTTCTGGTGACTTTCTCTCCCCTTCCACGTTGAAAGCATCCCATTCCCGGCAATGGGGACACCTCCCGAGCCATTTGGGGCTGGTGTGTCCGCACTGCCGGCACCTGTAAACCCTTTTCATGTCGATGGTTTTCATGCCCTGTCTTTCAAGCCGAAGTTCTGTGAATGTTTGTGATCATGACAAGCACAGACCAGTTCCAAGGCGAATCTTTTCGCCGCAAAACAGGCGCGCCAGCACCCCTGCCCTCACCACTGAAGTTCATGTGAATGCCGCTTCAGTCCCGCCCTTCTCAAAAAAACGACATTTTAACGATAAAAACTGATGGATCATATTTTACTGCGTGATTGACAATCAAGAACGGGTTGGATTATATTCCGGCTTTAAATAATGGGTTGCACCGAATCATGAGCGAAAGCGAATCGCGCAGGTGCAATTTTCAGTCAAACCCAATGTCAAGAGAGGAGTCATCCGCATGGCTGGTAAAGATATCATTGAAATCAGCGACAACAATTTCGACACGGAAGTTTTAGAGTCGTCCGTCCCTGTGCTCGTGGACTTTTGGGCCCCCTGGTGCGGCCCCTGCCGGGCCATCGCTCCTGTCGTTGAGGAGTTGTCCGGAGAATACGGCGACAAGCTCAAGGTGGCCAAATGCAATGTGGATGACAATCCAAAGACGCCTTCAAAATACGGGATTCGTGCCATTCCCACCCTGATCATATTCAAGGGGGGCAATGTGAGCGAGCAGATCACCGGTGCAGTGGCCAAATCGCAGATTGCCGCCGCCATTGACAAGGCCATGTCCTGAGCGGTGCCCTCAAGAGAGTGACGACTTAAAAGTCCTCGAGGCCCCGGTTCCAGATTTTCGGCCGCTCACCGCAACATTCGTGGCTCGGCTCCGGTTCCGGCTCAGTCCGGGCCACGTTCAAAACGCTCCCCCTGGAATGAGTGTCACTTTGCCACGGTGAGGGTCAGGCAGGCGAGGGGTCCATCGGATTTCACCGCAAAATCGTCACCCCTTTTCGCCTGCCCTCAGGGGGTAGGTTCAATCCGCGCACACCCACGGAACCTGAAAAACGGCGATCGAAGCAGCATGCGTTGGAAGCGGCCGTGACCGGCCAGACAACAGTTTTTTGATGATCTCTAATGAGTGAATGCCCACGACCATTTTCCGCCTCCTGAGCCTTCCCAGAATAGTGGCAATGGACAGCCTGGTCAACCTTCTCACGAGCGAGGCCTGAGCAGACTGCCTGGAGTGCTTTCTAACCGGTACAGACCATCATGATTCATCATTCATCCAGCCCCAATTCCTCGCGACTTCCCTTGTCTGGTGCAAAAGGAGGGGTTATGAGAAAGCAGACCATTTCATTTCTGAGAAGGTTTTAAGGGGGAAACGGTCCTGATTCCAGGAGTCTTGACGGAACGGCATGGGGCAGGCAGTGAATGCATTGAAACTCGTCAGCACAGAGGTCACCACATGAATTTTTCCCAAAGGATTCAAGCTGTTGGAATACGCTTTCTGTTAGCGCTTTTCATTGTTTCCGCAACATGGGCCACCAGCGGATGCGGCACTTCACTCAAAGAGTATTATTTTGGGGACCTCTTCGGAAAAAGCTCTTCCGAGACGGTCCAAAGCCCGGAGCAGCTTGCCATGGACGGCATGGAAGCCATGCGCAGCAAAGACTACAGCAAGGCAGTGAACTCCTTCCAGCAATTGAAAGAAAGATATCCATACAGCGAATATGCCATTCTCGCCGAACTGAAACTGGGAGACGCCCATTTCTACAATAAAGATTATGCGGAAGCAGCCATAGCCTATGAGGAGTTTGTGCGGCTTCACCCCAGGAATGAAGCGGTTCCTTATGTGCTGTACCAGATTGGCATGTGCCATTTCCTGAGTTTCAGCACCATAGACCGCGACCAGGAGGAAACACGGCTGGCCATGGACGCATTCAGGCGCCTGGTGCAGGCTTATCCCGGCTCGGAATACGCCGAGCGGGCCCAAAAGCAGATCTATGAGTGCCAAAAACGACTTGTGGCACATGAATTTCAAGTGGGACAATTTTATTTCAGAACCGGTGAATACGCATCAGCTCAAAACAGGCTTGAGACGATTTTTCACCTCTATCCGGAAGCCATTGCCGATCTGGGCTACCAGGAAGAGATTAAAAAATTACTGGCCAAAAGTGAAAAGGAAGTTGCCAAAGGAGAGCGCAAGCCCAGCATCTGGAGCCGCATGGGCTTTTGATCCGGGCTTCATCGTTCAGCGTTGAGGGACGCGGAAAAGTCATTGCCCCGCATCCCTCAGCGGTCAACCGGTCCACCGGGTGAACACGGGCATTCTGAATATCCCAGAGTCCGTGAAGCCCTCAAAAAACCTGAAACCCTAACGATCCCGCCCACGGCTTAAGAGGCTGAAAACACCTTTCAAAAAAACCTTTCGAAAATCAGGATCAATCTCCCGCATTTTTGAAGCAGGCACCGATTCACAGACCCCCGCTTCCCTTCTATCGGGGTTTCCCCTAAGCGAAAGATAGACGGACCTGAAATGAGTGGGAGGACCGCTTTGGTCTGCTCCACGAATATGCTCAAGGGAGGACTACATTGTGACGAAAAGGAAGGCATCGACAACTCTAAAGGAACTTTCCTAGGGATACCCTCAAGGGAGGAAATTCATGGCGAACACAACACCACAGAACACCAGGGAAACCATGGAGAACAATGCAGAGAGGTCCCGGCAGTCATCGGAAAAATACCATGAGATGAACCTGGTGGAGCTCAAAAACAAAAACATTCGGGAACTTCTGGGCATTGCCAAGAGCCACAACATCGAGGGGGCCAGTTCCATGAGAAAACAGGAGCTCATTTTCGCTCTCCTGCAATCTCAGGCCCAGCTGAGCGGCCTCATCTATGGCGAGGGCGTCCTGGAAATTCTTCCCGATGGATTCGGCTTCCTGAGAAGTCAAAACTACAACTATCTTCCGGGCCCCGACGACATTTATGTCTCCCCTTCCCAGATACGGCGCTTTAACCTTCGAACGGGAGACAGCATTTCCGGGCAGATCCGTCCCCCCAAAGACAACGAACGTTATTTCGCACTGCTGAAAGTGGAGGTGGTCAATTTTGAAGACCCCGAAGTGGCCCGGGACAAAATCCTCTTTGACAACCTCACTCCCCTCTATCCCGAGCGCCGCATCCTGCTGGAAAACACTGCCGACAACTTGTCCACCCGGGTGATGGATCTGCTCACGCCCATCGGTTTCGGCCAGCGCGGCCTCATCGTAGCCCAGCCCCGCACCGGCAAGACCATGCTCCTTCAAAACATCGCCAATGCGGTCACTGTGAACCACCGCGACGCCTACCTCATTGTGCTCCTCATCGACGAGCGGCCCGAGGAAGTCACGGACATGCAGCGCAGTGTCAATGCGGAAGTGGTGAGTTCCACGTTCGACGAACCCCCGCAGCGCCACGTGCAGGTCGCTGAAATGGTCATGGAGAAGGCAAAGCGCCTGGTGGAGCACAAGCGAGATGTGGTCATACTGCTCGACAGCATCACACGCCTCGCACGAGCATACAACACCGTCGTGCCCCCCAGCGGCAAAATCCTCTCGGGTGGACTCGACTCCAACGCCCTTCACCGGCCCAAGCGCTTTTTCGGCTCAGCGAGAAACGTGGAGCAGGGCGGTAGCCTGACCATCATCGCCACGGCCCTCATCGACACGGGAAGCCGCATGGACGAAGTGATCTTTGAGGAATTCAAGGGAACGGGCAACATGGAAATCGTTCTTGAAAGAAAGCTCGCCGATCGAAGGATTTTCCCTGCCATCGACATCAACAAATCGGGCACCCGCAAAGAGGAGCTCCTTTTGAATGCGGACGATCTCAACCGGGTTTGGATCCTGCGCAAGTTGCTCTCCCCGCTCAACCCCATCGATGCCATGGAATTTCTTCTGGACAAGATGCAGGGAACCAAAAACAACACGGAATTCCTGGCTTCCATGAATCGCTAGTTGATCTTTCCGCAGGACTGTGGCAGAATTCGCAGTCCCCTTGAGTCAGTTTGCCGGAACCCATCATGAGGAATAAGGTGCGAACGGGGGGCGGAGAGGAACGTCCAGGGATCCTCTCGGGTCTCAATGCGTTCACACGTGTCAGAATACGCTCACTTGATGATTGACGAGGAGAAACGGTCATGAAGGAAAAAATCCATCCCGCATATAAACCCACGGTCATTCGTTGCGCCTGTGGCTATGAAGTGCCCACCGGTTCCACCAAAGACGAAATCCGCGTGGAAATCTGCTCCCAGTGCCATCCCTTCTACACAGGAAAGCAAAAACTCGTGGACTCTGCAGGCAGAATCGAAAAATTTTACAAAAAATATGAAAAGTATCAGAAGCAGGACAAAAAGCAGGGGGCATGAGGCATTCCTTGCCCTCACGCATCCCG
Organism: Syntrophobacteraceae bacterium; assembly: GCA_003566995.1. GTDB lineage: Bacteria > Desulfobacterota > Syntrophobacteria > Syntrophobacterales > Syntrophobacteraceae > SLCH01. The sequence continues at coordinate 10,895 of PXBG01000005.1, forward strand.
CAAGATGCGTTGCCAGGAAACGCGCGAAGAATGGAGCCCGTTGCTCCCGGTCACAGACATGGCAGCTTGCCAGCGGAGAGTCCCCTCAGGCGGACCTCCCTGCAGGTTTACAGGCGCCGAAGAGGAAAACTCCAGCCAGTCCCTTCACCAGGAAGCCGCAAAAACCTCCTGAAAACCCAACCATGATCCCCTTTGGGAGACGTGTTCAACACCATGATTTTCGACCGTTTAGAGAGTGTCGTCGAGAGATTCAGAAAGCTTGAATCCGATCTCAGCAACCCTGAAATATTGAGCAATCCAAAGGAATACCAGAAGATCGCCAGGGAACATGCGGAAATCGGTCCTGTGGTCGAAGCTTGCCGACGCTATAAAATCCTCGCCAGCCAGGCAGAGGAGAACCAAAAGCTCCTGGACTCGGAAACGGATTCCGAGATGCGGGATCTCATCAAGCAGGACCTTGCGGACCTCAGGGAAAAGATCGGAGAGATGGAGCTGGCTTTGAGGGTCATGCTGGCTCCCAAAGATCCCAATGACGACAAGAATGTCATCCTGGAGATACGTGCGGGCACGGGAGGGGAGGAGGCGGCCCTCTTTGTGGCGGACCTTTTCCGCATGTACAGCCGCTATGCGGAGAATCAGGGCTGGAAAACGGAGATCATGGACTCCCACCCCACCGGACTGGGGGGACTCAAGGAAATCACCGCTTCCATCATTGGAAAAGGGGCTTTCAGCCGGCTCAAGTTCGAACGCGGTGTCCACCGTGTTCAAAGGGTGCCGGCCACCGAAAGTCAAGGGAGGATTCACACATCGGCAGTGACGGTGGCTGTTCTTCCCGAGGCTGAGGAAGTGGACGTTTTCATCGATCCATCGGATCTCAAGATTGACGTTTTCCGCTCTTCCGGACCCGGCGGACAAAGTGTCAACACGACGGACTCCGCCGTCCGCATGACTCACATTCCCTCAGGCCTGGTGGTGATTTGCCAGGATGAAAAATCTCAGCACAAAAACAAGGCAAAAGCCCTGAAAGTCCTGCGGGCGCGCCTCCTGGACCAGGTGCAGAGCGAACAGGATGCGAAGATAGCTCAGGACAGGAAGAGTCAGGTTGGATCGGGCGACAGAAGCGAGCGCATACGGACCTACAATTTCCCTCAAAACCGCGTCACGGATCACAGGATCAACCTGACGCTGTATAAGCTCGAAGCCGTTCTCGAAGGAAATCTTGACGAGGTGATCCATCCCCTGACAACTGCCCATCAAGCCGAACTGATGGAAAGCGAATCCCCTGCCTGATGTTTGGGTGGCTCATGAGGGCAACCTTTGTTTTCATGTTCTGCACCAACCCGTCCCCCTTTCCTCACAAAGCTTCCTGTCAGGCCGGGCGCCGCTTTTTTTTCCATTTGAACGCAAAATGTCACAGGGGTATGGCGGATGGAAGAAACCTGGACCATCCTCAAAGTGCTGCGGTGGACCACAGGATATTTTGAAAGCAAGGGGATCGAACAGCCCAGAGCCGATGCCGAAGTCCTGCTCGCCCATGCTCTGCGCATGGAGCGCATTCAGCTCTATCTGCGCTTCGACCAGCCTCTCACAGCGGCTGAACTGGCCACTTACCGGGAACTCGTTCGAAGAAGAGCCCTCCGTGAACCAAGCCAGTACATCACGGGCACACAGGAATTTTGGTCCCTGGAATTTGAGGTGAACCGCTCCGTTCTCATTCCCCGGCCCGAGACGGAGATGCTTGTGGAAAGAGCGGCAAGTCACATCGGAAAAAATGCCCCGCACATTTTGGATTTGGGCACGGGTTCGGGAATCATTGCCGTTTCCATCGCACGGGAGTGCCCCTCCGTTTTCGTGACGGCCACGGACAAGTGCTGGGAAGCACTGCGAGTGGCACATCGCAATGCATTGAAACATGGAGTGGAAAACCGCATCGCCTTCGCCGTATCCGATCTGTTCTCAGGTTTCAGCTCCCTTCGCCCCACCTGGGACCTCATCGTGAGCAACCCTCCTTACATCGGAGACGAAGAATTCCAGACCCTCACCCCGGAAGTGGCCCGGCATGAACCCCGGGAAGCATTGCGGGGACATGGGCCCGAGGGCCTGAACATCATCAGACAGATCATTGATGAGGCTCCCCTTCATCTCAAACCGGGGGGTAAGCTGCTCATGGAGATAGGCCACCTCCAGTGGCGGTCTCTGGAGCAGCACCTCCTGCAGCTTGGCTATTCCCAAAAACAGTTTCAGTTCATTCGCGATTATTCGGGTATCCTGCGGGTACTCGACTTAACTCCGGGCAACAGGTGAAAAATGGACAAACTCGTCGTGGAAGGGGGAACTCCCCTGCAAGGAGAAATTGCGGTCAGTGGCGCCAAGAATGCCACTCTTCCCCTGATGGCATCGGCACTGCTCGCCAGTGGCCGTCACACCTTCTCCAACACCCCCCGGCTTCGGGACATCAGAACCATGGGGCGCCTGCTGGAACACATGGGCGCCGCCTGTGAACACGACGCTCTCATGCGCATCGATACCAGCAATGTTCAAAGACCCGAAGCGCCTTATGAACTGGTGAAAACCATGCGCGCATCGGTCCTTGTGTTGGGCCCCCTTCTGGCGCGCCACGGCAGTGCCCGCGTTTCTCTCCCTGGCGGTTGCGCCATTGGAGCACGTCCCATCAACCTCCATCTGGATGCCCTGAAACAAATGGGAGCTGAAGTCTGGCTGGAAGAAGGCTACGTGGTCGCCCGAACCCGCGAGCTCAAAGGAGCCACCATCACCTTCGAGCAGATCACCGTCACGGGCACAGAGAACATTCTCATGGCCGCCAGTCTCGCCAAGGGCACCACCCGGCTTTTGAATGCCGCAAGAGAACCGGAAATCGTGGCGCTGGCAGATTACCTCAACGCCATGGGCGCTCGCATCAAGGGAGCGGGCACTTCTCAAATCACCATTGAAGGAGTCCGGGAACTCACTCCTCCAGCAGCCGCCCCCTTCCCCGTCATTCCCGACCGCATAGAAGCGGGAACTTACCTGGTGGCTGCAGGAATCACGGGTGGTCAAATAACTCTGACCCACTGCGTTCCCGACCACCTCGAATCCCTCATTGAAAAACTGCGCAGCGCAGGACTCGCCATTGAGACCAGTCCTGGCCGGATCGAAGTGCGCAGCAACGGTCCCATACGCAGCATGGATGTGAAAACATATCCTTTCCCCGGTTTTCCCACGGACATGCAGGCCCAGTTCATGGCTCTCATGACCCTGGCAGATGGTGTCAGCTTCATTGTGGAACAGATTTTCGAAAACCGGTTCATGCACGCCCTGGAGCTCACCCGAATGGGGGCCCGCATAGACCTGGACGGACGAAGTGCCATGGTGCGCGGTGTGAAAAACTTATCCGGTGCCCCTGTCATGGCAACGGACCTTCGGGCTTCCGCTTCTCTGGTTCTCGCTGCCCTTGCCGCTAAAGGAATCACCTCCATCAGCCGTATATATCATCTGGACAGGGGTTACGAGTCCATGGAAACCAAGCTCTCCCAGGTGGGAGCTCGCATTTGGAGAGAAAAGGAATGACCGGGCTCTGAAAACTTCCGAGAGACGGGGCCCCTATTCCCATGGGAGAGCCCGTGCTCATGAGCGAAAACCAAGTCCGCCCTCAAGATGCCCGCCCCGCCCCTTCGCCGGGGAAACCAACCCCTCTAGCATCCCTGCTGCGTTCCCTGCACCCTCAGGTCCGGCCCCTGCCAGGTCTCCTCCTGGCTCTCGCTGCGGGAATTGCCGCGGGCCGCTATGAAGTCCTTCCCTTCCAGCCCGGCTCCTCCTTTCTGGCTCTCTTTGCAGCCGTGGCTGTGGCCCTTCACCTCGCCCTTTGGAAAAGCACCCGGTTTGAAGGGCACAAAACCCTCCTCTCCCTCATCATCTTTGCGATCCTCGGTCTCCTGAGCGTTCAGGTTCAGAATCCCAAACTGCCATATCCGCCCTCCCTGGCACCCTTTTTTGAGCGTCCCCACACCCTTTATCTGGCGGAAGTGATGCACCCCCCTGACATGAGGCGTGACCGACTGAGCATTCCCCTTCGAATGCACGCAGCCCTGCAGGCAAATGAGGCTGTCCCTCTCGAAGGAGGTGTTCTCGTTTCCCTGCCCTATCCTGCCAAAGGTGAACCCATTCCCGTGCAAGGCGAATTCGTCCTCACCAGGCTGACTCTCAAAAGGTTTCACAATTTCAACAACCCCGGTGGATACGACTATGTACGGGCGCAAGGGGAAAAGGGACTTCATGCCAGGGCTCACCTGCGCCATATGGGCTGGATGGTCACCGTGTCACCTGAAAAAGCCATGCTTTTGCAGAGAAAGAACTCCGCGAATTCGTTCAAAAGCAAGGCAAACCGTATGAGGATGACCTATCTGGAGCATCTTCAGGCCCATGTGCAGGGGGACACAGGCTCCCTGTACGCCGCTTTGCTCCTCGGTTACCGGAACCTCACCTCCAAAGAACTCCAGGAAGCCATCACCTCCACGGGAGTGGCCCACCTTCTGGCCATATCGGGACTGCACCTGGGCCTTGTGGCCATGAGCGTCTTCTGGCTTTCGTGCCGGCTTCTTCGAATCCTCTTTCCCTCCCTGCTCGCCCGCTATGCGGACAAACACGTGGCCCTCTGGGTGGCACTGGCAGCAACCGCCTTTTATGCGTCCATCAGCGGCATGGCCCTACCCACATGGAGGGCGCTCGTGTTCGTGATCATGCTATTTTTTGGAACCCTATGGTACCGGCAACGGGACTTCACCACCACCCTTTGCGCAGCGGCAATCCTCATTCTTGCTGTCAACCCGTACAGCCTCTGGCAACCATCATTCCAGCTTTCTTTCGCAGCCGTCGCGGGCATCGTGTGGATGGCGAAAGCCTCCTCTCCCCTGCGCAAGCGCTTTGAGGAAATTTTCCCCATGGCGCGGCACCCGGCCTTTCACCCCATCAAGCCCTTCTGGCTGGCTTTCTGGGTTTCCCTCGCAGCCAACCTGAGCGTTCTTCCCATCCTCGCTTACCATTTCAATGGCGTCTCCCTCATGGGATTTCTGTCCAACACCCTCCTGGTTCCCCTGGTGGGCATGGTTGCTCTGCCCATAGGCCTTGCAGCTCTGGTGTCTCATCTCCTCTTTGAACCCCTCGGAACAGTGTTGTTGAAACTGGGGGCATTCGTGCTCGATGTTTCCAGGCAAATCATCCTCTTCTGCGCCGGCCGGGAGTGGGCTTTCCAGTACGTGGGGAAAGTCCCCCTTTCCTGGCTGCTGGTTTACTACACAGGGCTCGTCCTCGCCCTCCTTCCCCTTGGGGCTGTGAGACGGTTATGCGCAGTCCTTTCCCTGGTGATGTTCGGTTTTGTTTTTGGATTCATCGCCTCTTCCTTTAAGGATCCCCTTCCTCCAAGGCTTGAAACGGTCATTGTCGACGTGGGACAGGGCTCTTCAACCTTTGTGCAATTCCCCACGGGAGAAACCATGCTGGTGGACGGCGGGGGCTTTTGGGATGATGCCTTCGACGTGGGCCGCCATGTGGTGGCTCCTTTTTTATGGCATCGAAAAGTCAGTCATCTGGACTATGTGGTCCTGTCCCATGACCATCCCGATCACAAAAACGGCCTGAAGTTCATTCTTTCCACTTTTTCGGTGGGAGAGCTTTGGGAAAGCGGCATCAACGCGAACGCAAAACCTGTGGGAGATCTGGAAGCCATCGCCCTGAGAAGGAACATTCCCGTAAGGAAACTGGATGAAATCCTGGGAAATCACTTGATTGGAGAGGCGGAAGTGCGCGTGGTCCATCCCACCCGCACCTACATTCAAAACCTCTGGGACGGGAGGGATCTCAACAACGTCTCCCTGGTTTTGCAAATCAGCTACGGGGACACCTCTCTCATTTTGCCAGGAGACATCGGCCAATCGGAGGAAAACCTCCTCCCCATCAAACCCGGGGCCCATGAACAGGTACTGCTCGTGGGCGCCCATCACGGAAGCTCCACGTCCAGCAGCGAAAAATGGCTCCGGAGCCTGAAACCCCAGGCCATCATTTTTTCCTGTGGATTTCAGAATCTGTTTGGATTTCCCACGCAAGAGGTTCTCGACCGCTGTGCGGCCCTGCGGATACCTGTTTTCAGGACGGATCAGCACGGAGCTGTGGAGGCCTCTTCGGACGGGAAAAATTGGACCGTGAGAGAGACCCTTACCTCTACCCTCCATGACCCCTTGCATTTGGGTTTGCCTTCCACTATTTTACTTCGTTGATGGGTCATCCCATGAACTCAGGAGCAGCGAGGGCAATCTTCGGGTTTCCCCGGTCAGTCACCCGGTAAAAGGAGAGAAGAAAAATGGAAGACAAAGTCCAGGAAATCGTGGACTTGCTCGACAGAGCGGACGAGCTTTTTCATTCCATTTCGGAAGGAAATGAGCAGGCAAACCCTTTGTGGGATTCAGGAATTGAAAAGCTGAGCGCCGCTATTTGGCTGGTGGAGAAATTGAGGGAAGGAATCATGGACCAGGTGATACCCGTTTCACCCAAGGAATGAATCAGGCGAGGGAAAAGGACTCTTCCATGAAACAGAAAAGTGAAGTGGAGGCCATCGACTGGCCCAGGCTTTTTCTCGAGTTTGCGCAGTATGAAACACCCAGGGATTCTCGTGACGTGCCCGCCGAGAGCTTCTTTTCCTCCCTGGTCTCACCCCCTCACCCTTTTGTGTCTCAATTCGTGGAAATCAAAACAAAACAAGGCGTTTCCCAAAGGGAGGCCGTGAGGGACCTCTATCATTACCTCCTTCAGAAACGGTATGAAGAAAAGCTCAACCTGCTGCATTTTGCCTTTCACATTTTTGACGAGGAAACCCGTCTTCCCGACGCCGTCATCGGCATAACTCCCTTTCCTCATGAAGACGGCATTCCCAAATTCAAGCACTTTTCAGACCGCAGTCTCACCTTGAGTTCTTCATAGGCACCCCAAAATCAGCCTTTTCCCATGGATTTTTATCCCGGAAGACAGGATCACGGACATCCCTTGACGAAAGCCCTTCAATCACGCTAAAAAATCCACTGAATTCCGGTTCCCGTCATTCATCAGGACCCATGTGTCCGAGAGGGACAATTCTTTCACCCGGTCATGCTCCGGAAAAGGGGTGCTGTTTCATGAATTGGAAGATAGCCACCTTCAATGTCAATGGCATCAGGGCCAGGCTGGAATCTGTCATGGCCTGGCTTCAAAAGCATGACCCCCATGTGGTGTGTCTTCAGGAAATAAAGTGTGAGGACAAGAATTTTCCCCACTCCATTTTCCGCCAATTGGGATACAATATCACCCTCAGAGGACAGAAGGCCTTCAATGGAGTGGCCACTCTCACAAAAATGGCCCCCAGGGAGGTCATCGAGGAATTCGCCCCCTGGGAATCGCCCGAAGACGCCCGTTTCATCGTGGTGCTGGTGGACAACGTTTGGGTGGTCAACACATACGTCCCTCAAGGCCGATCACCCCATCACCCCGCCTTTCAATACAAGCTGGAGTTTTTCCGAAGACTCGGGACCTGGTTTCACAGCCGGTTCCATGAGGATGATCTGGTGGTGTGGCTGGGAGACATGAACGTTGCCCCCACCCCTCTGGACCTTTTCGACCCCCTTCGCCACGAAGGAAGCGTCGGATTTCACCCGGCAGAGCGCGAAGCCCTTCAGGAGGTCGTTTCCTGGGGATTCACAGACCTGTTCCGGCTGCATCATCCAGAGAAAAAACAGTACACCTTCTGGGACTACCGCCTGCCCAAAAGTTTCCAGAGAAATCTTGGCTGGCGCCTGGATCATATTTTTGCCAGTTCTCCCCTTGCAAAAAACTGCAGGGAATGCCTGGTTCACGACAGTGTTCGCGGTGAGAACAAACCCAGTGATCACGCGCCCGTGCTTGCCTCGATAAATCTGCCCCAGCCTTCGGAATGAGCCCCCCATGCCCGCAAGCGGGATTGCTCGCTCCCCGGCAGAAGTGCTGGCGGCGCTGTGCCGATTTTTTACAGAGACCTTTCAGTTCCCTTCGATCAGAAGTTTTTTGGGCCGGAAACAGCAGATAGAATTCAGGGAGTCACTGCGCAGACAGAGCCGAAGGACCAGTCACCAGCCATGCAGTTCCAACACGGAGGATTATCATGAACGGGCTCCAGGCCATCATCGCAACCGAAAGCTGGAAGATCGCCATCATTGCCCCCACCATCGTGTTCATCAGCCTCAGTCTCCTGGCCGTGATGGTGGGCGTCATGGAAAAGGCCATAAACTACTGGGACCATTTCAATCAGACCCTGACCCAACTCTTCACGCGCCAGGAGCCCCCCACTCAGGATCGAACCGAACAGAAACGCCTGCCTGATTCGCCCCCGGAAGACCATGTCCTCCCCCTCAACGAAGAAGAACGGCAAACGGCACAATACCTCGAGATGGTCGTTCAGCGCCTGGGGCAACCTTTCACACTCGACAAACTGAAAACCATGGCAGAGAACATGGAAGTTTCTCATACTCCCGAACACATTGAGCGTTTGCAGGAAACAGGCTGCATCGTGGAATCGGATGATCCGGAAGAAAAAGGGCTCTACTACTGGAGGGGCCTTTGAGCCGCTCTTTCCTTATTCTTCGGAAGGCCTTCCCGGCCAAGGAAACCTGAACGCATCATTCAATAGGGAATTTCTCCATCACCGGCAAACAAAAACTGTCCCGACTGCTTAAAAGATATACGGTGCATGAGATCAAGAATATTTTCCACGGACTCATCCACGGAAAGGGTGGCTGAACCGCCCCCCATTTGCGTGCGAACCCACCCGGGATGAATGCAAACCACCGTGACTCCATCCTTCCCATAGGAAAGGGACTGGTTTTTGGTGAGCATGTTCAAAGCCGACTTGGACACGCGGTAAGGAACCATACCCCCTTCGCACAACTCAATGGAACCCATTCGGGAACTTATGTTGATGACCTTCTTCTCCTCGCCCTTGAGCAGGAGAGGATACAACACCCGGGTGGTCAGAAAAGGCCCTCCCACATTGACCCTGAAGGTTTCCGCAAAGATATCCCATTCCAGTTCATTGAGATCCAGGTGCTTTTCCAGGTTCACCGCCGCATTGTTGATGAGAACATCCACATGTCCGAATTTTTCTTCCACATGGTCGCGCAACTTTTCCAGATCCTGAACGGATGTGACATCAACGGGAAACGGGTGAAGGCCATCCTTCCTTGACGCCTCATGGATCAGCGGGCCGGAGGAGGCTTCCTCCCGGTAACCCGCCACAACCGTATACCCCCGTTCTGTCAATTCCATGGCCAGGCCATGACCAATGCCACGGTTGGCACCGCTCACGAAAACCACCTTTTGCGAAACTTCCCCATTCATGAAACACCTCCCCAGATAAAAAACGCCATGTTTGAACAGCGGCTTTCAAAAGCCTGATTCATTCAAATGGCTGGATTCCTTTCCATTGCTCACGAAAAGGCCTTTTGGAAAGCCAAACGCTGAGCGGCCGTCCCCACCACCAATATCTCGCCCCCCGGGGGTAGAACACTGTCGGCGCCGGGATTGCTCAACGTCTGGTCCCGATCCTGTATGGCGATCACGTTCAGACCCGTCTTGGCACCGATCTGACTCTTTTCCAGAGTTTTGTTGGCGAGCCTGGAGGGGACTCTCAATTGAAAGAGCTCTGCCCCTTCACCGAGAATGGCTGCCTCCACCTCCTCCACGATTCCCATGAGGGAACGAATGGCCAGAGAGGCATAGCTCAGAGCGAAATCGGCTCCCGCACGATGGATGGCCTCCACATTGCGCTGATGGGTGATGCGGCTGATGATGCGGGTTTCCGGGTTGAGCTTGCGACAGTAAACGGTGAGGTAAATGTTGACCGCATCGTTGTTGGTGGTGAGCAGCACCGACGAAGCTTCACTCAAACCGGCTCTCGTGAGAACATTACGGTTGGCCGCATCGCCCCAGTACAGGGAGTCGGCCATGTGCGACAGGACCCGACAAACATTTTCGTCTTTTTCCACCAGGTTGACCTTCAGTCCATGTTTTTTCAGGGCGGTGGCTGCGGAGTATCCCACCTTTCCCCCGCCTATGACCAGGATGGGGTGTTCAAGGGTACTGCCCGGTCCGAGAAAACTCTCCAGCTGGGCCAGCTGATCCCCCGTTCCCACCACCACCAGCACGCTCTGGGGAAAGATCATTGTGTCCGGTCCCGCATTGACCAGTTTTCCCCGCAGCCAGACGGCCACGATGTTCAGACCCGTCAATTGCCGAAGATTGGTTTCCCTGATGGTACGCCCTGCCAGTGTGGTGTTCTGAACGCAGAACTCGGCAATCAAAAGATTCTGGAAGTGGCCCACCACATGGACGCGCTCCGTACCCGTGTCCACGCGGCTGGCCAGCTGGGCGCCCAGCTGATGTTTGAGGGGCAGCACATGGGTGGAGCCGCTCACTTCCAGGATAGCGACGGAATCTTCATCCTCCACGATGGAGATGATGGGCACCGTGGCCGACTCTTCGCGAACGGTGAGGGTCACATTGGTGTTTGTGGGGTCATCCGCGTTGGCAAGCACAGCACGGGCCTTCTCCACGCGCAACCCTCTGAAAGTGGCCCTGCTGTCAATGTCGCCCAGGACCACCGAGACCCCTTCTTCATGAAGGTGGGCAGCCGTCTGGGGATCCGGTTCGAGAACGTAATAGGGAACATCCTGCTGGCGAATCCTGTTGATGTATTCATGGGCAATGGCGTCATAGCGGCAGATGATCAGGTGATCCCGAGTTTTTTCAGGCAATTGCCGCAAAACCCTCAGCCTCATTTGAGACTCCAGCCAGGGCACGTAGAAATAGCGAATGAAGGCGAATGGCAGGACGATGAGCAGCAAGACGATTCCCGAAAGGAGCACCCACACGCTGAAAAGACGACCCGCATCGCTTTCAAAAGTGATGTCCCCGAACCCCAGCGTGCTCATGGTCACAAGAGTCCAGTAAAAACTTGTGGACCAGGAGTACTTCTGCCCCTCAACCACCTCCATGAGGACGAGAAAGCCAACCGTGTTCAAAATGATCACGAAAGTCACGAACACCAGGTACTTCACCAGGGCACGCAGGTTCTTGCGTGTCTGCTTCTCGGTCATCAGGTAGGCCAGCTGGGAAAACAGGAATTTCATGGGTCATTCCTCAAAAAACGGGCGGCCGGATGGGAACCATCAATCCGTCGCGAGAAGAGCCACGGGAAAAACATCCAGCAGGGATGCGGCCTTCAAGACATTCTCCTCACCCGCCCGTTGCCCTTCGACCCTTTCTCCCGTGAACACGTTGATGAGATTTTGTGCTTCAAAACCATGGGGCAGAAGCATTTCCGTGTCCTCCCAGACGCTTCCCAAACGGGGTGCCATGTGGTCGAAACCTCCCCCAAGAGTGACCCATAAGCGAGGGGCCACAACGATGAGGGCATGGTTTTCATGACGTCTCGCAAAGGTGCAAAGGTGACCGGACTTGGCGCCCCGCGCCTCCAGCGGCTCATAACTTCCCTTTTGAAAAAGGGGCGTCCTCTGTTTTCGAAGATGCAGGGCTTGAAAGGTCACCAACAGTTTGGCCAGACCGCTTTCCATGTTTTCCATGGTTTTTGCCGCAAGTTCCCTGCGATCTCCTTCAGGGGTTTCCACGATTCCATGAACCTCTTCGAGCACGCGGCGCCGATGATGAAAGTCCACGGCACGCCTGTTGTCCGGATCCACAAGGCAGTAGCGAAAGAGTTCATTGCCCTGGTAGATGTCGGGCACACCGGGCACCGTGAGCTTGAGGAGCGTTTGCGAGAGGCCGTTGAGCATGCCGAAGTGGGCGATGCGCCTGCTGAAAGGAACAAAATCCTCCAGAAATTCCCTGCTTTCATGGGGGTTCAGTATTTTTTTCAAAAAACTCACAACGGTCTCTTCATACTCCTGATTGGGTGTGATCCAGCTGCTGTTGACCTTGGCCTCGCGAACGGCTTTGATCACATAGGCTTCCATGCGCTTTCCATAAGCCTCCAGTTTTTCTTCATACCCCTTCTCGACGGGAAAACTGCCCAGCATGTTCTGGTAGATGGCGTACTCGTCATTGAGATCGAGAAGCCTGAACCCTTCCGACTTTTTACCCCTGGAATGGTTGATTTTGTTCCAGAATTTAAGATGAGACTGCCATACCTCGGGGATTTCCGAAAGCACATTGATCCTCGCCCTCACGTCTTCGCTGCGCTTGCTGTCATGGGTCGATGTGCAGAGCATGGCGTGAGGCCAGTTCTCCAGGCGCTCTTCATTGGCCCGGTGAAAAGCTTCCACCGAAACTCCGAAGTGATCCGGTTCCCCGCCCACTTCGTTGAGAGAAAGGAGCCGGTTGTAGCTGTAAAAAGCGGTGTCTTCCACCCCCTTGGCCATGACAGGAGCCGTGTACTGCTGAACCTTCATGGCAAAACTTGTGAGAGCCTTCTGAAACGCTTCCGATTTTTCCTGGACGCTCAGATCCGTCAGAAGCACTTCGTGAATGAAGTCGTAAATGCTCAGATCTTCCGCCCTGCTTTTCCGGCGGGCCAGGCCAATGGACCATCGCACATGGTCCCGGTCCTCACGGCCCACTTCCTCTCCGCTGATGTAGGTCCTGTAAACAGGGAAACAGGCCACCACCTCCATGAGGGCATCCCTGAGGTTGGTCAGGGTGAAATCACGGTACAGACGGTTGGATTCAGACAACCTGTTCAATCGATGAGCGAGAACGTTCAATTCCCCCGCCATGGCCGTTCTCATGATGAGCTTTTTGCTCTCATAGGCCACCTGCTGAAAAACCATCTTTTTGCCCACAAAACGATGGTAAATCCTGTCGAGGGATTCCCGGTTCTTTTCGGGAACAAAAAGTCCGTTCACCAGATTGCAGAACTCGTAGCCCGTCGTGCCGTGGACCGGCCAGTCACCGGGAAGCCTCTCACCGTGGGCGAGAATTTTTTCCACCACCACATAGAGAGCGAGGGATTCCTCCTCCCCGTGTTCCCCTGAAGTCTCATCCGGTCTTCTGGGCTGAAGGGAGCGGCCGGGGCCCCCCACAGATTCCTGCAGCTGCAGGAAATAACCCCTGGGATCGTAGAGGCCGTCGGGGTGGTCGATGCGAAGACCATGAATTTCGTCCTTGAGAATGAGTTCCAGGACCATCTGGTGGGTCGCTTCAAAAACCTTGGGATCTTCCATTCGGAGGCACGCAAGGTCATTGATGTCAAAAAAGCGCCGGTAGTTGATCTCGTCCGAGGCCACCCGCCAGTAGGCCAGCCGGTAATTTTGAGCCTCCAGGAGCTGGTGCAGCAGGTCAAAGCTCTTGGGATTTCCTTTTTCTCCGTTGAAGACGAACAGGTTTTCGTGAATGAAGCGGTGAATTTCGGGACATTCGGCACAAAGACGCGCCAGCTGAAGTTTGTAGTTCTCCTGATGAAGAATTCTCGTGCGCCTTTCCTCCTCATCCTGGTAGCGGTAACGGGACAGCTGATCGAAGGCATCCATGAGGGTCAGAAAATTCTGATATCTGGAATCGCCCGAGTCCAGCCAGGTCTCCAGGCGGCCCAGATCCCACTGCAGGATGAGCGGGTACGAAGCGGGATCAACGGGAAAAGCGTGCTCGTGATAACGTATGCCAAAGCTTCCCCCTGCACTTTCAAAGGTCAGGGTCAAAAGCCCCTGTTCCAGAACGGAGCCGTAACGATCCTCCAGGATGGGAAGGAGCACCTTGTTCCTCAGCTCCTGCTTGAGGGGCTCCCAGCTGATGTCAAAAAAATTGGCATAATCGGACATGCGTCCGTTTTCCAGAACATCCATCCACCAGCGGTTGTCCGACCCAACCCCCATGTGATTGGGCACCATGTCCAGAATCTGATACATTCCATGGCGTTTGAGGCTTTCTAGGAAAACCTGGTAGTCTTCCTGGGAACCGAGTTCCGGGTTGAGGGCCCTGTGGTCGATGATGTCATAGCCATGAGGGCTCCCCGGCCGTGCCCGAAGATAGGGGGACGCATACACGTGGCTGATGCCCAGAGAATGAAGGTAGGGAATTGTTTCCGCAGCCTGAAGGAAGCCGAAATCCTTGGTGAGCTGGAGACGGTATGTGGCCAGGGGAATCCTTTCCCTGGGAACCCCGACCTCCTCCCGGCCTCCTTCGCCCACACTTCGCCGCCAGAACCCCCTTTCCTTTTGAATGAAACGGCCCGTCTCCCGAAGGACCTGATGGCGGCGCAGGCCTTCCAGATCCAGAGGCAGCTTTCGGCGCCAGTTGGGATGTTCGTCCACCGTGCCGGGAAGATTGGCCTGTTCCACCTGTCCCAAAAGATCTTCCAGCTGCACCATGAACACTTTGCTCGGGGTACGGCACAAATACCGGTGAATGGCCGCGATGAGCTCGGAGGTCATTTCTGCCACCAGCCCCGAGTCCACGTGCACCAGGGATTCGGGCAGCAGTTCCTCCCGCTCCAGGGCCAACAGCAGCCGCGCCCGGTCCTGAGCCCTCTCCACGATCTGTTTTTCCCGAAGCTTCTGGGTGGGAAACAGATTCAACTCCGTTCGAACGGCAATGTCCCGCCCTTTCCAAAATCCTCTCACCGTGGGAAGGTCATGGGTGCTGACCGCCACCAGGGCGCCGGTGGGGTAATCGGCGGGTGCCTTGAAGTCTCCGCCCTCGTCCTTTTCAAAGTAGAAGAGCCTGTAGGAGAGCACATTCCGGGCTGCGAGGGTCTCCCTCACTTCCTGGGGAACCGTTCCCAGGTCTTCCCCGATGATGAGGCATCGGTTGCGATGGCTTTCCAGGGCCAGGATGCCCAGGAGATCCTCGAAGGGATAGCGGACATAGGTCCCCTCAGAAGGTTTTTTTCCCGGCGGCACCCAGAAAAGGCGCACGAAACCCATCACATGGTCAATGCGTAAAGCCCCGCTGTGGCGCATGTTGCTTCGAAGGATCTGGACAAACTGTTCGTAGGCATCTGCCTTGAGACGGTGGGGAATGAAAGGCGGAAGCCCCCAGTCCTGCCCGTGAAGGTTGAAGTCATCGGGAGGTGCCCCCGCTCTGGCGTTCAGCGCATAGAGCCCCGGAAAGGCCCAGGTTTCAAAACCGGCACCATCTACGCCCACGGCCAGATCCTGATAGAGTCCCACGGTGAGCCCGCATTCCAGGGAACGCTGTCCCACCGAGGCGAGCTGACGCTCGGACTCCCAGACCAGGTATTGATAAAACTCCACCCGTTCGGCATTGGACTGGGCGAAAGAGGTCACGGCATCTGAACGAACATTCCTGTATTCCTCGGGCCACACGGGCCATCCCCACAGTTTGTCGTCCATACCCTTGAAGTGTTCCTGAAGGGCTTCAAAGACACCGTAGAGATAAAGGTTCTCCCCACCTCTGGCCTGAAAATCCCTGAAAGCCCGGCCCCGTTCTGACTCTTCCGCCAGATGATGCTCTCGAAAATGCCGGTACAGTCTTTCCAGAATTTGCTTTTTGCAGGTGTGCACCTCCGGGTAAGCGACAAATTCTTCGTTGCGCAACTGGGACAAGCGGGCCTGAAAGGCTGGGTCCAGGGCCATCTCCCGCGCCTCGGTACACTGGGCAAAGTCGGGAATGACTTCCACGTCCAGGTACAGGTGGTGGAGATAAATGCGGGTGGAAGGGCTGTAAGGGCTTATGTGATAAGGGTTTTGGGGAAAAAGGGTGTGCAGGGGATTGACACCAAGGATTCCCGCCCCCATTCGGGAGCACTCTTCAACGAGAGCCCTGAGGTCGGTGAAATCCCCCATGCCCCAGTTTCTCCGCGATCGCACGCCGTACAGCTGCAGGGAGGGCCCCCAGGTGCGGCGGTCTTCTTTCAGTCCCGGAGGGCTGTAACAGGCCTCGGGAACCACGATGAGGCGCATGGGGGGAACGCTGTGCTCAGGGCGGGAAGGGATGGTCACGGAAAACCGGTGATAGCCCTGTCCCGGAGACACGGGAAGGGCAAAGAGCAAGCGGTTTCTCCCCGTGGACCCCATGTGCCGGGATTCTTGCACCTCCAGCTCCTGAGGCAGGAAGGACCCACCGTGGTGCGTGCCGTTTTCCTCTTCCAGGAGCCAATCCACGGAGGTGTGAGCCTCCTGCTCGTCAAAGACCAGGGGGATGACCACGGGCTGACTCTTCTCTTCCACCACCAGGACAGGTTCCAGCGTTCTGAGCCAGACCTCTTCCTCTTTGGCGACGATGGCTGCCTGAATGTCCGGATCACTTTCAACGGCAATCCCCATGGAAGACAGGAGCACCTTTTTGGTTTCATGGGAAACCACATGTTGTTTTCCCCAAATGTCCCAGTATTCCAGCTCAATGCCATAGAGATCGGAGAGAATGTCTATGGGACGCCTTGTCATGACGCAATCCTCCTTGCTGTGCCTTCACAGGGGCTTCTTCAGCCTTCGAATCCATTCAGAAAAAAAGCAGCCAGTGGTGAAAAAAATCAAGTCCTCGTGTGAGGCAGGATGGGCGAGTCAGGTCTGAAACTGCCTCTCCATACGGTGCTCCAGGGTGGGATTTGCCCTTTGGAATGGGTTTTTGCAGCCCCCTCGGCGGTCTCAAACAAAAGGTGTTCCCCAAAGGATCCGGGAGAAAACTCCCGTGTTTCGTCCCCCAGGTTGGAAAGGACCTCCACGATGGACCCGTCCCCCAAAGTCCACTGAACCATGAAAGCGGTGCCTTCCGCCATGAGCGCTTTTCCCGAATTCCCCTGAAGGTTTTTCAGCCGGTGGAAGATGTTCTTGTGACGAAATCCGAGGAGCAAGCGATAGAAGGCCAGCCATTCCCTGTGTTCCGCCACCTGGATGTCCTGCCAGTTCAAAACGGCTTGCTCAAAGGTTTCCAGAGCATTGGGGTCGGGGATGTTCCTGAGGGATTCGGGATCCTGGAAAGCGGGGAAAGAGGCGAATTCATTGCGGCGCCCCTGGGTCACATTTTCCGCCAGTTCGGGGCCGAAGTCACAAAAGAAGGGAAAAGGATTGGAACAGCCATATTCCTCTCCCATGAAAAGAAGAGGAACGGACGGCGCCAGCAGCATGAGGGACACGGCGGCGCGAATGGCCTGCGCATGGGCCAGTCTGCCCAGTCGCTCTCCAAAGGCCCGGTTGCCCACCTGGTCATGGTTTTGCACAAATGAGACGAAAGCCGTCAGGGGAAGGTGGCCGCTGGGTTCTCCCCTTTTGACCCCGCCCCGATGACCGGAGGGTTTCCCCTGGTAATCAAACCCTTCTGTCAGGCATCGCACCAGGTGCTCCGCGGGCCGCGATGCATAGTCGGCGTAATAACCCGCATTTTCACCCGTGAGGAGCACATGAAAAGCGTGATGAACGTCATCGTTCCACTGGGCCACATAACACACGGGTTTTCCCTCCCTGTCCCGTTCCAGGTACCGGGAGGCATTGTCGTCGTTTTCCAGAACCAGGTGCACATGACGCCCCGGTTCCGTCTCTTCCCTCACCCGCTGTGCCAGTTCCTGGAGTATGTCCGGCCTTGAATCGTCCGCGATGGCGTGCACCGCATCCAGACGAAGGCCGTCTATGTGACACTCGTTGATCCAGTAAAGAGCATTGTGAATGAAGAACTCCCGCACCGCGTCGCTGCCCGGGCCATCAAAGTTGATGGCCGCACCCCATGGCGTTTCATGGCGGTCCGTGAAAAAGGCGTTTTCCGCATAGGTGTGCAGGTAGTTGCCTTCGGGGCCGAAGTGATTGTAGACCACGTCCAGGAAAACCATGAGGCCCCGCATGTGGGCTTCCTGGATCAGTCTTTTGAGATCTTCGGGACGTCCGTAAACGCTGTCCGGTGCAAAAGGAAGAACGCCATCATAGCCCCAGTTGCGCTTTCCGGGAAAATCGGAAAGGGGCATGAGTTCCACGGCGGTGACTCCGAGATCAGCCAGATAGTCCAGCTTTTCACACACCCCCTCGAAGGAACCCTTTTCCGTGAAGGTTCCCACGTGGAGTTCGTAGAGAATCACCTCTTCCCAGGGCCGCCCTTTCCATTGAACATCCTCCCACCGGAAAGCTCCCGGATCGATCACCTCGCTGGGGCCGTGCACATCCGCGGGCTGAAAGCGGGACGCCGGGTCGGGGACCAAGAGATCTCCATCGATCCTGAAACGATAGAGGTCTCCCGGAGAAGCTTCTTCCACAAAGATTTCGTGCCAGCCGCCCGAAAGGGCTTCCATGTCCGCAAGGCGGCGCTGGTCCTGCGCCACCTCCAGGCAGAGTTCCACGCGCCTGGCATCGGGGGCATAGAGCCGGAACCGCACCCCGCCGCCTTCATTCACCTGGGTTCCAAAGGGCATCCGGTGTTCACGCCTCACGGCTCTCCTCCTTGAAGGCCACCATTCCCAAAGGGGGAAGTGTGACGTTGATGGACTGAAAATGGCCGTGAGCAGCCACGGGAACGCTTTCCACGCCCCCCATGTTCCCCTGCCCGCTGCCGCTGTACAAGGGCGCATCGCTGTTGATCACTTCACGCCAGTAACCGCCGAAGGGCACACCGATGCGATAGTTGTGGCGTGGAACGGGGGTGAAGTTGAAGGCGCAAACGGTCACTTCCCTGGAATCCCTGGCCCGCCTCATGAACACGAGCGTGCTCTGCTCCGTGTCGTTGCAGTCGATCCACTGAAAGCCCGACGGGTCCGAATCCAGTTCGAAAAGGGAAGGTTCCCCACGCATGAGGGTGTTGAGATCCCGAACCCACCTTCGAAGGCCGTCATGGGGCGCATACTCCAGGAGGTGCCAGTCCAGGCTCTTGTCGTGGTTCCATTCGGACCACTGACCGAATTCGCATCCCATGAAAAGCAGCTTTTTTCCGGGATGCGTGAACATGTAGCCGTAAAGGAGGCGCAGGTTGGCGAACTTCTGCCAGTTGTCCCCAAACATCTTGCCGATCATGGACCCCTTGCCGTGCACCACTTCGTCGTGGGAAAAGGGCAGCACGAAATTCTCGTGAAAGGCATAGAGAAGGCTGAAGGTGAGGTGGCTGTGGTGGAATCGCCGGTGTATGGGATCCTTGGACATGTAGGTCAGGGTGTCGTGCATCCACCCCATGTTCCACTTGTATCCGAAACCCAGGCCGCCCAGGTAGGTGGGACGGGAAACCATGGGCCAGGAGGTGGACTCCTCCGCGAAAGTCATGGCATCGGGAAATTCCTGGTACACCACCGTGTTGAAGCGCTTGAGGAATTCGATGGCATCCAGGTTTTCCCGGCCTCCATATGGGTTGGGAATCCAATCATCCTGTTCCCGCGAGTAATCCAGGTAGAGCATGGAAGCCACCGCATCCACCCGAAGGCCGTCAATGTGATACTTTTCCAGCCAGAACAACCCGTTGGAGATGAGAAAATTGGACACTTCCACTCGCCCGTAATTGAAAATGTAGGTCCCCCAGTCCTGGTGCTCCCGCTGACGGGGGTCCGCATGCTCGTACAGATGCGTGCCGTCGAAATAGGCCAGCCCATGCTCGTCTGAGGGAAAATGAGCGGGCACCCAGTCGAGAATGACGCCGATGTTGTGCTGGTGCAGGGTATCCACCAGGAACATGAAATCCTGGGGTGTGCCAAACCGGCTGGTGGGGGCGTAATAGCCCACCGTCTGATAGCCCCACGAGCCATCAAAGGGATGTTCCGTCACGGGAAGAAGCTCCACGTGGGTGAACCCCATCTCCGCGGCATACTGGGCCAGCCTGGGTGCCAGTTCACGGTAGGTGAGCCAGCGATTTTCCTCCGCGCCGCGCATCCAGGAACCCAGGTGGACTTCGTAAACGGAAATGGGGGCGTTGAGGCCGTTTTTTTCTTTGCGATGGGCCATCCATTCGGCGTCCTGCCACTCATACCCCGAAATATCCCACACCACGGAGGCCGTTTGCGGCCGAATCTCACAGGCAAAACCAAAAGGATCGGCCTTCTGAACCCTGTATTCATTGTGGTGGGATTCAATGGCGTACTTGTAGAGGTCCCCCTGTTTCACGCCGGGAATGAACCCCTCCCAGATTCCCGAATCTCCCCGGGTGGAAAGGGGATGGGCCCCCTCTTTCCACCCGTTGAAGTCCCCCACCACGGACACGCGGCGGGCGTTGGGAGCCCAGACGGCAAAGCGCGTTCCCTGCTCTCCCTTCAACTCGGCCTGGTGAGCCCCCATTTTTTCCCAGGCACGGTGATGGCTTCCTTCCATCCAGAGATGGAGATCGTAGTCCGTCAGAAAGATTGTGGATTCTTTGCTCATGTCACCGATTCCTTTCTGAACCCTCTCCGAGCAAACCCAGAATCCCCTGCAGGGGAATCTGGACCCAAGCGGGCCGGTTGTTGATTTCGTATTCCAGTTCGTAGAAGGCCTTGTCCAGGAGAAAGGCGTTCAGGAGTATTTCCAGATGTTGTGAATCCCTGGGAAGGCACGGCGCATTTCCCATGGCACCGAGATAGCTTTGAAGAAATGTTTTGGAAACCCAGAGTTCCCAGGGCCGTGCCCAGGGCTTGAACTGCTCAAAACGTTCTTCCCTGTCCCCGGACTGGATAAAGAGGGCAGTGTGAGCCGCATAGTCGAAAGAGCGCAGCATGCCGGCGATGTCTTTGAGGGGGGAATGCTTTTCCCTGCGTTCCTGCAGCGACCGCATGGGTTCCCCTTCAAAATCGAGGAAGTAGAAGTCGTCGTGCACTCGCAGAACCTGACCCAGGTGAAAGTCTCCGTGTACGCGTATCTTTGTGGACACAATGGCATGTTCGGGAAGGGATTGAAAGATCCCCATGACGGAAGCGGCCCTTTCGAGGAGCTGATGGGCGTTGCGCTGAACCTCCTCGGGAAAATGATCCATGCCGGCGTTGATGAGTTCCAGAGAGCGCCGCGCCTGGCTGGAAAAGCCATCCGAGAGGACCTCCAGGTAGTCCGGGGTGATTCTTTCCGGGGCAAAACCTTTCACCTTTCGAATGGAGGACAGCGCCATGTGAAATTCCGCCGTCCGCTGCCCGAGCCTTTCCACAGCCTGAAGGTAGTCGCCCGCCAGCTGAACCATGATCTCCGGCGTCCCCGTGGCCACGCGTTCCAGAAGTTTTCCGGGCCTGCCGGGCAAAACGGGGGAGGCATTCCGCAACCTGTCCGCTTCCTGAAAATAATCGCTGAGGCACTTCTGGGCATGGGCCCATCCGTCCCCTTCGTTGGGTATGAACTTCTGAAGCAAGGCCACGGTGGAGCGGGCACCTCCCTTCGGATCATAGACCATGTAGCCCGCCGCCCTGGGGACATGGGAAAAGGAGGTGTGCTCCGTCAGGGCGAGGGTGATCTCCATGTCCGGATTGATCCCTTCCTCCAGCTTTCGGAAGATTTTGAGAATGTGGTTGTCGTTGATCACCAGGGACGTGTTGCTCTGTTCCGCAGAGAGGCGCCGAAAGGTGAAAACTTCCTGAGTTTCCTCCTGGTCCTCCCCTGTGTCCCTGGTGGTGTGCGCAGACACCCGCCCTTCCTGATAGGTGGCAAAATATCTCTCGTCGTAGAGGGCCATGAGCAGGTCGTGACAGGCCGTCTTGTCCACCAGGGCGTCATAGATGGCCCCTTTTTCCCGGGAAGTCTTGACGAAAACGAGCACGCTTTCGGGAACGTTTTCCACGATCCTGGAGGCCTCGAGCCCCCACGACATTTTCAGGGGGAGCACGTACAGCTCCTTGCCTCCGTCCCCATAGCTCACCTGAACAAAGGTCATGTGGAAGCCGTTTCCCAGCTTGGTCCAGTCCACCATGCGGCAGCCCACGATGTCCCGGCCCTTTCCCCTGAAGTAGCGCTGCTTCCTGATGAAGGACGGGAGCATTTCCCCTTCCAGGCGATACCGTTCGTTTGTTTCATAGATATTGGTGGTTTTGCGATCCAGGGAGAGGACAGGGGTGGTCAGTTCCTCCCCTTGTGCGGGAGTACCCACCACCATGGGTTCCGCCTGGGGTTCCAGCCGGAACCAGTAAAAGGCGTGGGGCCCCAGAGTGAGGAAATAGGGCAGATCCCCAATGGTGGGGAATTCCACCCGGCCCAGCATTTCAACGGGCGTCCAGCCCCTGAAACGGGAAAGGTCCAGTTCCACGGGCTGCACAAAACGGGAGAGATTGGCCACCGCAAGTATCACTTCTTCCTTGTAGCGCCTCAAATATGCAAGAACCCTATGGTTTTCGGGTTCCAGAAATTCCATGGTGCCCCGTCCGAAAGCTTTGTGCTGCTTTCGAAGGGCGATCATGCGGCGCATGAAATGGTAGAAGGAAGTGAAATGGCGCTGCTGGGCCTCCACGTTCACCCCCTGGTAGCCGTAGACGGGATCGGTGATGACGGGGAGGTAGAGCTTGGCCGCGTCGGCCCTCGAAAACCCGGCGTTGCGGTCCGTGGACCACTGCATGGGGGTGCGCACACCGTCCCGGTCTCCCAGGTAGATGTTGTCGCCCATGCCGATTTCATCCCCGTAGTAGATGATGGGAGTCCCCGGAAAGGAAAAGAGCAGGCTGTGGAGCAGTTCCCTTCGGCGAAGGCTGTTTTCCACAAGGGGAGCCAGCCTGCGGCGTATGCCCACGTTCACACGCATTCGAGGGTCCCTGGCGTACTCGTTGTACATGTAGTCCCGCTCTTCGTCCGTGACCATTTCCAGGGTGAGCTCGTCGTGGTTTCTCAGAAAGAGGGCCCACTGGCATTCCCCGGGAATGGGAGGTGTGCGTTTGAGTATTTCCACGATGGGGGTCCGGTCCTCCTGGCGCAGGGCCATGTAAAGACGGGGCATCACGGGAAAGTGGTAGGCCATGTGGCACTCGTCCCCCTTGCCGAAGTATTCCACCACATCCTCGGGCCACTGGTTGGCCTCGGCCAGGAGCATTCGATCCTTGAAATGATCGTCCACGTATTTGCGGATCTTTCTTATGACCTCATGGGTTTCGGGCAGATTCTCGTTGTTGGTTCCATCCCTCACGCACAGGTAAGGAACGGCGTCCAGCCGCAGTCCGTCCACCCCCATTTTAAGCCAGAAGGCCAGAACCTTGAGAATGGCCTGCACCACCTTGGGATTGTTGTGGTTGAGGTCGGGCTGGTGGGAAAAAAACCGGTGCCAGTAGTAGGCTCCCGCCACGGGGTCCCAGGCCCAGTTGGACGTTTCCGTGTCCGTGAAGATGATGCGTGTTTCAGGGAACCTGCTGTCCGTGTCGCTCCACAGGTAGAAGTTTCTTTTGGCCGAACCGGGCTTGGCGCGGCGGGCCTCCTGAAACCAGGGATGCTGATCGGAGGTGTGGTTGACCACCAGCTCCGTGATGACCCGGATGTCCCTTCGGTGAGCTTCTTTCACGAATTGTCTGAAGTCCCTGAGGTTGCCGTAAATGGAATGAATGCCGCGGTAGTCGGCGATGTCGTAGCCGTCGTCCTTGAGGGGGGACGGATAAAAGGGCAGAAGCCACACGGCGGTGATGCCCAGGTCCTGAAGGTAGTCCAGTTTTTCCATGAGCCCTTTGAAGTCCCCAACGCCGTCACCGCTTTTGTCATAAAAGGCTTTCACATGCAGTTCGTAGATGATGGCGTCCTTGTACCAGAGTGTCTTCCTGAAAGGCATGCGTATCTCCTTGGAATACGGCGATAAAAAGCCACGGGCTATCATGAGGTCGTTGAATGTGGAAACTCGAGATGGTTGCGAACCGCAAGCGATGAAACCTGCCCTTTGAGCGAACTTCCTGGCTCCGCAAGCTCGGCTCAAAGTCGGTATTTTATCAGGTATTCTATTAAAAGCATGATTTATTAGGCCACACCATCCCCTTTTAAATCAACAAAAAAACCACTGAAGCTTTGGGGGTCCATTGCAGCAAACATCCCGCACTTCCATGTGTTCTTCCCGCGACGAA
>PXBG01000021.1 GCA_003566995.1 Syntrophobacteraceae bacterium
CGTGACGGATGGCACCATCCTCCTGGGAATAGGGGGCCCTGCCGCCTTTGCCATGGGGGAGAAGCTCACGGCCCTTAATCTTCTGAGAAAGGACCGGGAAGCCCCTTTCGTTCTGCAGGGGCCTCTCGCCCACGTTCCCTGCACCCTTGCCGTGCTGAAAACGTGGGAGAACAGCGGCGCTTTCCTGGTGGCCTGCTCGCGCGGGTACGCGCAGGACATGGTCCATGCTGTCATGGATGCGGGGGGAGAGTGGGGGCTGAGGCCCGGAGGCGAGAAAGCCTTTCACCGCTTCCTGGGTTGATGGGAAGAGTGCATGCAGGGCAGAGTTCAAAGGTCCCTCCTCAGTGTGTGGCATAGGTGAGCTCCTGTCAGAGCAGGCTATCCAGCAAGGCTTCCATGGCTTGTTCAAGTTGGTCGAGGTTCTCGCTCATTTTGATTTTGATGCTCATGCGATCGGCCACGGGCTGGAGCTGCTGCAGGGCTTCTTCCGAAGGGACGCGAATTTCCCTGGGAAGGCCATTGTTCTCTTCCGCAGTTTTCAGAAAAAGCTCCTGGAATTTTTCCCGGTGAGATGAGAGATGACTCACATCCACACCGAGCACCCTTCCGCTCTTGTGATCCACAATGAGGGAAACGCAGGGATAGAAGGGCTTCTCGTCGCCCTCCTGAATGGGAATGGGTGCCAGAAAAAAGCCGATCTCCCAGGTTCCCCCGGGCTTGAGATTCAGGTTCCTGATCTTTTGAGCACGAAGCTCGTTGAAGATGCCATTGAAGGCTGGTTCCAAAGACGGGGGCGGGGGCTGGACCCATTCGTCGTGCCAGGCATAGCGGTTCCCATGGGGATGGGGTGTGCGCACGAGGATACCCTCTTTTTTATTTGGAGGAACAAGGCTCTGCGGGTTTTTGCGGCATCGCATGGCCACCTCCCGGGCCTGTTCAAGGGCCAGGCGGAGAAAGAAGGCTTCTTCCTCATTGAGAAACCAGGCCAGATACCCCGGTTCGTAGCGGCGGAAAAGGGGCCATGAGGAGGGACCCCGAAAGCGCAGTCCCAGGTCCTTGATCACCTGCAGGTCCTCCGACTCAAGGGAATCCTTTCCTTCAAAGGATGCCATGAGGCAGTCCAGCGACAAGACCGCTTCAAAAGCTTCCAGTTCACCGGAAGCCATTTTTTCATATCCCTGCAGTCCGCCCTCGCCCAGGTAGACCCCCAGTGAAAAATGCTCCCCCAGGGCGCCCGTGATGACGCAATAGCCGATTTCTCCGTTCGCCGGGTTCCGAACGCCGAAAACATTTTCCTCCTGCATCCATTCCCAGGGTTTGAGATTTCTGAAAGCCAGCGCAGCGCGGTAAAGACCTTCCCACGCCTCCAGGTCGGGCTGTTTTTTGTGGAGAGTATTCATCATAGCTGTTCACACCTTTATCTTTTTCGTCTGGAGACACACGCAATTCAGATCCATGTTGTTCAAACATTGCAGATTGTTTACCATGGGTCAACAGCGATTGAGGACAATCCGGATCACTTTCATTGACACGATTAACCACAGAGACGGGGGCATGTTGAGCTTCAGACTGCATCAGGTGTGCACTTTCCCGATGGTGCTGATGGGGGCCCTGTTCACGTTCCTGTTTCCTTCTTTTGCCGGGGAGAAGGCGGAGGGCAGGACAGAGCATGAGGTCGAGGCCGTCATCCTTCAGGTGGATTCGCATGGTGTCTATGTTCCCGGGAAAATCTTCTACTGGGATGAGGGCCAGGGCAGAAGGTCCATGGAACGATTGCGGGAGAAGGCCCAAAACCTGAGAAACAGGAGAGCGACCATCACCTACTCCATCGAGGAGGATTCACCGGAAGATGGAAGGCCCCTCCTTGTGACCCTCGAGGGCTCCGGGGACAGGGCCCTTTCAAGGGCAGCGGCGGACTATGGACCGCAGGGACCGAAACCGTGGGATTCGGCGAACAGGGGCGGCCAGTATGTGGTGATCGGGGACACGGGGGCCATGGGTGCAACCGGGCGTGGAGTGACCGGGGATGATGCGGTGGTCGGCTCAGCTTCCCAATCTTCGCCCCTTTCGGGGGCTTCCTCCATCACCCGGGAAGAGGTGACCGGCTTCATTCAAAACCTGCTCAACCTGAATAACAACAAAGCCCTTGACGCGATCATGGAACACTATGGGGACGAGGTGGATCACCATACCCACGGCCTGATGACCCGGGATGAGGTGAGGAAGGACATGATCCGGTTCTTTGACAGTTGGGACAGGGTTTTCACCGGCCTGCAGGGGGAAGTGGCGATGATCGTCACCGATGAGCGCC
This sequence comes from Syntrophobacteraceae bacterium, assembly GCA_003566995.1. Taxonomy (GTDB): domain Bacteria; phylum Desulfobacterota; class Syntrophobacteria; order Syntrophobacterales; family Syntrophobacteraceae; genus SLCH01. The sequence goes on from PXBG01000021.1 coordinate 2,312, forward strand.
ATGTGAGGATCGTCAGGTTCCTGTCCCGGTTTCATTGGAGAAGCTCTGAGAAATCGGTCAAAGGTGTGGCGGAAAATATCTGGACCCTTCGTCGTGAGGCCAATGGCCTGAAGCTGGTGGGAGTCCGTCAGGATGTCCTCAGCCGTGAGGTTCTTCCCCCCTGATGGAGCGCCTCAGTCAGGCACTTCAAGAAGCTCCATTCCCGTCTGGGGGTTTTTCTTCCTCAAGGCTCCCGTGCCAACGATTTCCAGGATCACCGCTTCCGCCACGAGCCAGACAGGGACGCCCGTGCGGGTGCAGCCGATGGTGGCGTGGCCCTCCCTTCCGATCCCGGCGTGCATGTGCAGAACCGGCCGGTCCTCCTCGTTTCTGAAAAGGGTCCCCAGGGCCAGGATTTCCTGGTTTCCCGTGAAAGCGTGTGTCATGGGGATGACCTGATCCCCCCGGTTCATTTCAGGGCCCACCACCACACGGCTTCCATCGGCAGCTCCTCCCAGGTAGAGAACCGTGGCGGCTTCGATGCCCTTTTCCGAGGCGAAACTTTCCAGGGTGTCGGGCAGCCTGTCTCCCTCTTCCATTCTCAGGACAAAGACGCGTCCCATTTTTCCTTCACTGTACTGCATGGCTTTTGACTCCTTGTGAAGTGAAGTGTGGCATCCTTTCCACCAAGCCGTGAAGCGGGGAAAGGTGCATGGGGCTTTCAGCACGAACAGCCGCAAATGACGTGAACGTGGCACATTATCCGGCTGCCAGCATGCCAGAATGAAGGAGCCGCCGCAACGGTGAACAGCAGTTTGACGGATTCACTTTCCCGATTGACAGGGGCATGGCCGAAACGTAAACATGGAAACAAGTCTGGGCAGCCCGTTCACATTCCGGATAGCGATGCCGAATTGGTGGAGGCTCATGCGGGCAGTGCGCGCGGAAAAGACAGCGCCACCAGGAAAGCGCTCTGCTTGAACAACGCGGGGAGCCATTCATGATTTTTTATGGGTTGACGTTATCAGGGCCGGGGAGACTGCAAAGAAATTGTCACCGCCATGCTCCACATGGCCCAGGGAAGGGAGGCGGCTCTTTCCGTCTATGAAGACCTCGTCAATTCCTGCTGGAAAATAAGGAGGTGAGCCGGCCGGGGGGGAGCGGGTGACAGATTCCGGTCGAGGAGATATGGGGAGGAACGATGTTCACGGTCAGAGACATTTATGATCTTGCCATAAGAATAGAAGAAAACGGCGAACGCTTCTACCGCCAGGCCATGGGGGAAGTTTCAAGTCCCCGTTTGAAGAAGCTGCTCCAGTGGAACGCGGATGAAGAAGTGGAACACCGGGAATTTTTCAAGGAGAAAAAAAATGCTCTCCGGGACCCCCAAGACATGGAGGATGAACTGGCAGAGCAGATGAGCGGTTTTGTCCTGAGGGACGCTGTCTCAGACCATGCCTTTTCCCTCGAAGAGGTTGATTTTTCAAGGATTGCCGATGAGAGGGAACTCATTCGCAAGGCCATTGGATTTGAGGAGGACAGCATCACTTTCTACGAGATCATCGGAAGCTTCATCACCGATCCCGTGACTCTTGAGGAAATCGAAAACATCAAGGCGGAGGAAAAGAAGCACATCACCCTTCTGGAAGATCTTCTGGAATGAACCCATATGAACACCCGGTGCATCTTCCGTTCATAGCGAAAATCATGGAAAGGGGTCACATGGACAAACCAATGGATCAATACTGGAAGGCACGTCTGGCAGAGGTCAAAAAAGCTCTGCAGAGCAACAACTTTGAAGTTTACCTGGCTGGTGACGTTCAGGAGGCCAAAAGGATTGTGGTTGAAGAAATCCTACCCGGGACGGAAGCCAAATCCATATCCTGGGGAGGATCCTCCACTCTGGTGAACATGGGGTTGCTGGATACCCTGAAAAACCTGGAGGGCATCCAAACGATCGACACCTTTGACAGCACCGTTTCACCCGAAGAGAGGCTCGAAAGAAGACGGCAGGCCCTCCTGGTGGACTTGTTCATAACGGGAACCAATGCGGTCACGGAATCGGGGAAACTGGTCAACCTGGACATGTTCGGCAACCGCGTGGCCGCCATCACCTTCGGCCCCAGGAATGTGGTCCTTCTTGTGGGCTGCAACAAGATCGTTCCCGACCTGGAAGAAGCCATGCTACGGGTGAAGAACTACACGGCGCCCTTGAATGCCATGCGCCTCGACAAGAAAACCCCTTGCGCCAAAACATCCTACTGTGAGGACTGCGGCAGTCCCGATCGCATTTGCAACAGCTGGACCATCACGGAAAAATCTTTTCCCCCCGGAAGGATCAAGGTGGTGCTCATTCGGGAAGAACTGGGCATTTGAGAAACATGCGGGCGTTTTGTTCAAAGGCTTTGGCCAATGGTTCTTCGTGAAGCTGATCTGGAAATCCTCAGGGAGCTTGGCCTGACGCACACCGTTCGCGAGAGCAAGAAGGCGCGGCGGATCATTTTGAAGGTTCTTGCCGGCCCCCGATTGGAGGTGGTCATTCCCGCCGGTCTCGATCACCGGCGTGTCCCGGAAATACTCGCCCGCAAGAAGGACTGGCTCGCTCAGGCGGTGAAGGGGATGGGAAACGCAGGAGCGGCGAAGAAGGAAGGCTGGACGCTGCCGCGGGAAATCCCCTTGAGGGCCATCCACCGGCGGGTGCTGGTGGCTGGCGAAATGAAAAGAACGGGCATGGTTCACCTGGAAGAGCAAGGAGAGTCAAAAATCTTCATTTCCGGTGAAATTCAGCACGAGCAGTTGGGCCGCAGCATTCTGCATCAGTGGATGCGCCATCAGGCAGAGCTGCATCTGCCTCCCTGGCTTCAGCGGGTGAGCCGGGAGACGGGCCTGGGGTTTCAAAAGGTTCAGGTTCGCCGGCAGAAGACGAGGTGGGGAAGCTGTTCGGCCAGGGGCACCATCAGCCTCAATGAGAAACTCCTCTTTCTGCCCCCTCACCTGGTGCGCTACATCATGATTCATGAACTCTGCCATCTGACGCACCTCAACCATTCCGCCCGGTTCTGGAACCTGGTCTCCCGCTTTGAACCCCAATGGAGAGAACTGGACCGTTCCATCACGCAAGCAGGCGGCCTGGTGCCTTCATGGGCTCACTGATTTGTGCACCTGGTCATGGGGCTGCGGATTTTCTATAGGTCATCATGCGTCTGGCTGTCATATCCGACATTCACGGGAACCTGGAGGCCTTTCTTGCGGTCCTGAAGGATTTGGATCGGGAAAAGCCCGATCTTGTGGTTTCTCTGGGAGACAATGTGGGCTATGGAGCGCAGCCGGAAGAGGTTCTCGAACTTATTCGGGACCGGAAAATTCCCTCGGTCATGGGCAACCACGAGCTGGCCGTGGCTCAACTGGCCGACCGGTCCTGGTTCAACCCCTCGGCATTGCTTTCCGTGGACATCACCCGAGGGCTTCTCTCGGAAAAATCCCTTCGCTACATTCGAACTCTACCCTCTCATATGATTCTGGCTCACTGCTTCTTTGTCCATGGCTTTCCCCCTGATTCCGCCTTCACCTATCTTTTTCAGGTCGAAGATGAGCACCTGGAAGCGGCTTTTGAGGGCCTTGGACAGTCCCTCTGTTTCGTGGGACACACGCACGAACTGGTGAAGGCTTATTGTGATGGCGGGAACTGCCGCCGGGAAGATCTCACCTGCGGTTTCATGCCCTTGAGCGCTGCGGTAAAGTGGATCATCAACGCAGGGAGTGTGGGGCAGCCCAGGGATGGCGACCGCCGGGCAAAATATGTGATCTGGGACGAAGAAAGGCGAATTTTGAACGTCAGGTGCATTCCTTACGACGTGGAGTCTGCAGCCCGGAAAATCCTTCGGCGCGGTTTTCCTGCGGTCAATGCGCAACGGATACGTATGGGATGAGCCCTTCCCAACTTCACTGTTTTTACCTCCTTTCCCTTGCCACGTGAATAGGGGGCATGCCTCGCCCTGCATGGACATCTGCAGGGGACAAACAGGGATGAATCTTGAAAAAAGTCGGCAAGTACGAAATCTGTGGATTACTGGGCAAAGGTGGCATGGGCAAAGTCTATAAGGCGCGTCTGCCCTTTGCGGAAAAAATTGTGGCTCTCAAGCTCCTCATGCCCCACCCGCATCTGCTGGATCTTTTGGGGGAGCAGGAACTGCGAAGCGTCTTCACGGCTGAAGCGAAAACCATGTGTGCCTTGCAGCATCCCAATGTGGCGGACATTCTGGATTTTGACCACCATGAGGGGACACCCTTTTTCACCATGGACTACCACCACCAGAATCTGGGAAGCGTCCTGGGAGAGAAGGCCCGGGTGGAAGAGCCCACCAGGATTTTGCCACTTCACAAGGCGATTGGTTATACGGAACAGGTGCTTCGGGGGCTCGGTCGCCTGCATCGTTCAGGAATCATTCATCGTGATGTGAAACCTTTCAACTTGCTCCTGGACGCGTCGGATCATCTCAAGATCACCGATTTCGGTTTTTCAAAGCTGCGGGGCGAATACCGCTCCTATCCTTCCGGCCTCGTGCTCGGTTCTCCCTTTTACGCGGCTCCGGAACAGGAGAAAGATCCGGAAAGTGTCGATCCTTCATCCGATCTGTATTCCCTGGGTGTGATTTTGTATCGTATGCTCGTGGGACTCCTGCCCCAGGAGCATCTGGTGCGGCCGAGTGAAGTTCATCCCGAAACGGATGCTTCCTGGGATCAGTTCGTGTTCAGGGCCATTGAAGGGGACCGGTCCGGGCGCTTTGGCAGTGCGGGGGAAATGCTGGAAGTGCTGGAGGTCCTCAAAACATCCTGGGCGAAGAGGCGGGAAGAAGCGTGTTTTTTCCCTGAAACGCACCAGGAGGGGGAGGTGAGTGCCGGCCTGGAGGGAGCAACGGGGAGTTTGCGGTTGAGATCACGGCCCCTGAAGGTCAGGCCCGGGGATGCTCCCCGTGTCTTCGACTGTGACGAACTGGGACGCCCCCTGGTGCACACAGCCAATGATTTCCGTGTGGAAGGGGAGGGCTCTGAGGAACTGGTGCATGATGACACCACGGGCCTGCTGTGGCAAAGGGAAGGTTCGTCTGAGCCGCTGGACTGGGAAGGAGCGCGCCGGTACATGGAGGAACTCAATGAAGAAAACTTCGGAGGTTTTTCCCGCTGGAGGCTTCCCACGATCAACGAGTGGTTTTCCCTCCTGAAGCCTTTGACGGAGAGTTCCCGCCACTGTCTTTCGGGGCCCTTTCCCATGGATGAAAAGTGGTACTGGTCTTGCGACCGGAAATCATATTCCGCTGCATGGTATGTGGACCTGGAGCTGGGGTATGCCCATTGGGGGGACTTCACCAACCTTTACGGTGTCCGGGCCGTTTGCTTCCCTGACAGGGGCAAGGGGGTGCGTGGAATTAAAAAGTGAACAGGCCGAAGCATTGCTTCGGCCTGTTCAATCACTGCCGTTTTGCTCGATACCTGTCACTGAGCTGTCAACTTTCGTCTTCCACCTCCACCTCGGACCCGAAATCTCTCACCCATTCGGGATGCAGCCGGTCGAAGCGAACATCGCCGCCCCCACCCAGCATGTCTGCGTAGGATTCGTGGCCAAAATGGGTCATCCAGAGAGGACGTCCCTGCTTTCTCAGTGGGAAATATTCAGTTCGAACATTTTTGTACTCCTTTTCAGAAGGATGTTCGTTCCATTTTGTGTCGCCTTTTGACAATCAAATTAAAGTCAAAATAAAGTTAGTCAAGCCTTGTTAAATTTTTTTCTGAAGCATGGAATCCGCCCTTCTTTCTTTCTCCCTCTGCTGTGAGCGTCCTTTGACTTTCCAAATGTCAAGGGTTTTTCCTTGACAACAAAAACACTCCGCGTCTATATGTCGAAATTTACAAGTATTTCTGTTTTTTTATTTCATTTTGGGCAGAAGGCGGTCGAAGGAGTTCGGGCGTCTCTGAATATTTTCGCGTCTCCTGAAGGCGATGCAGGCACAAACGATAGAACCATTACTAAGGAGCCCTAAATGACGTTCCAGGAATTGATCCTCGCACTTGATAAATTCTGGTCAGACCGGGGATGTGTGGTCCAGCAGCCCTATGACCTCGAAGTGGGCGCCGGCACCTTCAACCCCGCCACGTTTTTGAGGGTTTTGGGCCCTGAGCCCTACAATGTGGCTTATGTGGAACCGTCCAGGCGTCCGACGGATGGCCGCTACGGTGAGAATCCCAACCGGCTGCAACACTATTATCAATACCAGGTGATCATCAAACCTTCTCCTCCCGATTCGCAGGACCTTTACCTGGAAAGCCTCAGAAGCTTCGGCATCGACCCCCTTGAGCACGACATCCGCTTCGTTGAGGACGACTGGGAATCGCCCACCCTGGGCGCTTCGGGGCTGGGGTGGGAAGTGTGGCTCGATGGAATGGAGATCACCCAGTTCACCTATTTCCAGCAGGTGGGAGGAATCGCTCTGAGTCCCGTCAGCGTGGAGCTCACTTATGGTCTGGAACGTATCGCCATGTATCTTCAGCGGGTGGACAACGTGTATGATCTCATCTGGACCGGGGACGTGAAGTATGGCGACATTCACCACCATGGAGAAGTGGAGTGGTCTCACTACAATTTCCAGGAGGCGGACGTGGACATGCTTTTCAAGCTGTTTGGCATGTACGAGGCCGAGGCCCAGCGCATGAACGAGAAAAAGCTTGTCCTTCCCACCTACGACTACACCCTCAAATGTTCCCACGTCTTCAACCTGCTCGATGCCCGGGGGGCCATCAGTGTCACTGAGCGCACCAACTATATCGCCCGCGTGAGAAACCTTGCGCGGCTCGTGGCTCATGCCTACGTGGCTCAGAGAGAAGAGATGGGATTTCCGATGCTCAACAAATGGGAAAAAAAATAGACTGAATAGAGGAAACCATGGGAGAACAGTTTTATCTGGAAATAGGGTGTGAAGAAATCCCCGCGGGTTACATTCAGCCTGCGCTGGAAGCCATGTCCGCCGATATGGTCAGCTATTTGGGTGAAAACCGCATCAGGCATGCGGAAGCCTACATCACGGGAACACCGAGGAGGCTGGTCCTGGCCATTCCCGATGTGGACGAGCATCAGGAGTCCTGTTCTGTGGAGGTCATGGGGCCGCCCAGGCAGGTGGCTTTCGACAGTGAAGGCCGGCCCACCAAGGCCGCTGAAGGGTTTGCGCGGGGCCAGGGCGTGCACATGGACGCGGTGAAGATCAAAAAGACGCCCAAAGGCGATTACCTTTACATCGTCCGGGAAGAGTCGGGGGTTCCCACCCGCGAGCTCCTGGGGAAAATGCTTCCCGATTTCATCGGCCGGATTCCTTTCCCCAAGTCCATGCGCTGGGGGAGCCTCCATGTCACCTTCGCCCGCCCCATTTGCTGGATTGTGGCGCTGCTGGGAAATGAAATCATTCATTTTCAGTACGGCGATGTCAAAAGCGGGAATCAGTCTTTCGGACATCGGTTCATGAGCCCCGAGTGGATCACCGTAGCAGACTTCGACAGTCACCGGGAGAACCTTCGAAAGCATTTTGTCATTGTGGATCGCAATGAGAGGCGGGATTTGATCGCCCGGGTCATCGAGGAAGCTGCCGCCAGTGTGGAGGGGCGCATTCTCGAGGACGAGGAACTGCTCGATGAGGTGACGCAGATACTGGAATACCCGCAACCCGTTTTGGGCCAGTTCGAGGAAAAATACCTGAAGCTCCCCCCTGAGCTGCTCATCACCGTCATCAAGCGGCATCAGCGCTACTTTGCCGTCACCGGTTCCAAAGGGGATCTTCTTCCCTATTTTGTCACCGTGGCCAACACGGTTCCCCGGGATGTTTCCGTTGTGGCGGCAGGCAATGCCAAGGTGGTTCGAGCCCGGCTGGAAGACGCCCGCTTTTACTACGAAGAAGATCAGAAATTGCGTCTCGAAGAACGGGCCGAGGAGCTCAGGGGCGTGGTTTTTCACTCCAGGCTGGGCACAAGCTGGGAAAAGGTGGAAAGAATCACCGCCCTGGCAAGGTGGCTTTCAGCTCACATCGCTCCCTGGTGTGCGCAAACGGTGGAAAGGGCATCCCTGTTGTGCAAAGCCGACCTGGTGTCGGGAATGGTGGGCGAGTTTCCCGAACTGCAGGGAATCATGGGCAGCGCCTATGCCCGGCTGCAGGGCGAGTCGCCGGAGGTGTGCAGGGCCATCTATGAGCACTATGAGCCCACCCGTGCCGGAGGGCCCGTTCCTGAAAGTCTGGAAGGCTGTCTCTTGAGCATGGCGGACAAAATGGACACCATCGTGGGATGTTTCGGTGTGGGGCTCATTCCTTCCGGAACGGCCGATCCTTTTGCTCTTCGGCGTCAGACCCTGGGCATCCTTCGAATCATTCTGGAGAAACCCTTCAGGGTCTCCCTGAACGGCTTCATCGAGGCGGCTTTGCCTCTTCTCAAGGAGAGGCTCACCGCTCCCGAAGAGGGAGTGAAAGGCAATGTCCTGGACTTCTTTGAGGGAAGGCTGCACCATTTCCTGGTGAGCCAGGAAGGCATCAGTCCCGATGTGGTGGACGCATCCCTGGCCATCGGCATGGACGATGTGGTGGACGCGGTGAAACGCACCCGATCCCTGGCCGCCTTCAAAGCCCGTCCTGATTTTGACGATCTGGCTGCGGCATTCAAAAGAGTGGTCAACATCATCAAGACACCCGAAAGAAGGCCGGTGCAAGTGGAGCTTTTCCGCGAGAAAGAAGAACAGGCCCTCCATGCCAAGCTCAACAATGTGCAGGGTCTGGTGGAAGGGAGCCTCAAGGGGTCGGACTACGACGGTGCCCTGGAAGCCATGGCAGGCCTGAAGGGTTCCATCGATGCTTTTTTTGATTCGGTGCTCATCATGGACGAAAATCAAGCCATTCGTAAGAATCGCCTGGCTCTGCTCACCGAGGTTCATGATCTTTTCGGCAAGGTGGGAGACTTCCGCAAAATTCAGAGTGCATGACGAGCCGTTCCCTAGAGAGCGGCAGCGTCCTTGGAAACGTGCTTTGGATTCCGTTGATTTTTAGGCGTTGAACAGTGGGGGCCTGTGATTCAAGCCCCCATTTCATGCCGGGTTTCCTTCAAGATGATGCCATTTGGTGAGGGATTGTGTTTGTGATGGGAGTTTAGTCCCAATGCTGTTTGTTTAAGGGATCGTGTGTTGTTCTGCTCCGTCACCCCCGCACAGGCGGGGGTCCGGAAAACTCCTGAAAGCTGGATTCCCCCCCCTGCGCGGGAATGGCGTGAACAGATTTTCACAGGGGGTGAAACAATTCAAGTCAGCAGCATGGGGGTTTTAGTACTGGCTCCGATTGTACCATATCGAACGCAACCTGCTCTCACATGCGGCCCATGGAGCACTTTCCATGTGGCCTCCTGACTCCTCAATGCCCAGGAGGAGGAAAGTGAAATCTCTGAAGCAGGGCCATCCGCTCCAGGGACTCCTCATGCAGGGTTTTGAGCGGGCTCTTTCGGGAAATGGCCCTGGCGAGAGCTTCATGAAGGGGTCCGATGTTTTCCGAATGCTGGCAGGCCAGAAAAAAATCGATGCTCGCTTCAAGTCCCCGGCAAATCATCTCATCCCACGTATAGTGGCTGCAAATGGCGGCCATGTCCATGTCATCGCTGAAAAGCACTCCCCGAAATCCAAGTTTCCCGCGCAATATTTCCCCGTTGATGCGCGAAGAGAGGGTCGCGGGCCACTCTCTGTCCAGCAGGGGGTATTTGGCGTGGGAGGTCATGAGGCCGTGCACGTTCCCTTCAATGGCACTTTTAAAGGGGGCCAGGTGCCTATCCCGCTCTCCCATGTTTTCCCAGTGAATGACGGGAGCGAAATGGTGCGGGTCCGACTCGGCGGGGCCCAGCCCCGGATAATGCTTTCCCGTGGCTGAAACACCGTGGGCTTGAAGGGTTTGTATCCAGGTTTTTCCCAGGTAGGAAACGGTCACCGGGTCGTGGCCCAGGGTCCGTTCACTCATGAAATGATCGGGGAACTGGGGAACCAGGTCGAGCACGGGGGCAAAGTTGATGTGCACCCCCGTTTCCTTCATTTCCGCCGCGGCAATGGCAGCCCATTGAACGATGGCCTGGGGACCGCTGCGCGAGAGCTCCCTCGCCGAGGGCAACCGGGTGAAGGGGGGGGTGAAACGCTGAACGGGGCCTCCCTCCTGATCCACGGCCACCAGCAATGGCCGGTTCAGGTACGATCGGGCCAGATCCTGAGCTTCGGCCAGCAATGCGGCCACCTGGCCGGGGGATTCCACATTTCGCCTGAAAAGCACGATGCCTCCAACTTTGAAGTCCCGAATGATGTGCCTGAGCTCCATTTCCGCCGTGAGACCCTTGAAGCCCACCATGAGATGGATGCCGGGGTCTTTTGAAGTTCTGAAAGGCTTCACGCGATTTCTCCTCAAACTGAATATGATGGAACCTATGGGGAAGCTGCCCCTTAAAGGCAGAACAGCTGCTGTTTTTGATCGTCCGCACTCGAGTTCTGTCAAGCCGCGCGGAACGAAGAATTGTTTTGAATAGTGCAGCTGTTCGTCATTGTCATCAAGAGTTTTGACGGGGTCGAAGCAACATGGAAAGGGTTTTCTTCCTTTCAGGACCGGCCATTATCTGTGCAAAATTTCAAGAGGACCACAGGGGGCTTGCTCTAAACCCACCATATCCGTACAATGCCTAGCCCGAAAGAATCGGCTCTCACAGATTGGATCGTGATAGGATGCCAGGGCACGCGTCCCGATCATAGAAATTTCATCACAGTCACTCACTACTTTGCTGAAAGGTGGTTTTCATGCCAAGGCGAGACGACATCAAAAAAGTCATGATCATTGGTTCAGGCCCCATCATCATCGGACAGGCCTGCGAATTCGATTACTCGGGGACTCAGGCGTGCAAGGCCCTTCGCGAACTCGGGTATGAAATTGTCCTGGTCAATTCCAACCCTGCAACCATCATGACCGATCCCGGCATGGCCGATGCGACATACGTGGAAGCGCTGACCCTGGAAACTCTGGAGAAGATCATCGCGAAAGAACGTCCCGACGCCCTTTTGCCCAACCTTGGAGGGCAGACGGGTCTCAATTTGAGCGCCGAACTTTACCGGAAGGGGGTGCTCAGCAAGTACGGTGTGAGCATCATCGGTGTTCAGGCGGAGGCCATCGAGAGGGGGGAAGACCGCATCGCTTTCAAGCAAACCATGGACCGCCTGGGAGTGGAGATGGCCCAGAGCGAGCCGGCTCACAGTGTGGAGGAAGCCGAAGCCATCGCCTCCCGGCTCGGCTATCCGGTGGTCATTCGTCCCGCGTACACTTTGGGGGGGACGGGCGGAGGCCTGGTCTACAACGTGGAAGAACTGAGGGTGGTGGCGGGACGCGGCATAGCCGCCAGCTACATCGGCCAGATTCTTGTGGAAGAATCGGTTCTTGGCTGGGAAGAACTGGAACTGGAGGTGGTGCGCGATGCGAAAAATCAGCGCATCACCGTCTGTTTCATCGAAAATGTCGATCCCATGGGAGTCCATACGGGCGACTCCTTCTGCACCGCTCCCATGCTGACCATCGATCCTCAATTGCAGCAGAGACTGCAAAAGCATTCCTACGACATCGTGGAAGCCATTGAAGTCATCGGCGGCACCAATATCCAGTTTGCCCATGACCCCAGGACGGGGCGCGTGGTGGTCATCGAAATCAATCCCAGGACCTCGCGATCTTCCGCTCTCGCCTCCAAGGCCACGGGATTTCCCATTGCCCTCATTTCCGCCAAGCTCGCGGGGGGACTCGACCTGGAAGAAATCCCCTACTGGCGCGAAGGGTCTCTTGAAAAATACACTCCCTGGGGGGACTATGTGGTTGTCAAGTTCGCCCGGTGGGCCTTTGAGAAATTCAGGGGGGTGGAAGACAAGCTGGGCACCCAGATGCGGGCCGTCGGAGAGGTCATGAGCATCGGCAAAACCTACAAGGAAGCCCTGCAGAAGGCCATTCGCTCATTGGAGATCGGCCGTTACGGGCTGGGTTTTGCCAAGGATTTTCACGGGAAAAGCGCAGATGAGCTGATGGAGATGCTGGCCTTCGCCACCAGTGAAAGGCAGTTCATCATGTATGAAGCGCTGCGCAAGGGTGTTTCCGTGGAGGAGCTCCATCAAAAGACATGGATCAAAGCCTGGTTCATCGAGCAGATGAAGGAGCTGGTGGATCTGGAGGAGGAGCTGCTGGCGCACCGCGGGCGGGAGCTTCCCCGGGAACTTTTTCACCGGGCCAAGATGGACGGTTTTGCCGACCGTTATCTCGCCTGGCTGCTGGGCATGGAGGAAGAGGACCTGCGTGAGCGGCGCAAAAGCCTGGGAATCAAGCAGGGATGGGAGCCTGTGCCTGTGAGCGGCGTGGAGAACACTTCCTATTATTATTCAACCTATCATGCTCCTGACCAGGCACCTGCCAGCGACCGTCGAAAGGTCATGGTGATCGGGGGCGGGCCCAACCGCATCGGGCAGGGCATCGAATTTGACTATTGCTGTGTGCATGCGGCCTTTGCCCTGCGTGATGAGGGGTTTGAGACCATCATGGTCAACTGCAATCCTGAAACCGTGTCCACGGACTATGACACATCAGACAGGCTCTATTTCGAACCCATCACCATGGAAGATGTGCTGGCCATCTATGAAAAAGAAAAACCGGAGGGTGTCATCGTGCAGTTTGGCGGCCAGACTCCTCTGAACATCGCCACGGAGTTGGGGCAAAGTGGTGTGAATATTCTCGGCACGTCTCCCGAAACCATTGACCTGGCGGAGGACAGGGATCGTTTTCGAAGCATGATGGAAAAACTGGGCATCCCCATGTCCCCGTCGGGGATGGCCAGCCATTTGGGGGAGGCCCTTCAGTTGGCGGAAGAAATCGGCTATCCGCTCATGGTTCGTCCCTCTTATGTGCTGGGTGGGCGAGGCATGGAAGTGGTTCATGACGAGGAGGAGTTGCGGCAATACGTCTCAGCTGCAGTGGGGGTGACGCCCGACCGTCCCATTCTCATCGACAAGTTTCTGGAAAACGCCATCGAAGCTGAAGCGGATGCCATCGCCGACGGAACGGATGCCTTTGTTCCTGCGGTCATGGAACACATCGAGCTGGCGGGTATCCATTCGGGAGATTCTGCCTGTGTCATTCCTCCCATCAGTCTCTCCCAGAGGCATCTGGAGACCATCTACGAATACACGCGGAGCATCGCCATGGAGATGAACGTGGTGGGGCTCATGAACATTCAGTACGCCATCACGGGAGAAACGGTCTATGTTCTGGAGGCCAACCCCAGAGCGTCACGCACCGTTCCCCTCGTGTCCAAAGTTTGCAACATTCCCATGGCCCGCATGGCCACCCAGATCATGCTGGGTAAAAAGTTGACTGATTTTGGCCTCACCACAAGACCCGTTCCTCACTTTGGTGTGAAGGAAGCTGTTTTTCCCTTCAACATGTTTCCGGAAGTGGATCCGGTGCTGGGTCCTGAAATGCGCTCCACGGGGGAGGTGCTCGGCATGGCCGACAGCTTCGGCCTTGCGTTTTTCAAGGCCCAGGATGCCGCAGGCCAGCGGCTGCCCCTTGAAGGCACGGTGCTCATGACGGTGTCTGATCATGACAAGCCGGCTTCCTTGCAGATGGCCCGTCGATTTCACAGGTTGGGTTTCAAAATCCTGGCCACTCGTGGAACCTGTCTCTTTTTCAACGAAAACGGAATCCAGGCCGTTCCCATTGAAAAAATGCACGAAGGCCGGCCCAACATTGTGGACGCCATCAAAAACAGTGAAATTCAGCTGGTGATCAACACGCCGAGCGGCAAGTTGAGCAAGGATGACGATTCCTACATTCGAAAAGCAGCCATCAAGTACAAGGTTCCCTACATCACCACATTGGCGGCAGCAGTGGCCACGGCGCGGGGTATAGAGGCGTGGCAGAAGGGGGAAGGCGGCGTCAGGTCCATACAGGACTATCATGGGGATATCCGATGATGGTCCTGTTGTGCCGGTGACAAGAGAACTATCCATTCGGTGGCTGCGGCCACCGGTTTTTTTGAAGCGCGCCTTGAACCATTCAAGAGCAGTTCATAGATTATTGTTCGATCACGGCTGTTCGGAAATGCTCACTTCCGGAAAGCCGTGCAGTGGCTCGGTGCAAGGTGGCCGGCAACTTGAGGATCGTGTTTTTTGGCCGGGGTTCTGCAATTCACAGCTCATTCAATGAGAGAGGAGAGTCGGGAATGATCGAACTGCCCGAATATGTGACCGCGTCAGAGGTGAAACGGGTGTGTGAACTTCTGAAGATCAGGGACTGGTCCATGATGACCGATTCCAGGGTTCTTCCTGAAGAGGCTCAGGTTATTCTCAACGAAATCAAGCCGGAAGATATGGACGTGGATCTGGAAAGGTTTCGCACTGGCCTGGAAGTGGAACTGGAGCACGGGACAATGTTCAAAGACGCCAATGTCACCAATAATCATCCCATTTTGACGGGAAAGATCGTCCTGGCTCACTTCCGGGAAACCCTGGACTACTACGAGCGGCTGGAGGTGGCCGAGTTGGAGGGAGACCTTCTCAAGGCCATCAATTCGGGAAACATGAGCAAGGCTCAATCCTATTACAAAAGACTGGTTCAGGCCCGGATCGCTCTGGGTGAAGCGGAAAAGCAAGAACTCAAATGAGGGTTTGACCTTGAGTGATTTCAGGGCGAGCGGAAAGCGCCAGGTGATGAGTCCCCTGCTGTGTCCTGAACTTTGCTGCCGTAAGGATTGAATCATGTCCCGGGAGGAATCATGCGTCGTGAGTACCGAACACATGTGGACATCAGTGCCCGTGCCGAAAGGGTGTGGGAGGTGCTCACCGACCTGGAAAGCTACAAAAACTGGAATCCCTTCATTTTAAGAGCCAGGGGCAGGCTCCGGGAGGGGTCTGCCATAAAGATTCAGTTCAGGCTCCACAATGGTCTTGTCATTCCCGCAAAACCCCGAATCATCAAGGTGGAACCTTGTTCCCGGATCAGCTGGGAGGGATGGCTTGTGACGCCCCGTCTCCTCGGGGGGGAGCATCGTTTTTTGCTCCGGGAGATGCCCCAGGGCGTGACCCGCCTGACCCAGCGGGAGATTTACGGCGGCATTTTGCTGCCGTGGGTCTGGTGGCACCTGAAAAGGGATGCGGAGAAAGGTTTTCATGCCATGAATCAGGCTTTGAAAAACCGGGTGGAGAAGGGCATTGAGCACTGATCATGGCGCAAACTCATAAAAGCATTTTAAAAAATTCTTAATTCGTGTTATACTTATTGAATTGCAAGGGCGGAACAGGACAAAAAATAGCCGGACCGATCCCCTTGGAATCATGGAGCACCCGCTGTGAGCGGGCTTTTTGCTATTGTGAATCAGGAGCTTGCGGCTGTTTGATTCAAACCCGTTTTCTGGTGCAGCTTCTCTGTTGACGCAGTGCATTGGGTTGAACGTTTTGGTTTCTTCAGGAAGCGCCGGGACGGCCGTAAGGTGTGCGCGGTTTTTTGGTGGTCCAATGCTTTGATAATATTGGTTTTTTGTTTTTTTTGTCCTTCTGGGTGTGGAAGGGGTCTTGTTTTTGCCGATGAATTCGTTTTAATTTTAACGGAGTATGGTTGATCCGCTCCATAAACCTAATCGATTGTTCTTATGGATTTTTATAGAAAAATTAGGAGTGTATGGGTTTTGCTCATCTTTCTGACCGATTGCTTTCACCCTTCGAGATCTGATTCAGTTTCCATTCCCTGCGTTTGACTTCCATCTTGTTCATTGGGGGTAAGAAGCCCTTTGTTTTCGATTTTGGTTCGAAGTCTCAAACGTGCGTTTTATGGTCTTGGCTGTCCAAGGAAACCCATACATTGTGATTCGGCGGTCTTTTGGGCCTTTTGTTCCGGTTCAAAAGGGGTGAATTGTGGTCGTTGAAAGGGCTTCAGCGGGTGTGAATCCGTTTTTTTGATGTTTCTAATGAAACAGTCAAACAGTTGGTCATACGGTTGGTTTGCTTTTGGGTACTTTCTTGAACAAAAAAGCACAAACAGGAAATCATGAAAGGAGGTTGGAACCTTGACTTTTCAACCATCGAAGCAGGTTTATTCAGGAAAAATCAGGGAAATCACCTTGGGTGCCGGCGAAAGGGCTCTCCAGATCGGCGGCAGGAGCGGCTATGCCTTCCACTCATTTGAGAGTGAAATCACCCATCCCCCACGGGTGGCCATGGAGGTGTGGGACAAGGATCCATCTCAGGACTGGAGTGAAGCCGCCAAGGCCCCTTTCAAGGACGTTTTGCACGATCCCGCTGCCTGGGCGCGCAAGTGCGTGGACGAGTACGGGGCCGAAATCATCGTGGTTCAAACCAAGAGTTCCGATCCCAACGGGGACGACAAGCCCGCTTCCGAGGTGTCCGACGTGGTGAAAAAAGTGGCGGAAGCAGTCCAGGTTCCCGTGGTGGTGTGGGGAGTGGCCAACCATGACAAGGACACGGAAGTGATGCGCGAAGTGGCAGAGAAATGCAGCGACCAGAGAGTGGCCATCTCTCCCGTGGAAGAAGGGGATTACAAGCAGATCGGCGCGGCGTGCCTCGGCTACAAGCATGTGGTGGTGTCATCTTCCCCCATCGACGTGAACTTGGCGAAACAGCTCAATATCCTCCTGGAAAACCTGGGAGTGAGTTCCTCGGACATCGTCATCGATCCCACCACGGGCGGGCTGGGATACGGCCTTGAGTACACCTACTCGGTCATGGAGAGGATTCAGCAGGCGGCACTCACTCAGGAAGACGACAAACTGCAACAGCCCATCATCGCCAACGTGGGCAATGAAGTGTGGAAGTCCAAGGAAGCCAATCTGAGTGTGGAGGAGGCTCCTCATCTGGGCGATTCTTCACAGAGAGGTGTCATCATGGAGGCCATCACGGCCGTGGACCTCCTCTTGGCCGGAGCCGACGTGGTCATCCTGAGGCATCCCGATACGGTCAAGCTGGTGAAAGACTACATTCAGAAAATGCAATAGACCCCGGCGCTGGAAAAGAGCGAGGAAGGCGGTGCTATCCGCCTGAACGGCGTTGGGCCGCATGTTGAAAATAACCCCAGGAAGGGGAAATGAGGTGCATGATGTCGGAAGAAAAAAAGAAGAAAGAAAAAGAATATAACTTCAGAGACATGACCACGTGCGAATCCACCATTCAGATGCTTCAGAAGGGGGCATCGGAAGGTGTCGAAACCGCTTTTCAGCGTGCAGCGGACATGAAAGCCTGTCCCATTGGGGCCGATTCCGCCTGCTGCAAGCATTGCTTCATGGGGCCATGCCGGCTCAATTCCAAAGATCCCTACTCGAAAGTGGGCGTTTGCGGGGCCACCATCGACACCATCGCCGCCCGAAACTTTGCCCGCATGGTGGCATCGGGGGGAGCGTCGCACACGGACCATGGAATGACCATGCTCGATTTGTTCCGGGACGTGCTTCGCGGCAAAATCGAGGATTACAAAATCACCGATGAGGTGAAGCTGCGCAGCGTGGCCGAGAGCATCGGCATCGAAACGGCGGGCAAGGATGTCAGTGCTGTGGGCGAGGAGCTCTATGCCGAGCTGGAAAGGACCTACACCCAGGTGGAAGGGGAAATTCCTTTTGCCAAGCGCGTCCCGCCCAAGACTCTGGAGTTGTGGAGAAAGCACGGGCTGGTGCCCCGCGGAGCCATGCGCGAGATCATGGAAATAATGCACCGGTCCCACATGGGAGTGGACCAGGACTACGAAAACATCGTCAAACAGTGTTCCCGTACGGCCCTGGCCGATGGCTGGGGAGGATCCATGGTGGCCACGGAGATTTCCGACATTCTCTTCGGCACTCCCAAGCCCCACGTGGCGGGAGTGAACATGGGCTACCTCAAGGAGGACCAGGTCAACATCATTGTCCACGGACATGAACCCAACCTTTTCGAATCCATGATCGCCTCGGTGAATGACCCGGCACTCATGGAGAAAGCCAAGGCTGCGGGCGCCTCGGGGATCAATCTTCTGGGCATGTGCTGCTCCGGCGCGGAAGTGCTGGGAAGGCACGGCATTCCTCATGCGGGCAACTTCATGAGCACGGAAGCGGTCATCGTCACGGGAGCTGTGGACGCCATGGCCGTGGACGTTCAGTGCATCATGCAGGCCCTTTCCAAGCTTTCCGAGTGCTACGGGACCAAGTTTTTCACCACCAATCCCAGGGCACGCATCGACGGCGCCACTCACGTGGAGTTTCACGAGCACACGCCCAAAGAGTGCACAGACAACATCGTGGGCATGGCCATCGAAAGGTATCAGCGCCGGCCCGCAAAGGTTGAAATCCCCAATCGCAAGGACCTGGGCGTCCATGGTTTCTCCCACGAATATGTCAATTACATGCTCGGCGGCTCTTTCAGGGGCTCCTACACGCCGTTGAATGAAAACATCATCAACGGCCGCATTCGCGGCGTGGCCGGAGTGGTGGGCTGCACCAATCCAAGGGTCAAGCAGGATTACGTGCACGTGGAACTGGTCAAGGAACTCATTCGCAACAACGTGCTGGTGGTCCAGACGGGTTGTTCCCAGATCTCCCTGGCCAAAGCGGGCCTCATGAAACCGGATGCGGCCGTGCTCGCCGGCGAGGGCCTTCAGGAAGTGTGCGAAACGGTGGGCATTCCCCCCGTTTTGAGTCTCGGGTCCTGCGTGGACAATTCCCGCATTCTCATCGCCTGTGCCGAAATGGTGCGCACGGGAGGACTTGGAGATTCCATCGCCGATCTTCCCGTGGCGGGTGCTGCTCCTGAATACATGAGTGAAAAGGCCATTTGCATCGGACAGTATTTTGTGGCCTCGGGTGTCTACACCATCTTTGGAGTCACTTTTCCGACCATCCAGGGCACCAAATTTCACGACCATCTTTTTGATGGCCTTGAAAAAGAGGGTTTCGGCAAGTGGGGATTTGCCACCGACCCTCACGAGATGGCACAGCTCATGATCGCCCACATCGACAAGAAGAGGGAAGCCCTGGGCATCATGGGCGAGCGCGAACGCAAACTCTTCAGCATGGAAGATCGAAGGTCCGGATGAGGAGAGGCCGAGCACATGAAGCTCCATCCCATGCTGCATTCTTGGGGGGAGCTTCAGACTCAGGAGAATATCGGCGGGAAGCCGATGTGCGCGAAAGTGATTTGAAGGGAAAAGTCCTTAAGAAGAGGAGTGTCTCATGTCGAGGTTAGTGGCTTTTGCTGCCATTCAAGGCGCTTACAATATATTTTCCAAGGCTGAAGGGAAATTCAGGCAGGCCATGGACAAGTACGGGCCCAACCAGCCCCTTGCCTTTCCCAACACAGCCTACTACCTGCCCGTCATTTACTCCATTCTTGGCATCAAGGTGGAGAAACTGGCAGATGCGGAGGAGGTTTTCAATCGCTGCCGGGAACTGCTGCCCCCCCCCCTCACAGGCCCCATCCATGTGCCTTATCTGGGGCACACCCTGGATGCAGGCATGGCCACCATTCTGGCGGAAGAGGTGGTGGAAGCCATTCGCTATGTGGAAGATCCTGACTTTTATCTGCAAAGCGAAGAGTGCGACCTGGACAGCGGCAAAATCTGGCTGGGCGCTGCGGACGACACGGTCATGAGGAAGCGGGGCATCGAATTCGTGGATGGAAGTGCTCCGGGCTTCGCAGCCATTGTGGGGGCGGCCCCCAGTCCCGAGATCGCCAGGGAGATTGCGGAAGATTATCAGAAAAAGAACCTGTACGTCTTCCTTTGTGCCAATCAGGGCGGCACCACCTTCGCGGAACAGCTGGTGGAAGCGGGTGTGCAAATCGGCTGGAACACGCGCCTCGTTCCCTTCGGGCCGGACATTTCCTCGGCCGTTTTCGCCCTGGGGTTCGCCAACCGGGCCGCCATGGCCTTCGGTGGCATGCAGCCCGGTGATTACAAAAACATTCTCAGGTACAATAAGGAACGCGTTTTTGCCTTCGTGAACGCCCTGGGGGAGGTGAGTGCCGAGTGGGCGGCCAATGCGGCCGGTGCCATCAACTGGGGATTTCCCACCATTGCGGACACGGACATTCCCGAAATCCTTCCCACAGGCATCTGCACCTACGAGCACGTGGTGGCCAATGTGCCCCACGACAAAATGACCGCCAGGTCCATCGAGGTCCGAGGGCTCAAGGTGTCGGTGGCGGAAATTCCCATTCCTGTGTCTTACGGGCCCGCCTTCGAGGGCGAGCGCGTGCGCAAGGACGACCTGTACCTGGAGTGCGGTGGCGGAAAAACCACCTGCTGCGAATGGGTTCAGATCGGCGACATGGACACGGTGGAAGACGGCAGAGTGGAGGTGATCGGTCCCGATATGAAAGATGTGGAACCGGGCAGCCGGCTGCCTCTGGCCGTGACGGTGGAAGTTGCCGGACGCAAGATGCACGAGGATTATGAACCCATTCTGGAACGCCAGATCCATCACCTTGTCAACTATGCCCAGGGCGTCATGCACATTGGTCAGCGCGACATCGCGTGGTACCGCATTGGAAAGCAGGCCGTGGACAAGGGGTTCACCCTGGAGCACATCGGCAAGATTTTGCACGCCAAGTTCCACCAGGATTTTGGCGCCATTTTCGACAAGTGCCAGGTGAGGATCATCACGGACGAGGCCGAGGTGGAGAGGATTCTTCCCCTCGCCCAGGCCGCCTACAAGACCCGGGATGAACGCATCGAGGGCATGACGGATGAATCCACCGAAACCTACTATTCCTGCACATTGTGCCAGTCCTTTGCGCCCACGCACGTGTGTGTCATCAGTCCCGAGAGAACAGGGCTCTGCGGTGCCTACAACTGGCTGGATTGCAAGGCTTCTTTTGAAATCAATCCCACGGGGGCCAACCAGCCCATTGAAAAGGGCGAGACCCTCGATGCCAGGTATGGAAACTGGAAAGGAGTCAACGATTTTGTCTACAAGGCATCTCGCCAGTCCATATCGAGCTACAATTTTTACAGTCTCGTCCATGACCCCATGACCACCTGCGGCTGCTGCGAATGCATCGCGGCCATCCTGCCCATGTGCAACGGCATCATGACGGTGAACAGGGATTACACGGGCATGACCCCCAGTGGCATGAAGTTCACCACTCTGGCGGGAACCATCGGGGGAGGCAACGTGGTCCCCGGGTTCGTGGGCCACAGCAAATACAACATCACGCAGCGAAAGTTCGTTTCGGGGGATGGCGGCATCAACCGGCTGGTGTGGATGCCCAAGATCCTCAAGGAAGAAATTCGGGAAAGACTCATCAAACGCGGTGAGGAGATCGGCATTCCCAACTTCATCGACATGATCGCCACGGAAGAGGACGGCATGACGGAAGAGGAGGTCTACGCCTTTCTCGAAAAGGTCGGTCACCCGGCCCTGACCATGGAGTCGATCCTATGAGCTAATGCCCGGGCAGGGGGCCGTCCATGGTGGCCCCCTTCGCCTTTTTTTAACATTCAATCTGAATGGATTTTGAACTGCGACGAGGAGAGAATCGGATGGGCTTGACAGGTATTCAGATTTTTAAATTGCTTCCCAAGACCAATTGCGGAGATTGTGGAGTTCCCACGTGTCTGGCATTTGCCATGAATCTGGCCTCCGGCAAGGCGGAACTGGACAAATGCCCCCATGTGTCCGAGGAAGCCAAGGAAAAACTGGCTTCCGAATCAGCGCCTCCCATTCGTCTCGTGACCATTGGAGCCGGGGATTACGCGGTGAAGATCGGCGGTGAGACGGTGCTGTTCCGACATGAAAAAACTTTTGTGAATCCTCCCGGCCTGGCCACTGTGGTGAGCACGGACGAGGACGACGCCTCCGTGCAGGGCAAAATGGACCGGTTCAAAGAGTGCCAGTTCGATCGTGTGGGAGTCCTGCTCAAATCGGAAATGTTTGTGGTGAACGACACAACGGGGGATGGGGCCAAATTCACGGCTCTGGCCAAAAAAGTTTCCGATGGCACCGGTGCGGCCCTTGTGCTGAAATCGGATCATGTGGAATCCCTCAAGTCAGCCGCCGGGGAACTCAAGGACAAGAAACCCCTCATCTATGCGGCCACCGGCGACAATGCGGATGCTCTCGGGGAACTGGCCAGGGAAATGGCATGCCCGCTGGCCGTAAAAGGGGACGGCTCCCTGGAAAGCGTCATTGCCCTCACGGAAAAGCTCACGGACATGGGTCTCAAGGACCTGGTCGTGGACACGGGCACCAGAGACCTCAAGAAGGCTTTCGAGGAGCACATAAAGATCCGCAGGGCCGCTTTGAAAGACAAGTTCCGTCCACTGGGTTTTCCCACCATCGTCATGGCCAACGAAATGGCTGACGGGCTCATGGAAGAAGCGCTCGTGGCCGCCACCTTCGTGGCCAAATATGGCGGCGTCATCGCGCTCAGTGACCTGCAGCCCCACATCATGTTTCCCCTGTTCCTGGAGCGCCTCAACATCTACACCGACCCACAGCGGCCCATGACGGCCGAGCAGGGCATCTATCCCATCAACAATCCCGATGAGAACTCCCCCATACTGGTCACCTGCAACTTCTCCCTGACCTACTTCATCGTTGCCGGGGAAATTGAATCGAGCCGTGTGCCTGCCTGGCTCTGTGTTCAGGATACGGAAGGCCTTTCCGTCATGACTGCCTGGGCTGCAGGAAAGTTCTCCGGAGAGAGTGTGGGGCAGTTCATCAACAAGTGTGGCATCAAGGACAAGGTCAACCACAAGAAGATCGTCATTCCCGGTTACGCTGCGGGCATCAGCGGAGAGCTGGAAGAGGAGCTGCCCGGCTGGAGCATCATGGTGGGGCCCCGGGAGGCCAGCCAGATTCCCAAATACCTCAAGGGGTGGTCATCCACCTGATCTTCCTTGGAAAGTTTATTTGTAAACGTTCCATCACGGAAATGAACAATTGAAGAGGCTTTTTGCAGGGTGAGAGAAGCTTGTCCTCGCGCTTCACCCGTTATTTGATTCGTCCTGAAAAAACCGGTATTTTTCCGCGGGACGATGAGAAGCCTGCGCAAAGGGCTCAAAAGTCGAGAGGGGCACCATGACCTTTGTCCTTTTCGACTTTTCCTTTTACCTGTGCCCGAAGGAGATTCATGGAATGAAGCTCATTGGCGAGAATTTGAACATCATGAGCAGCAAATATGGAAAGGCCCTGAAGGAAAAGGATGCGAAACCTCTGCAGGAACTCGCCATACAGCATGAAGAGGCGGGTATGGACTGGATCGACCTCAACATCGGCCCTGCGGGAAAGACGGGAGAGGAGCTGATGAGTTGGCTGGTTCCCGTAATTCACGAGGTGGTCGACCTTCCTTTGGCACTGGACACTTCCAATGTCAAGGCCATCCAAGCGGGGTTGAAAGCGCACAAAAAAGGACGTCCCCTCATCAACTCCATCATGGTGCGTCCCGAGCGAATGGATGCCCTGCTGCCCGTGGCCCGGGATCATGATGCTGATTTCGTGGCTCTCCTGTGGGGCCCCGAAGGCATGCCCCGGGATGAGAATGAACGGGGAGCCCTTTGTTCGGAGATCGTTCACAAGGCCATGTCCGAATATGGAATCGCTCCCGAGCGCATTTTTGTGGATCCCATACAGACGCCGGTGAACGTTCAGCAGCAGCAGATCATGAGCGTCCTGGAGTTCATGAAGATGTTTCAGGACATTGCCCCCGGATGCCTGAGCACCGTCGGGCTCTCCAATGTATCCAACGGTCCGCCTGAACACCTGAGGTCCATTTTGAACCAGGTGATGGTTGTGCTTCTCAGGCACTACGGCCTTCATTCGGCCATTGTGGACTGTTTCGACAAAGATCTTCACAGGGTGGCCCGGGGTGAAAGACCGGATATCGAAGCCCTGGTGCTCAAGGTGGAAGGGGGGGAAACCCTGGACACGGCCTCCCTGTCCAAAGATGAAGCGGCTTACGTGAAAACGGCGCGGGTCATCCTTGGCCACACGCTTTATTCCGACTCATGGCTGGAGGTTTAGGGCCTGACGCAGGTCCGGCGGCTGAACCTTCCAAAAATTTTGGAGTGCTCTTTCTCGGATGACCAAGACCGGTGAATGAATTCCGCCCAGTCCCGTTCCCAGGTTTCCTCCCGTGGGAACGGGGACGTACCACTTCTCAAATGGGCCCTGTCATCCCTCCTCCGTCATCCGGCTCCTCCCTTTCAGTTCATTCCATTCCTGGCACGCAAATCACATACGGGCGGCTCGTTTTTTTCTTGCTCTGCAAATAGAAGAAGGTATTTATAGTGGAGATGGGAAAGCAGGTGCCACTTGAGGGCACTCGTTTCCGTTACCGCACAGTTCCTTTAGTTGGCCGACACATGTCCAATTCCAAATAAAACAGGGAGAGCTCAATCATGGCGCATCAATATGTTTATTTTTTTGGTGGGGGAAAAGCCGATGGAACGGCCGGGATGAAATCCCTTCTGGGGGGAAAGGGAGCAAACCTGGCTGAAATGACCAACCTGGACATACCTGTTCCGCCGGGTTTCACCATCACCACGGAAGTCTGTTCCTTCTTTGAACGACATGATGCACGGTATCCCGAGGAACTGGAGGAGCAGGTTCTGGAGGCCCTGAGAAAAACGGAAGCCATCCTGGGGCGGAAATTCGGAGACCCTCAGAATCCCCTCCTTTTGTCCGTGCGCTCCGGGGCAGCCATCAGCATGCCCGGCATGATGGACACGGTCCTCAATCTGGGGCTCAACGACGAGACCGTCAAAGGGCTGGTGGCCCAGTCACAGGATGAGCGCTTCGCGTATGATTGCTACCGCCGATTCGTGGCCATGTACGGAGACGTGGTGCTCGGTTTGAAGCCCGTGCAAAAAGACGAAGTGGACCCCTTCGACCTGATCCTCGAAGAGATGAAACGAAAACACGGTGTGCAGTTCGACAGCCAGCTGCCTGCGGAAGATTTGAAGGAGCTGGTCGACCGGTACAAGGCTCTCATCATGGCTCACAAGAACCTGGATTTTCCCCTGGATCCCATGGATCAGCTCTGGGGAGCCATCAACGCCGTATTCAACTCCTGGAACAATCCGAGAGCCGTTGCCTACAGGGAGTTGAACAACATTCCCGATGACATGGGCACAGCCGTCAACGTGCAGGCCATGGTCTTTGGAAACCTGGGAGAGGATTGCGGCACGGGTGTGGGGTTCACGCGAAATCCAGCCACGGGCGAGAATGTCTTTTACGGTGAGTACCTGATCAATGCTCAGGGCGAGGATGTGGTGGCTGGAACACGCACGCCTCAGCCCATCAACAAGGCCCAGAAGACGGATCCGGACACCCTCTCCCTCGAAGAGAGCATGCCCGAAATCTACGACCAGCTGGAGGAAGTGCGCACCAAGCTGGACCGTCATTACCGGGACATGCAGGACATCGAGTTCACCATCGAACGCGGCAAACTCTGGATGCTGCAGACCCGCACCGGGAAGCGCACGGGCTTCGCCTCCTTCAAAATTGCCGTGGACATGGTCCGGGAGGGAATCATCACCAAGGAAGAGGCTCTTCTGAGAGTGGATCCCGATCAGCTCAACCAGCTTCTCAGGCCCATCTTCGACCCCAAGGCCAAGGAGGAGGCCATGGCGGGAAACCGCCTCCTGGCCAAAGGGCTCAATGCGGGACCGGGTGCGGCCACGGGGAGGGTTGTCTTCAATGCTCCCGATGCGGCGGAGTGGGCCAAGCGGGGGGAAAAAATCATCCTGGTGCGCATGGAAACTTCACCCGATGACATACGGGGCATGCACGCTTCCCAGGGCATTCTCACGGCCAGGGGAGGCATGACATCCCACGCGGCCCTGGTGGGCAGGCAGATGGGAAAGGTGTGTGTGGTGGGGTGCAATGCCCTGGAAATCGAATATCGTCATCATCGCATGACCGTTGGGGACAAAATCATTCGGGAAGGGGACTGGTTGTCCATAGACGGCACCACGGGAGAGGTCTTTCAGGGTCAGATTCCCACACAGCCCTCGGAAGTCCTGCGTGTGATCATCGAGAAAAGCCTTGATGCCAAAGATTCCCAGATCTACCAGGACTACATGGAACTCCTGAGTTGGGCCGATGAAGTGCGCACCCTCGGGGTGTGGACCAATGCGGATCAGCCCAACCAGGTGGAAGTGGCCCTGGCTTTTGGTGCGGAAGGCATTGGGCTGGCGCGCACGGAGCACATGTTTTTTGAAGAGAACCGCATCGATTCCGTGAGAGAGATGATTCTCGCAGAGGATGTGACAGGGCGGGAACGGGCACTGGCCAAGCTTCTCCCCATGCAGAAGGAGGATTTCAGGGCAATCTTCCGGGTCATGGAGGGCAAGCCTGTCACGGTGCGCACCCTCGATCCCCCTCTTCATGAGTTTTTGCCTCACGAGGACAAAGACATTCAAAAACTGGCCGGGGAAATGTGGGTTCCCTTCGAGAGGCTCAAGGCCAAGGTGGAAAGCCTTTATGAAGCGAATCCCATGCTGGGGCACCGAGGCTGCCGGCTGGGCATTGTTTTTCCGGAAATCACGGCCACTCAGGCCAGGGCCATCATGGAGGCCGCCTGTGAAGTGAAGCAGGAAGGGATCGATGTTCACCCCGAAATCATGATCCCCCTCGTGGGCCATGTGGCTGAACTGGGGAATCAGCGGAAACTGGTGGATAAAGTGGCGCGGGATGTGATGGAGCAGTTTGGGGTGCAGGTGGACTACCGGGTGGGAACCATGATCGAAGTGCCCCGTGGCGCCCTCACTGCTGACCAAATCGCTCAGGAGGCAGAATTCTTTTCCTTTGGGACCAACGACCTCACCCAGACGGTCTTTGGCATCAGCCGTGACGATGCGGGAAAGTTCCTCCCGGCCTACCTGGACGCGCGAATCTGGCCTCACGATCCCTTCGAGCGTCTGGACCAGGTGGGAGTGGGGGGACTCATGGAGATCGCCGTGGAAAAGGGGCGGGCCACCAAACCCGAGCTGAAGATCGGAATCTGCGGCGAGCATGGAGGAGAACCCTCATCCGTCGATTTCTGCCATAGAATCGGTCTGGACTATGTGAGCTGCTCTCCCTACCGTGTTCCTGTGGCGAGGCTTGCCGCCGCTCAGGCCGCCATTCGTGAAAAAAACAGGAAAGAAAACTCCTGAACCATCTGGGCTTTGTTTCAACGTCAACTGAAGGAGGAATCTGTGGAACGTCCTGTGAGATTGCGCCGCTCCATCCTTTCCGTGCCCGCCAACCGGGAAAAGATGATATCCAAGGCATTTGGGCTCCCCGTGGACTACGTGATGCTGGACCTGGAAGACAGCGTGCCTGTGCAGGAAAAGACGGGAGCCCGCAAAGAGGTGGTTGCCGCCCTCAAAAACGGCGACTGGACGGGTAAGGTTCGAGCCTACCGCATCAACGCCATGGACACTCCCTTCGCTTACCGGGACATCATCGAGGTGGTGGAGGAAGCGGGAGAACATCTGGACGTCATGGTGGTGCCCAAGGTGAACGATCCTTCAGAGATCAAAGCCATTGAGCTGCTCCTGACCCAGATCGAACTGAACATGGGTTTGAAGAATGTCATCGGCCTGGAAGCTTCCATCGAGACGGCCCTTGGCATGGCCAACGCCCGGGAGATCGCTTTCAGCTCGCCTCGCCTGGAAGCCCTGGTTTTTGGAGTGGCGGACTACGGGGCATCGCTCACCATGATGAGCAAGGGCATCAGCGGCCATGGAGACATGGAGGATTTCTATCCCGGGCATCGCTGGCACTTTCCTCTGAGCCGCATGGTCATGGCGGCGAAAGCTGCCGGGCTTCAGGCCATCGATGCTCCCTATGGCGACTACAAGGATCCGGAAGGGCTGCGCCGTTCGTGCCTCATGAGCGCAGCCCTGGGATACGACGGCAAATGGGTCATCCATCCAGCCCAGCTGGAAGTGGTGAACGAGGTCTTCACTCCCTCCACGGATGATGTGGATCGTTCCGCGCGCATTGTGGAGGCCTACGAAAAGGCCCTTCAGGAGGGCTGCGGCTCTCTGGCCCTGGATGGAAAAATGGTGGATGCCGCATCCATTCGTGTTGCCCAGATGATTTGTACTCAATGGGATGCCATCCAGAAGAAGTGAGAGCGAAACGAAAAAAAATTGCTTAAACTGTTTCCGGCAATGGTATCATTGCTGCCCAAAAGGCTTGAGGGAATGTCGTCGTATGGTCTCCATGCCAGGACATTTCCTCCGGGCCTGTCCTGCTCTTTCGCCCGTTCCTGTTCCTGAAACGACTTCTCTCTCACTTTCCGTGTGCTGCCATGGATGCTCCTCAAAAACCTTCCTATTGCTTTGACCATTCCCCTGAAGAAAGCCTTCGTCAACACCGGGAGCTTCAGATCCTCTTTGGCATTTCCTCGGCCCTCCATGCCTCGCCCCATCTTCAGGAACTCCTTCAGAGGGCCCTCAATGCCATTTCCCTCAACCTGAAGGTTTCCCTGGGGGCCATCTACCTCGTGAAAGAAATTCACGACAATGAGTGGCTTCTGGAACTGGAGGCTCATCACGGCTTTTCTTCTGCCCTTGCCAACAGCATCAAGTTTCTCTCCGCCCCCGGTGAGGTGATGGACAATTATCACCATGGGGAACAGGTGAGGTGGTTTCCCGTGGAGCGGGTTGTTTTTTCCAGGCTTCGGGAAAAAATGCAGCGCGCGGGCATCCAGGAGATCGTCTGCATCGCTCTCATGGCGGCCAGGAAAGTGCTGGGCCTGCTCTACATGACCAATGACGGCGTGTTGCAGCTGAAACCGGAACGGAGGGAATTTCTCACCACCATCGGGCAGCAGCTTGGCGTTTCCATTCAGAACGCCAAACTTTTCGAGTCGGTGGAGCGGGCCAAAAGCGAACTGGAAATCAGTTTCGATGCCATTGGTCACAGCATTTTCCTGGTGGACACCCGCATGCGCATTTACCGGGTGAACCGCACCAGTGAAATGGTCTATGGGAGTGCGGAGAATCTCGTTGGTGAAAAATACACGCGCATACTCTACGGCATGTCTCAGCCCCCTTCCGAATGTCCCATCTGGGCGTGCTTGTGGGGATCGCAACCGGCGCAGAGGGAAGGGCCACACCCCAGGTGGGGAGGGTACTACCAGTTCTTTGCTTTCCCCGTGGTCAATCCCACGGGGTCGCTGGAGCGGGTGGTGTATTATGAAAAGGACGCCACGGAGGCCAGGAAGCTGGAACAGAGGCTTCAGCAGAGCGACCGGCTGAAAGCCCTTGGAACCCTGGCTGCGGGCATTGCCCATGAAATACGCAATCCCCTTGCCACCATCAATTTCAACACCCAGTTGTTGAGCCGTGAACTTCAGCTGGATCCGTCCCAAAGGCAGATGTTTGAGGATGTGGCCATGGAGGTGCGAAAGGTCGACCGCATCGTGCAGCAGGTGCTCCATTTCGCGCGCCCCAAGGAACCGCAGTTCCTGCCTCACCAGCTCAACGACATTGTTTCCTACTGCCTGGATCTGTCCAAGACCCATTTGCGCAAGGGCAATGTGGACGTGCTCATGCACCTGGAAGAAGGCATTCCCATGGTGGTGATGGATTTCAACCAGATCAGCCAGGTGATCATGAACCTCCTTCTCAACGCCATCGAGGCCATGCCTCATGGGGGCACCGTGGAGATCGCCACCCTCTTTCAGGAAGAGGATTCCACGGTGCTCCTGGAGGTGCAGGACAAGGGGCCCGGCATAATGGGTGAGGATCTGGAGAGAGTCTTTGACCCCTTCTTCACGCGCAAGCCCGAAGGGACGGGCCTGGGCTTGAGCATTTCCCGCCAGATACTGGATAATCACGGAGCTTACATAGAGGTGGATTCCTCCCCCGGCGTGGGTTCGACCTTCCGCATCATTTTTCCCATCCATTCGTGACCTTGGCTGCAAAAACACCAAGGACTTCTTTGCCATCGTTGCCCAGTCTCCTGAAAAGACTTCGGGAACCTGTTCGCCACCTCGTCGCCATTTCTTTTTTTATGATCCCTCTCACCATCCCCTGCTGAAAAAAATCGATTCAATCCCTGGGCTGCCCGTCCTCTGCCCGCCCCTCTTTTTGCCATGCAGAACGCTTATTAGTTTTTTCTTCTAATATTAGATACATGCAGGGAGCCAGCCATCCTTTTCTCGTGAATGTTCCACATTCGATCCTCCTTTCCCGTGTGGTTTGGGTCATTGGTGTTTCGATTTTGAAATTTGTTTGAGTTTTTTCCCCTTCATTCCGATGTTTTTACCAAGTGAAGGGAAGGCCGGCATCGTTCTGCGGGTGACTGGAAAATGGGGAGTGGGCAACCAGGATTCAGTTTTGAGGACAGCTGGAATCCATCAGGCGTCCCTTTTCTTCTTGTGGAATGATTCATGCTTCGTTCACCGGGAAACAAACAAAATTCGGCTGCCGGCCCCTGTGAGATTGAATGCTCCCTCCACAGTCAATGGCGGATTGCAGGACTTGCATAAGGAGAGGGTCTCTTGAAACCCAGCACATCCGGATTCACCCTTGTTGAGCTCATGGTGGTGACCGCTATCATAGGCATATTGGCTGCGGTGGCGGTGCCGGCCTATGTAAATTACATCAACCGGGCCAAGCAAAGCGATGCGGTCATTGCCCTCATGAAGGCAAAAATGGAGCAGGAAAATTTTTGGGCGGACGACTTTCGCTTTCGCTATGCGGGCACCATCGGTTGCCTGCCTTCATTTTATGACCCAGAGAAGGATAAGGACAAGAATCCAGAGGAAAGATGCCTGGCCAACTGTGGCGGATGCACTCAAACCCGCTATGTGACAGTGGAGGGGTACGAGATCTTTGTGGAGCAAGGAAGCGCTTCCACCAACAGTTTCAAAATATGGGCCGAGAAGGAGGTCTACCCATACAGGGGCACTGACAGGGTGAGCATAGAAGCCGATGACACCAGGCCTGAGGTAGATAATGAAGATGCCCTGAGCTTCTCGTTGTTCAAATTGCTGTTCCACTGACGTGTTTTTCTCCAATGGAGGGCAGCAGCTGCAAATTTTGCTTGCTCTCCATGACCTCTTGGACAGGGTGATCTGAAAAATGTCTGTAAAGATTAATAAAAATCATTTTTTGGTGATCATTTGCCTCTTTTTCTTCTTGTGGAGCTGCTCGGATCCTGAGGGCGCGTCGCAGGACGGTGCAGTGGAAAGAATGGGGGAGATTACGGCGCAGGCGGGAGCGGAATCTGCGAAACCTGGTCAGAGTAGTGGTTCCCTGTCAGCAGGCAATGAGCATTTCATGTTTCAGTCATCCGTCCTGGAAAGGCTCGAATTTGACCCCTCATCGCCCGTGACGGGAGACCAGATCAGGGCGGTTGTCATCGTGGACCCTGGTCAGGGACCCTATGAAGAGTCTTTGTATTACCGCTGGAAGATCAATGGCCGGGTGGTTCAGGATTCTCAAAGGGATGTGCTCGATCACCCTGTGCAAAGGGGAGACTGGGTTGGGGTTGGAATCAGAACCGAGAGAAACATCGATGCTCCCGATCTCCTCTCGCATTTTGGCCACGTGGGGAATGCTCATCCCAGCATTCAGCTTCTCCATGAAGAAGTGAGCGCTGGTGGCACCTACGAGGCTCGCCTGGAAGTTTCGGACCCCGAATTGGATCCCGTCACTGTTTCGCTGGTCAATGGGCCTTCGGGAATGGTTGTCCATGAAACGGAGCATGTGATTTCTTGGCCCATTTCTTCAGGGCAGGAAGGCAGCTTTCCGGTCGAAATTTCTGCGAGGGACAGCCTTGGGGCTGAAACGGTGCTTCACTTCGAAATCAGGATTACAGAAGAGCAGACGGATGCAGAATATGTTCAAGAGGGTTCCGTGCATTTTTACAAATGAGCGGGGATTCACGCTGACCGAATTGCTGGTGGTGGTGGCCATAGCCATGATCATGGTGGGATTCGGTTATTCGGGATTTTCTTCGGCCATGAAGAGGGAAAGTGCTCGGGCTGCCGCCAACGCCATCGCCGGCCACCTGAAGGAAGCCCGCATGCTGGCCATCGAAA
>PXBG01000028.1 GCA_003566995.1 Syntrophobacteraceae bacterium
AGGTGCTTTTAGCTTGGGTAGTGGTTTGCAGGGGCTGTCGTTCCGGGGAATGACGGGAAGGTGCTTTTAAGAAGGTGCTTTTAGCTTGGGTAGTGGTTTGCAGGGGCTGTCGTTCCGGGGAATGACGGGAAGGTGCTTTTAAGAAGGTGCTTTTAATAGGTGAAGAAGCTCAGGTCAAGGGCATCGGACTGGGCATCGGAGGATGTGGAAGGGGCTTGCTGTTGGCGCGGGAAGCGCTGGTGTGTTAACCTTCTTTCCAGTGTTGATTCCAGTTTGGCCATCCAGCGGGGAGGATTATAGTGATGCCAGCCCACCGTTCCAAACTTCCCATAGAGATCAGGTCGCTCATCGCTGAAAAGCGCTGGAAGGCCCTTGCGGCTCCGGACTTAGAGTGGCCCGATGTTCGGCTGGTGGCTCCTGAGCTGGTCGAAATCATGCTCAACCTGGAAAAAAAAGACCGGGTCATGTTCTTTCGTGCACTCCCCAAAGAGGTGGCCACGGAAGTTTTTTCCCACCTGGAAGGGCAGACGCGGGACACTCTCCTTCTGGAACTCACGGACAGGGAAACGCGGCATCTCCTTGCGGAACTCAGTCCCGACGACCGGACCACTCTCCTCGGCGAGCTTCCAGGGCATCTCACTCAGCGCCTTCTCAATCTCCTGAGCGCGGACGACCTGGAGGAAGCGCGACATCTCCTGGGATATCCCGAAGAGAGCGTGGGGCGGCTCATGACTCCCGACTACCTGGCTGTGCGACCCGAATGGACCACAACCCAGGCGCTGCAGCACATCAGAAAGCGCGGGCGCGACAGTGAAACGGTGGACGTCATCTACGTGGTGGACAGCGGCTGGAGGCTCATCGACGACATTCCCCTTCGGCGGCTGGTGCTGGCCGATCCCCAGGAAACGGTGGAAGACCTTCGGGATTATGTCTTCGCCAGCCTCAAGGCCACCGAAGACCGGGAAGAAGCGGTTCGGCGCATGCAGCGCTATGACCGGCACGTGCTTCCCGTGGTCAACAGCGAAGGGGTGCTGCTGGGCATCGTCACCGCGGATGATGTTCTGGATGTGGCACAAGATGAGGCCACGGAAGATTTCCATCTCATGGGCGCGGTGGTTCCACTCAAGACGAGCTACTGGGAGGCTGGCAAGTGGATTCTCTACCGCAGCCGCATCGTCTGGCTTGCGGCCCTGGTGGTGGTCAATCTCATTTCTTCGGGCGTCATCGCCGCCTATGAAGAAACTTTGGCCGCTTTCGTGGCCCTCGCGTTTTTCATTCCTCTCATCATCGACACGGGGGGCAATGCCGGTGCCCAGTCGGCCACCCTCATGATCCGCTCCATCAGCGTGGGGGATGTGAAACTGGACCAGTGGGGAAGGGTTTTTCTCAAGGAACTGGTCATCGGCGTGGCCATGGGGGTGACCCTGGGTCTGATGGGGCTTCTCCTGGGCATTTTTCGGGACAGCCTTCTGCTGGGATTGGTGGTGCTCCTGACCATGGTGACCATGCTGATCCTCACCAACCTCATCGGCATGCTCCTGCCTTTCATCCTCACTCGCCTGCGTCTCGATCCAGCCATTGCCAGCGGGCCCCTCATCACCTCTGTGGCCGACGCGGTGGGGCTTCTGATCTATTTTTCCTTCGCCACATGGCTGCTGGGGGTGGGGTCGTGAGATTTTTCGCTCCACCTGCCGCCCCCTTGCCGCGTCACTGATTCCATGCAGGGACAAATAAGGGTGACCTCAAGGCCGCAGGGGGGGGTATGGGGGTTGTTCTTAAAAAGTTAGATATCGCTAATAAAATTATTGACGACTCCGTTCTGTTGGAGTAATCATCAGTCCCGAGACATTGTTTTTTTCCGGCAGTTTCCCGTAACCAAAGGTCGATCAGGAGGTAAAGATCATGTGTGTGATGGTTTTGAGTTCCACGGCGAAGCTCCCCTCCATTCTCAATAAGCTGCGGAGTCTGGATGTGACCCATCTCTATTATTTCAACACGGAATCCACCAGTGGATTCGGCGTGCCCCTCATTTCCCTCGTGCCCTTTGCGGAGCTGTGTGTGTGCGAAGCCAGTGTTTTCCATTCCCCCGATTTTCGCAAAGGAATGCTTCTTCGGGAGGCCCAACGGCTGGATGTTCCTGTTGTGAGCGAACAAAACCTGGAAGCCCTGCTCATGGGTTGAGGCTGGGCTTGATGGCCCCGTTGGTTCAACGGGGCGGATGCCCTTTGAGAGGCCCGACGGGGAGGTGCTCCCGGGCCCGAAACCGGCAATGAAACGAAAAAAGTGGGAGTTGAAGGAAAATGGAGCAGCAGAGTTCCGCAAAATACTGCGCCCCCTCCTGGCACATGGACTGCCTGGGAGTGGTGACGGTGCTTGGGCTGGGATTCAACAGGAAACAGCTGCAGCGATTGGCCGTCAAGTTCGGGCTGATGAAGGCAGACGGCGAGCCCGACACGGCTCAGCTTTTCCTGGACCTTCACGAAGCCTGCCACAGCCTGGAGCCATTGGTCCGGGAAATCAACAAAGACCTGGGAAAACGATTTGGGGGAACCCTCAAAAAGGTCCGGTCGTCTTCAGGAGACACTTTGCGGGAGTGCTCCATGGAGTTTCCCCTTCCCTTCCTCTGGGCCGCCCTGAGCGATCACCGGGAGGAGGTGAGGCTCGAGGGGCGAAGGCGGCTCCACGAAGTGCTGGGGGAGGTTTTCACCGCCCACCGAAGGGGGGAACTCAAGGAAAACGGGGCGGAGGACACCATTCGGGCCCTCACTCATGAAAACCACGGCCTTCGAAAGGAACGGGACGAACTTCAAAAGGAAATCAAACGTTTGCGGGAAGAGGCACAGGAGCTGAAAAAAACGGCCCGCGCGGCCGCTCCCCCCCGCCGGGAGCGGGAACCCGTTCATTCAGCTCAAAAGGTGTGCCGGCGGCAGCAGCGGGAGATGAAAAAGCTCGCCCACACGCTGGCAAAAGAGCGTGAGAGGGCGGCGGCGCTGGAAGAAGAGCTCCTTTCCGTGACCAGCGCCAGGGGACATGCCCCCGTTGAAGGGGATAGCTGCGACCACCCGAAAAATACGGTCCAGGAAACGGACCTCTGTCCGCGCTGTTGTGAGCAGGGCGGTTTTTCCCTGCAGAGGGGAACCATCGTGTGCCGCGGAAAGGGAGATTGTTCCGGCGGCGAAGGGAAAGGGGGCCACTGTCCCCTGGAAAAAATGAAGGTGGCCATTGTGGGTGGCACGGAGAAAACCTTTCCCGAATACCGGTGCATGGTCAGGGAGTTGGGCGGAGAGTGTCTCTATCACGACGGCTGCACGGGCAGCGGGGTGGATCGGCTCCGCAGGATCATCTCCAGTGCGGATGTGGTGGTGTGCATCACGACCCTCAACAGTCACGGGGCCATGAAGATCGCCAAATCCATCTGCAAACGCAGAGGGAAGCGTTTCCTTGTCACGAGGGAAAGGGGGGCCTGTTCCCTTCGGGAGATGCTGTTGCAGAGGGCCGTTTGAGGCTGAACGCCCGGGGTTTCTCACTTGCACCTCGACATGCGCCAAAGGGCACAAATCCCCAGAGATGATGGCTGCAGAAAAGCTGGGGTGCCGCCACCAGGTGTCCCCATCAAATGTCGATTGATTGGAAAAATGTTGATTTTCGTTGGCTCACCTCGTATTATGGGAACCCGTCACAGTGGAATTCCAAGCGAAATTCCAGTTGATTCGAACTCGCTTTCATTTCTTCTGTTCCCGCGCTTCTCCTTTCTCCTCTTCCTTCCAGAAAAGATGTGGTGTTTTTTTGTTTGAGTGCCCGGACCTTCATGCCGGTTGCCGGGCGCAAAGGAGCTGAGTTCACAGGGCCGGGTGGCCTGTGACCAAACCGCCTCTCTCTCCGGCACGCACCGGCGGAGAGCCTCTTCTCAGTGAAAGGAGTGAAGGATGTACG
Organism: Syntrophobacteraceae bacterium; assembly: GCA_003566995.1. Classification (GTDB taxonomy): domain Bacteria; phylum Desulfobacterota; class Syntrophobacteria; order Syntrophobacterales; family Syntrophobacteraceae; genus SLCH01. Next base: position 3,934 of record PXBG01000028.1, read on the forward strand.
CAAGTATTCGCCGTTACGATGTGGATCCTGCAGTCATGGATGAAGCCATGAAGCGCATTGAGGAAGGTTTCCTTCCCATTCTCAGCGGTGGCCCCGGGTTCAAGGCTTACTGTGCAGTGGATGCGGGCAATGGAGTTCTTGCTTCCATCAGCGTGTTCGAAAGCCAGGCGGGAGCGGAAGAATCCAGCCAGATGGCCTCAAGCTGGGTCAAGGACAACCTGGCGTCTCTCCTGCCCAATCCCCCTCAAGTCACCTCCGGCACCGTGAAAGTATTCAAAACAGTCTGAGGAATGGCGGTCTGCTGACAGGCGGCCACCATTTGGCCACCCGGCGGTGGCCAAATGGTGGCTTCGCTGAGGTCTCAATATCCCCCCACTGCGTATGATGCGTATGAAATGATCCTGCTGAGCAAATGCCCGGCATTTGCCGCACCCGCGTTTTCCGGCCACAGGGCGGCAGTTCAACAGGTTCTGGTGTGAAGTCCGCAGTCCTTTCCCCGGGACCGGCGAGTCCCCATGTTGCCGATTCAACGGATTGCGGGTTGCTTTGTCCCGTCATCCCCGAGCAGGCGGGGGTCCGGAAGATCTTGAAAAGACTGGATTCCCGCCTTCCCGGGAAGGACGTGACGGGGCTTTTGTTCAGAGCGAAGGAAAAAGTCTAAGTCAGTGACATTGCCGCCGAACTCCGCCCCCCCTCAAGCATTCCCCGTTTTTTTCTGTTTGTGGTTTCGCAGACAGTTTTTGCAGATGCCGTCGAGACGTATTTCCATCTTTTGAATCAATCCCGGAAAAGTCTTTTGAATGTCTTCCACCTGGACATGGATGCCCTCCGCATGCACACACTGAATGCCGCCGCAGTGGCTGCAGTAGAAATGGGGGTGTTCCGCGTGAGGGGACTGAGCGTTCAGGCCGTAGCGGTAGGCTTTGTCGCCCGACTGAATGCGTTCCACCAGTCCATGGGCCACCAGGACTTCCAGTATGCGGTAGAGGGTCACACGGTTCATGGGATGAAAGCGCTGCAGGGTGGCGAAGATTTCCTGGGGACTCAGGGGGGATGGGCTGTTGCCGAGAATTCCGAGGACCATGACACGGTGTGGCGTGGGGTTCAGTCCTTTTTGCTTCAGAAGGGAGATGGAATCGTCCTGATGCGCCATCCTGTCCGCCTTTTCCATTGGCTTTCTTTTCTCTCGCGGTCATTTCCTCGCCGTCCCTGAACAAAGGTGACGGGCCCCCCTCTCCAATGTGAAGGATGCCTTGTCTGTGGGTCCATGCAGCCCTTGGCAGCCCTTGTCCTGGCAACGGGGATTCATTCTATTGCAACCGGGATGCAAAAGACAAGATGTTCTCCACAGTTTTTCATGATGGCTTTCAAAGCTTGGATTTCAATGAAAATGATGGGGGCTGAAACTCTAAAATCCTCTTTTGGAAAGCCTTGACCTTTATGCAATTCAGTTGCATTATGGTGCCGGTCACTTTCTTCAGCACGAAGAGGATGAAACCTGGCGTCCGAGGGGCGCCGCCGTGCAAACCTCAGTTTGAAAAGGGGAAGACTCATGAAGTGGATCACTTCCTGCCTGGCAGGCGCTATGCTCTTCGGCTTATTATCCGCAGGATGCCCGGAGGCTCATGCCGGGGAGAATTCGGAAAAGGCAAAGCTTCAGGTGGTGACGACCCTTTTTCCCCTCTACGACTGGGCCCGTGTCATCGGGGGGGAACAGGCCCATGTGACTCTCCTGCTGCCTCCCGGCGTGGAAGCCCACAGCTGGGAACCCACACCCCGGGACATTGTGAACATTCACAGGGCGGACCTGCTCATCTACACGGGACGGTTCATGGAGCCCTGGGTGGAGGACATGGCCAAAAGCGTGAGCCACGGGCGTCTCCTCGTGGTGGACACGAGCCGGGGCATTCTGAACGGGGGGGTGGATCACCATCACCACCACCAGGAGGAGCATGGTCATGAACACAGTGAGGAGAAGGCCCATGACCATGAAAACGACCAACACCACCATGGCCATGATCACGGGCACAATGGGGACGCTCACCATCATCACAGCCACCACCATGACCATGGGCATCATGACCACCATGGACATCACCACCATCACGGAGGACAGGATCCCCACATATGGCTGGAATTTGGAAATGCCCGGATCATGGTGAATCACATCGCCCGGGCATTTGCGGAAAAGGACCCCCAGAACGAAGAGTTTTACCTGGACCGGGCGGCCAAATACAATGCCAGGCTTCATGAGCTGGAAAAAGTCTATGAAGAGGAGCTGGCTTCCTGCAGGCACAGAACACTCATCTACGCGGGGCATTTCGCCTTCGGTTATTTTGCAGAGCGCTACGGCCTGACCCATGTTTCCCCTTACACGGGTTTTTCTCCCAGCGCAGAGCCCTCTCCCAGGCGGATCGCCGAACTCATCGGGAAGATGAGGGACATGGACATGAAAGCCGTCTTCTATGAAGAAGGGGTGGAACCTCGGGTGGCAAGGGTCATTGCCCGGGAAACGGATGCCCGGCTGCTCCTTCTCCATGGGGCTCACAACGTGACCAGGGATGAACTGGCGGAAAATGTGAGCTATCTGTCCATCATGGAAGACAATCTGGAACGTTTGAAAGAAGGCTTGGAGTGTTCATGAAGGTTTTGGAGGTGGAGGACCTATGGGTGAAGTATGAGAACCTGCCGGTGCTCACGGAAATTTCCTTCAGTGTGGACAAAGGGGATTACCTGGGCATCGTGGGACCCAACGGGTCCGGAAAGACCACCCTCATTCGCTGCGCCCTGGGCCTGGTGCCTGCGGCTGCGGGTTCCATCCGTCTTTTTGGAGACCCTGTGGACCGCTTCGCCCAATGGTCGAAAGTGGGGTATGTGCCTCAGGTGGCCGAAGGCACGCACATGGGATTTCCCGCAACGGCGGAAGAAATTGTGGCCACGGGCCTCTTATCCACCAAGTCCTTTCCCAGGCGCTACAAAAAAAGTGATGGCGAGGCGGTGGCAAGAGTCATGGAGCTTCTGGACATCGGGAATCTCAGGGGAAAGATGATTTCCCGCCTGTCCGGCGGACAGCGTCAGAGGGTCTTTCTTGCCCGGGCGCTCATTGCGGGCCCTGAACTTCTTCTGCTGGACGAACCCAGTGCAGCTCTTGATCCCACCACGCGGGAGCGATTTTACGAGATTCTGCAGAGTCTCAATGAAAAAGAAAACAAGACCATCATCATCATCACTCACGACATGGGAACCATCGGCAGATATGCCCAAAGGATGCTTTACCTGGACCGGAAGATGGTGTTTTTCGGAACATTCAAGGAATTCTGCGGTTCCCACTCCATGACACGCTACTTTGGAGAGCACGCGCAGCACATGATCTGTCATCAACACCAGGGGTTCACCCTTGATCGCTGAAATTCAGGAGGCCCTCCAGTATGGTTTCATACAGCGTGCGTTGCTGGCCGGATCCTTCATCGCCCTCAATTGCTCCTTTTTGGGCGTCTTCCTTGTCCTGAGGCGGTTTTCCCTCATCGGGGACGGCTTGGCTCATGTGGCCTTCGGCACCATAGGCCTCGGGCTTCTGCTTCAGGCTCACCCCCTCTACATTTCAGCCCCCCTCGTCATGCTCGCTTCTCTGTGGATTTCCATCCTTTCCGAGAAAGCCAGGATCCATGGGGACGCTGCCATCGGCCTGGTGGCGGCACTGGGCATATCCACGGGAATCATGCTGGCCAGTCTGGGCCAGGGATTCAACGTGGATCTCTTCAGTTATCTCTTTGGAAGCATTCTGGCCATCGGGGAAGGGGAAGTGGTTTTCAGCGTGGTCCTCTCCGTGGTGGTGCTGGCGGTGGTGCGTCTCTTCCTGCACGACCTTTTCGCTCTCACCTTTCAGGAAGAATACGCCCGGGTCCTGGGCATAAAGACCCGCCGGGTGTTCAATGTGCTCACTTTGTGCACCGCCCTCACCGTGGTTCTCGGCATCCGCGTGGTGGGCACCATGCTCGTGTCCAGCCTGATCATCTTTCCGGCCGTCACGGCCCTTCAGGTGGCTCGCAGCTTCAAGACCGTCCTTCTCCTGGCCGCCTTCAGTGCGGTGGCTTCCGTCATCTCGGGCATCTTCATCTCCTTTTTCTTCAATCTGCCCACGGGAGCCACCATTGTTTTTGTCAATTTTTTCTTTTTCTGCATCACCTACCTTTTGGGACGCCTGAGAGGAAGGTGAAAAGGGGAACCCCAAAGGGTTTTCAGGAAAAACTTTCCCGCACGGGTCCTGCGTCAACAGCCGGGGCTTGGTTTTTTATCAGTTGTTGGTCCCTGGTTTTCAAGGACTCTCCATGCTCATGTTTGAAGGGATCATGCGTTGCGCTGTTCCGGCACTTCCATCCTTGGTGGGTCCTTAAGACCCTGAAAAGCCTGGATTCCCGCCTTCGCGGGAATGACGGAAAAGGCGTTCACATCCCGGAAAACACAGACAGGAAAACACAGACAGGAAACCAGGCACAGGAAACCAGGTACAGGAAAGAGTCATCACCTCAGAGAATGGTCAGGAATATGCCCGCCGCAATGGCCGACCCGATGACTCCCGCCACATTGGAGCCCATGGCATGCATGAGCAGATAGTTGGAGGCATTGGCTTCCCTGCCCACCACCTGGCAGACGCGTGCGGCCATGGGAACCGCTGAAACTCCCGCGCCTCCGATGAGAGGATTGATCTTTCCGCCGCTCAGGAAACACATGACCTTGCCCATGAGCACGCCGGATGCCGTTCCAATGGCGAAAGCGAGAAGGCCCAGAACGATGATCTGAATGGTTTGGACCGTCAGGAAGAATTCGGCGCTGGCTTTGGCCCCGACGCTCAAACCGAGGAAGATCACCAGAACATTGTTGAGCTCATTCTGAGCGGTCTTGCTCAGGCGGTCCGTGACCCCGCACTCCCGCAGAAGATTGCCCAGCATGAGCATGCCCAGCAGGGGCAGGGCCGAGGGAAGAAACAGCCCGGACACGAGGACCACCATGATGGGAAAAAGGATCTTTTCCCGCTTGGAAACGAAGCGCATTTCCTCCATGACAATGCTCCGTTCTCTGTGGGTGGTCAGCAGTCTCATGATGGGAGGTTGAATGATGGGGACCAGGGCCATGTAGGAGTAGGCCGCCACGGAGACGGGACCCAGAAGGTCAGGGGCCAGCTGAGAAGTGAGATATATGGCCGTGGGACCGTCCGCGCCGCCGATGATGCCGATGGAGCCGGCTTCGCGCAGGGTGAAGCCAAGGAAAACGGCGCCCAGGAATGTGACGAAGATGCCAACTTGCGCGGCAGCCCCCAAAAGAAGGGTTCTGGGGTTGGAAATGAGAGGCCCGAAATCCGTGAGCGCTCCAATCCCCAGGAAAATGAGGGGCGGGTAAATGCCCAGTTCGATGCCCATGTATATGTAATGAAGGAGTCCTCCCGGCTGGCCGTTTTCGGGAGCGCTCATGAGGGTTTCCATGGGAAAGTTGACCAGAAGCATGCCAAAACTGATGGGGACCAGAAGGAGTGGCTCGTATTTCTTGGCGATGCCCAGATACAAAAGCACAAGGGCAACGCCCATCATGCTCAGCTCCGGAAGGCTCAGGTTTGCGAAACCAGTGGATTGGAAAAACAGCACCAAATCTTCAAGCATTGGTTGCGCTCCTTGTAACTTTACGTTTTGCAGCAATATTCAAATCGTCCGTCGGGGGGTCAACCTTCTTGCGCCCGCTCAGAAGGCGCCCCAGGTTCATGCCGCTGGCGATCACTCCGATGTGGCTGAAAGCCTGTGGAAAATTGCCCAGAAACCTGCCCGTTTCAGGGTCGATCTGTTCCGGAAGGAGTCCCAGCGGGTTGGCACGGCCGCAAAGGCTTTCGAAGAGTTCGAGGGCCTCTTCCAAAATGACCTTCCGGATGCGCTCCGCTTTCTTCGATGGGAAGATAGCCGTCCATGCGATCGATGGGAGCGAATTGGGACATGAGAGTGCCTCTTTATCTGTGCCTGTCTGAGCGATTTGCGGTGTTCAGGTTCACTCCAGGAGAATCCACCGGGTTTCCAGGGACTCCCCCTGAATGTAAAGCATGGCGGCGGTTGCCGGCAGATTGAACCTTCGAGGACCTGCGCTGCCC
>PXBG01000099.1 GCA_003566995.1 Syntrophobacteraceae bacterium
CCCATGTCCCCCACGTGGTCTGCGCGGAGGATGGTGTCCCGGTCATGTTCCACCACAATCACCGTGTTCCCCTCGTCGCGCAGCCTGAAGAGAATGTGGAGAAGACGGTGATGATCCCTCATGTGAAGCCCCACGCTGGGCTCATCGAGCACGTAGAGAACTCCCGAAAGGGAGGAGGTGACCTGCCGGGCGATGCGCAAACGCTGCACTTCTCCACCCGATAAGGTTGGGGTTGCCCTGTCAGGAGTGAGGTAGTCCAGGCCCAGTTTCTGAATGGTTGCGATTCGGTCCAGGATTTCCCTGAGGGGCCGTTCGCAGATGGTTTGATCCACTGGGGTGAGGGGAAGGGAGGAAATCCATGATCGAAGGGCGCCCATGGATTTGTTCAGGACCTGGTCGATGGTCAAGCCGTGGAGACGCACCGATCGTGCAGCCTCATTGAAACGTGATCCTCCGCATTTGCCACAGGAGTATGCGGGGTCAGGGAAGGAATCCTCCTCATGTTCCTCCGGTTCATTGGCAAGGAGGGGATGGTTTTTTCCTGAGGTTTTGCCTGCAGAGGGCGGAGGGGATTTTTTGGGGTCTGAGGCGGTGCCCAGTCCGCTGCAGGCTTCACAGGCACCCTTGGGGTGATGAAAGGAAAAGAGGCTGGGAGCGGGCTTTTCAAAAAGAGTTTTGCAGGTGGGGCATTGAAGGGTTTCGCTGTATTTCTTTTCATGACCTGCCAGGTGAAAAAGTTTCACGGTTCCGTCAGACTTCTTGAGTGCGAGTTCCAAAGCCTCCATGAGACGCTGGCGATCATTTGGCCGGAGCACCAGGCGGTCAATGACGACTTCCAGGTTGTAGCTGGTGCGCCTGGGAAGGGAAGGAAGGGGATCGAGGTGATGGACATGGCCTTCAAAACGAATGCGCGCATACCCTTCTTTTCTCAGGGCCTGGAGCGTGTTGGACAGAGAGGCGGACTTCACCTTCTCAACGGGTGCCAACACCAGGAACCTGCTCCCTTCATCCCAGTGTTCAAAAAGGTCCTGTGCCATTTGGGGCACGGTGAAAGCCTGGAGGGACTGGTCACATTCGGAGCAGTGTGTTTTGCCGAGGTGTGTGAACAGAATCCTCAGATGATCGAGGATTTCCGAGAGGGTGCCCACCGTTGATCGAGGCCCTTGACTGAACCCTTTTTGCTCCAGGGCTATGGCGGGGCTCAAACCTTCGATGGAATCCACATCCACGGGCGTCGCATTTTGCAGGAAGAGCCTGGCCTGCGTGGAAAGACTTTCCACATAGCGTCTCCTCCCCTCGGCGAAGAGGGTGTCAAAGGCCAGGGAAGATTTGCCCGACCCGCTGACGCCCGTGATCACGATGAACCGGCCTTTGGGAAGGGAAAGGTCAAAATTCTTCAGGTTGTGCTGGCGGGCTCCCCGAATGACAATGTGGTCTGAAGTCATGCTGTGTCATTCCGGGGTGGGGGATCTGGATGGCTAGCTTTTGCGCGGTTGCGGTTGGCAGACATTTGGGCGGCCAGCTCAATGGCGGCGGTGAGACTCACAGGGCTGGCCCGGCCCGTTCCCGAGATGTCGTAGGCGGTGCCATGGTCGACGGACGTTCGAACCACCGGGAGCCCCAGGCTGATGTTCACGCCATCTTCAAAGTGCACCAGCTTCAGGGGGATGAGCCCTTGATCGTGGTACATGGCCACCACCGCGTCAAAATCTCCCTGAAAAGCCCTGTAAAACACCGTGTCCGGGGGGTGGGGGCCGCTCACAAGGAAACTGGCCTGCTCAAGCCTCTGGAGTGCGGGCCCGATGATTTCCAGTTCTTCCCTGCCGAACCTTGCATTTTCTCCGGCGTGGGGGTTGAGGCCCGCCACGGCGATGCGAGGGAAAGGAATGCCGAAGTCCCTTTTCAGTGCTTCTGCCGTGATGAGAACGGTTTTGCTGACGAGGGCTTCGGTGATGAGGGCGGGCACACGGGCAAGAGATTCATGAACGGTGACCAGGGAGACTCTCAGCTTTGAACCGGCCAGCATCATCACCACATGGGGGGAACGGGTGAGACTCTGAATGAATTCCGTGTGACCCGGAAAGGAGAAGCCGCTGCGGTGCAGGGCTCCTTTGTTGACGGGGCACGTGCAAAGGGCGTCTGTCTTCTCATCCATGGTCCACCGGGTTGCCATGCGAATGTTCTCAATGGTTGCACGGCACGCGTTTTCCGATGGGTTTCCGTAGGGAATGTCCTTGTCTTCAAGGTGGGAGGTGGGATGAAGGAAAAGATGGTTTGAGGGATTCTCCCGGGGCAGTTCCCCTGGGTCCCCGATCAGTTCCAGCCGAAGGGGGCTTTTCAGCAAATGGATGGCTCTTCGCAGGGCCCTTTCGTCTCCCAGAACCACGGGCAGAATGCCCCGAAAAAGCCGGGAGTCTTGCCATGCTTTCACGATGATTTCCGGGCCCACTCCGCAGGGGTCTCCCATGGTGACGGCGATTCTCCGTATTTTCCTCCAGGGGTTTTGGGGCGTTTGGAGCATGGGTGACCTTTCTCCGGTCTCATTTCTCTGAATGTGCGCCCTTGCAGGGAATCATGTGGCTTTTCGCCTGCGACCCCCGAAGGGGACAGCCCCTTGGTAAAAGAGTCTCACTCATGGGGCGGTTCCCCGGAATTTGACCTGGAACGCACATGACAACCCCTCCCAAGGGTTTTCAGCTGCTGATGCGCAGCATCATCTCCACCGCTTTCAGGGCCCTGATTCTCACTTCTTCCGGAACCTGAATTCTGGGCTCCAGGGTTTCCAGGGCACGCAGCACATCTTCAAGGGATGTTTTTGCCATGTCAGCACAGACCATCCTGGGTGAAGCCCCATAGAATTCCTTGTGGGGATTCATTTTCTTCATGGAGTAGAGAATGCCTCTTTCCGTACCGATGATGAAGGACTTGCGGGAACTTTCCTTGACGAAGCGGATCATTCCCGATGTGCTGGTGACCTCATGGGCCAGGTCGAGAATCTCGGGAGGGCATTCGGGATGGGCAAGGAAAATGGCCTCGGGGTGGGCCTCCTGTTGAGCCCGCACTTCCTCCACGGTCAAATGGTGGTGGATGGGGCAATAGCCCTCCCAGTGCAGGACTTTCTTTTTGGTGTGTCTTGCGGTGTATTTGGCCAGGTTCTGGTCCGGGGCCATATAGACGGTGTCCGAGTCCCTGAATGATTCCACCACTTGTATGGAATTGGCGGACGTGCAGCACACGGTGCTTTCGGCCTTGACCGTGGCAGTGGAGTTCACATAGGTCACAATGGGAACGCCGGGGTGTTGGGCTCGAACGGCCGCCACATCGGCAGCAGTGATCATGTCCGCCATGGGGCAGCCTGCGTCAAGGCGAGGCAGCAGGACTGTTTTGTTCGGGTTCAAAATGGCTGCCGTTTCCGCCATGAATTCCACACCGCAAAAGACGATGACCTCCGCGTCGGTGTTGGCTGCCTCCCGGCTCAGTTCCAGGGAATCTCCCGTAATGTCCGCAAGGTCCTGAATGTGGGGGGGCTGATAGTTGTGAGCCAGGAGGATGGCCTTTCGATCACGTTTGAGCTGGACAATGCGATGGGCGATGTTTGAAGTCATAGATATATCCTGTTACCTCAAAAGTTGCTTTTTCAGTTCCTCTATTTCGGCCGATGACAGTTGCCTGCCCTCCAGGTCAAGAACGATGGTGGAAGGAGGAATTTCAAGCTGAAACATGCGGGGATCAATGGAAGACTTGGAGTGCTGATCTTCCAGGGAGATGATGTTGATATTTCCCATGGCGTCATGACTTTCAATTTTTTCGATGCGGTGGGAATCCAGGTCGACCCACAGGAAAAGATAGCGAATGCTGGGGTCCTGGGCTTTGGGAATAAGGCGCAGGACGGCCGTCTCATGGGTGCTCATTCGCGATTCAAGAGTGACATCGAAATTTTTCCTGAGCTCCACGAAGCCGTCAAAGAAAGTTTGTGCCAAAGGGGATGAAAAAAGGGCTTTGGAGTCGAACAATGAAAGTTGCCTGTCCCCGGGGACATGGAGCCATGCCAGTTGTTCATTGGCCACGAAAACCTGTTCTTCGGGGGTCTCGTATTCCCAGCGCATTTGCCGGGGCTTCTGGTAGTGAAGGGTGCCCGTGGCTTCGGTGGTCATGGTGCGTGCCACGGCGGAGGTGGTGACCTGATGAAACCGGGCCGTGAAGGATTCAATCCCCTGGTAATACTCCTCTGTCTGCCTCAGCAGCTCACTCATGGAAATGGACGGGTGTGCATGGAGCAGGAAAGGGTTGAACAGGAGCATTGCTGCGACCATGTAAATGGTTCTTTTGACCATGTTGTGTGTTTTCATGAATCTCTCCATGCCCTTACCCGGGGCAAAGGGAAAAATGTGTTTTGTGGCACCGAAGGGTTCATGTGGGGGTCTCAATTGCCCAAGACCTCTCTGGGCTTGATGCCGTCCGAAGCACCCACGATGCCTTGCTGTTCCATCATTTCAATCATCCGCGCTGCGCGGTTGTACCCCACACGCAAGCGCCTCTGCAGCATGGAAATGGAGGCCTGGCGGGTTTCCAGGACCAGCTGCACGGCTTCTTCGTATTTTTCATCCAGCTCATCGGAATTCATTTCTCCCTCGGAGGATTTTTCTTCGAAATCCACGCGATCACTCAGGGGGTCTTCTCCCAGTTGCTGCACCTTCCAGAATTCCGTGACGCGCTGAACTTCTGCGTCGGACACGAAGGCTCCGTGGATTCGCTGGAGTTTCGCCGTGCCAGGTGGAACAAATAGCATATCTCCCGATCCAAGCAAAGTCTCTGCTCCACTGCCATCCAGGATGGTCCTGGAGTCCACCCGGGACGAGACCTGGAAGGAGATTCGGGTGGGAATGTTGGCTTTGATGATGCCCGTGAGCACATCCACCGATGGGCGCTGAGTGGCCAGGATGAGATGAATTCCGCATGCTCGGGCCATTTGGGCCAGACGGGTGATGGATTCTTCCACTTCCCTTGAAGCGACCATCATGAGATCCGCGAGTTCGTCAATGATGATCACAATGAAGGGAAGCCTGTGATGCGCCAGGGATGGCTCCTCCTCAACGGGTGTTTCATTGTGAACAGCCGCTTCCTTTTCTTTCTCGATGACCCGATTATAGCTTTCGATGTTCCTCACGTTCTTTTCCGCCAGGAGCTTGTACCGAAGTTCCATCTCTTCAACGGCCCATCGCAAAGCCCTGGTGGCTTTTTTGGCATCGGTGACCACTGGATGGACCAGGTGTGGAATTCCTTCGTAGGAACTCAGTTCAATGCGTTTGGGGTCGATGAGCAACAGGCGGACGTCTTCGGGAACATTGCGGTAAAGGAGGCTTGTGAGAAGGGCGTTGATGCACACACTCTTTCCTGTGCCCGTGGCCCCTGCAATGAGAAGATGGGGCATTTTTGCCAGGTTGGCGATCACTGGCCGCCCCGTGATGTCCTTCCCAAGGACGATGGTCAGTCTTGCGGAAGTGTCCCAGAATGCTTTCGATTCAACCACATCCCTCATGGACACCAGTTCGCGGATGTCGTTGGGAACTTCGATGCCGATGGCAGCCTTTCCGGGAATGGGTGCCACCACTCGAATGCTGACAGCTTTGAGGGCCATGGACAAGTCGTCGGACAGAGAGACGATTCGGCTGATTTTGATGCCCGGAGCCGGTGCGTATTCATACATGGTGATCACCGGCCCAGGAAGAATGTCCACCACTTCACCCTGAACCCCGAAATCTCTCAGCTTTTCCTGAAGCACTTTGGCGTTGCTTTCCAGCGTGGCCGGGTCAAAGCTTTGAGTTTTGGTCTCATGGTTTTCAAGGAGGTCCAAAGGTGGAAGGACATATTCCCCGGGCTTTGGCGCCGGCAATTGAAGGGAGGGTTTTTCATCGCTGACCAGGCTTGGAGGTGGCTCACCTTGCTCTCCGTAATCGACCTCCAAAGCATCACCCGTTTCCACAAGTTCCCTTGAGCCGTTGCCTGAAGATTTCTTCTTCTTGCGAGGGTGAGTTGCACCTCTTCTCACGTTCGGGTCTCTGTTCAGGGATTTCTGCCTGTTGAATTTTTGAGACAGCGTCTGAGAGAAAAATTTTGTGCTTTTCGCCGTGGCTTCATAAAGTCCCTGTGACAGGGATTTGAGGGTGAGGGGTGTGGAGAGGAGCAGGGAGATGAAGAATGCGCCGAAAAGTAAAACATGGGTGCCGATGGCGTAAAGCCGGGCCAAAAGCCAATGGCCAAGGATGGATCCAATCTCGCCGCCTGAAGGCACTTCCCCGCCACTGATGGCAACCTTGGGAAAGTGTATGGAAAAGAGCGTCATGAGGGTCAGGATGAAAAGACCGATTCCCAGAGCCTGCAAGCGACCATGGGGGAGAATGGCCTTTCCGCTGAAAAGGGACCAGCTCACCCAGAAACCAAGAATTGAAAAGGAGAAGGATGCCATTCCAAAAAGGAAATATAAAATCCAGGCGATGTGGGCCCCCACCACTCCTACCCAGTTTTCAGGGGGGCGCTCCACGGAGGAAGCATTGAAGAGGGTCAGATCGGAAGGATGAAAAGACGCCAGGCTGAAAAACAGAAGGAGCGTGACGGTGAAAACACACAGGGCACGAATTTCATATTTTTTTTGATCCACAGATACACCCTCCAGGTGTTGGTGCACCAGGCTTTTGAGGATTTGTCATGTGACGGGAACTGCTTCAAATGTCTGTGAGAAGAACATAGATGACCGGTCTTCGGTAGAGGATTCGATTGAAAAAACGCTTCAGTTCCCGCTTGATTTCCGCTTGGAGAAGAGAGCAGTCCAGTTCGAAGTCGTCCTGAATGATTCGATGGAAGACTTCCGTGATGATGTGCTTGGCGCTGTCGAGCACTTCGGGTTTGGAGTCTTCGTGAATGAACCCCTTGCTCAGGAGGTCAGGGCCACTGAGAATGCTTCTCGTCTGTTTGTTGATCACCAGGGTGGCGATGACCAGTCCGTCCTCGGAGAGGTGCCTGCGGTCTCTCAGAACGAGACCTTCCACGTCGCCCACTCCTTTGCCGTCCACAAGTGTGCGGCCAGTCTCCACCTGTCCCATCACCCGGGCCCCCTCTTCATCAATGGAGACGATGTGCCCGTCCTCCACGAGAAAACAGTTTTCCTGGGGAATGCCCATGGTCATGGCCAGCTGTTTGTGCTTGACCAGATGGCGGTATTCGCCATGAATGGGTATGAAATAGCGGGGTTTGACCACGCTGATGAGAGTTTTAAGCTCTTCCTGGTAGGCGTGGCCCGAAACATGGATGTCCCGCACCTGTTCATGAATCACTTCGGCACCGTGGCGGTAGAGGCGATTGATGATGTTGTGAATGGTTCTCTCATTTCCCGGTATGAACTTGGAAGAGAGTATGACCGTGTCTCCCTGTTTGATTTTGAGTTTCTTGTGACCCTCGAAGGCCATGCGGCTGAGGGCGCTCATGGGCTCGCCCTGGCTTCCGGTGGTGAGGAGAAGCACTTGCGAGTCCGGGAGCCGATTGAGTTCCGCAAAATTGATCTCTTCCTCCGGGGGGAAATCGAGGGTGCCCAGTTGCCGTCCTATGCGCACATTGAGCACCATGGAGCGGCCATTGAGGAGAATCCTGCGGCCGAAGGCCCGTGCCAGGTGAATCACTTGCTGAATACGGTGAAGGTTGCTCGCAAATACCGCCACCATGATTCTGCCGGTGCTGGACTGGAAGACATCCCTGAGGGTCTCGCCCACATCCCTTTCTGACAGGGTGTGGCCCGGCCGCTCCACATTGGTGGAATCGGAAAGGAGTACTTTCACTCCCCTTTCCCCATAAGACCCGAAATGGGCAAGGTCGAACCGTTTGCCGTCAATGGGGGTGTTGTCGATCTTAAAGTCACCCGAGTGAATGACCATCCCCTGGGGAGTGTGAATGGCCAAGCCCACACCGTCGGGAATGCTGTGGCAGACCTGGATGAATTCCATGTGAAAGGGACCCAGCTCGATGGTTTCCCTGGGCAGGACGGTGTTGAGTTCTGTCCGCGTGCTGAGATTGTGTTCTTTCAGCTTTTCCTTGATGAGCGCCAGGGTGAGGGGGGTGCCATAGATGGGAATCTCAAATTCCCTGAGCAGAAAAGGTATGGCCCCAATGTGGTCTTCGTGTCCATGAGTGACCACCAATGCACGCACATTGGCCCGCTTCTGCTTCAGGTAAGAAAAATCCGGGATGACAATGTCTATGCCAAGCATGTCGTCTTCGGGAAACATGAGCCCCGCATCGATGAGGACGATGGTGTCGCCGTATTCCAGGACCATCATGTTGAGGCCGATTTCACCGAGGCCTCCCAAAGGGATGATCTTGAGTGGTGTTGAATTGATCTGTTCTTCTGTAATCATGCGCTTGAATGTCCTGACTGGCTGGCCTGGTCTGGCCGGAAGTTCACCTCATGTGATCATCTTCCCACCTTCTTCCAAGGGTAAGTTTTCTCTGATGGCCTCTCGCACGGCATCGCTCAAACTGTCCCGATCCCTGGTGGTCAGGTTTCTGGTCTCGATGGGAGCGCCGACGGCCACAAGAATGACGCCGGGATTGAGCCTCCAATCCCCCTTCTGAAGGATTCTGTGAGAGCCGCTGATGCTCACTGGCACAATGGGCTGTTGCGATTTGATGGCAAGGATGAAGCCACCCTTTTTGAAGTCCTGCAGCACTCCCGTCGCACTTCGGGTCCCCTCGGGAAAGATGACGATGGAAGTCCCTTTTTGGATCTTTTCTGCCGCCTGGTTCATGCTGCTGAAAGCTTTTCGCCGATCTCCGCGGTCGATGGGGATGTAGCCTATGGCGGACATGGCTGCGCCCAGGACGGGAATCTTGAAAAGCTCTTCCTTGGCGAGCCAGCGGAACTGGACGGGAAGTTTGGCGGACAAGGCAAAAATGTCGAACCAGCTCTGATGATTGGGTGCGTATATGTATGCCCTGCGGGGATCGATATTTTCAAGGCCCGTTATGTGCACTTGCACTCCCGCGGCCAGAAGGTTGACTTTGCTCCAGAGACGGGCGCACTTGTGAGGGCCCTCATGGCTTTTGGTGATCCGGTGGACCACCACGGCACTGACCCCCAGGAACAGGGTGGATATGAAAAGCACAACGTAGAAGAACATTGAACGAATCGTTCGCATGAAATTCCTTCCCGCGCCTGGACCGCAAGATCCTCGAAGCTTCTTTTCAGAGGTCAGGCTGTGGTTGCCTGAAAAAAAGAGTGCCCATGGCAACTCAAGGGAAACAATGGCACCCGAGTCTCCAAGGCAGTTGGGGGTTGATCCTGTCTCGAAGGTGGTGAGGGATTGAACGAACCCAAAGGAATTACAGT
Organism: Syntrophobacteraceae bacterium; assembly: GCA_003566995.1. Taxonomy (GTDB): domain Bacteria; phylum Desulfobacterota; class Syntrophobacteria; order Syntrophobacterales; family Syntrophobacteraceae; genus SLCH01. The sequence goes on from PXBG01000099.1 coordinate 9,377, forward strand.
TTTGTGTTTGTTAAGGTTGTGTTTGTGGTTTTTCCGAAAAAGATGGGGTTAGAAAGGTGAAACTTTTTAACTCCACGGTCCAAATGAAATACTTATGAAAACAGCAACTTGAACACAAATCACCGGTTAGGAATGTAAACTTTTTCCCCCGGCGAGTCAACAAGGCATTTGAGTTTGCATGGACGCAAAGGGGAGAGAAGTGTGCTCTTCCGCATGTTTCTATGGGGATGAGCACAAAGGGGCAGGGGTTTCCATGAAAGGGTCAGTGTGCTATACGGATCTCTTGGTGCACACAAGAAGACACACATCGCAATGTGGGAAGGGGTAGAACATGGCAAAAGGGACAGTGAATAAGGTGATCATCATCGGTCGGTTAGGTGCAGATCCCGACATTCGTTACAGCGCAAACGGTGTGGCTGTGGCCAAATTCAATGTTGCCACCAACGAACGGGTGCCTGCGGGAGAAGGAAACTGGGAAGATCGAACCGAGTGGCACCGCATCGTGACCTTTGGCAAGACGGCTGAATTTTGCGGCAACTATCTTGGAAAAGGAAAGCTCATTTATCTTGAGGGAACTCTGAGGACTCAGCAATGGGAAGATGCTCAGGGAACCAAGAGGTACACCACGGAAGTGGTGGCCAGAGACATTCAGTTTGTTGGCGGTCCCGGGGATGATCAGGGAAGTTCCGGCCAAGGTGGTGGTTCCGCCCAAGGTGGTGGTTCCGGAAGAGGTGGCGGTTCGTCAGACCGGCAGGCATACGACCGTTCTCTGGCCGAGGACCTTCCACCTTCACCTCCTGGCAAGGATGATGAGATTCCCTTTTAGTGGAAGGATTGGGGGGGCGGTCTGGGGCATTCACGCGCCAACAGGAAGAGGGTGAACCCAAAAGTCACCCTCCTGCCCAGACCACAGAAGCCCGAATCGTCATGGAATCATTGGGGTTTGGTCGAATTTCCCTCTATTTTTTCACCGTCTTCTCCCGTTTCCAGCGGTTCGTGGGTGGCCTTTTTGAAGTTTTTGATGCCCTTTCCAAGGCCGGATCCGATCTCGGGAAGCTTTCCTGCTCCGAAAATGATCAGCACAATGACAAGGATGATTATCAATTCGGGCATGCCGATTCCACCAATCATAACACAACTCCTTCGCGCCACTTCCGGCTAGGTGTGAAATAAACTTTCCGCTTCCTCGAGAAGCTGAAGAAACTCCTTGGAGTGCTTGTAACGGTCCAGACACTTCTGGTGCTCCAGCCAGCTCCTCCAGACTTCCAGCCACTGATCATTGTGCCAATAGTATTTGGGGCCCTGCTCTTCGCCTTTAGCTCTCTGCTGAAATTCCTCGTACTCTTCCTGGCAGTTGCTGCAAAAAGGGTAAGGAGTTGCATAACGCGAGGACTCTTTCTTGCCGGCCTCAATCTGTGAACCGCATTTGGCGCACTTCACCACGCAGCGCGTGCACTGAAATATTTTTCTGAGCACTTCCAGCTTTTTTTGCCGCAGGTCCGTGTCTCTCATGGATTTTAAATCCTGGGCTTTTTTTCCGAATTCCAAGATCTCGGCCATGGTGGCTCCTCACTTATTTTTTCATGCTTTTTAATAAGTTATGGTAATTCATATCACTTGGGGTTTCATGAGTCAAGGCGCAGCTCGAATCGCCATCTCGTTCCATGAGGTTGAATATTTGCTGAGTGAAGTCCACGCAGACCTGCCCCGTTTCTCTTTCACTCTTCCTTTTCAAATACAGTATAGGGTCGTGTAAAATTTTCCTGACGATGGAATCCGTGAGCACCTCAATGGCGCTGCGTTCCGATTCACTCAAATGGGGCAAACCGGAAAGAGTTTTTTGAACCTCCATTTTGCGAATGGCTTCAGCTTTGTTTCGAAGAGCGATGATCGTTGGAACCACTTTGAGGGTGCACAACCAGTCCTCAAACTTGAGAACTTCCTCCGCAACGATATGCTCAGCCCTTTGTGCTTCACGTTTTCGGTCTTCAAGGTTCAGGTCGATGACCCCCTGCAGTTCGTCTATGTCATAGACGTAAGCGTTGTCGATTTCATTGATTCTGGGATCGATGTCCCGGGGTACGGCAATGTCGATGAAGAAAAGGGGCCTGTTTCGCCGTTCCCGCATGCGGGACTTCACGTCTCCATGAAACAGGATCGGCTCAGGGGACCCGGTGGAGGTGAGCACGATGTCGGTGGTCTTCAGTTTGTCCAAAATGTGTTCAAAGGGCACGGTTTCCCCTTTGAATCTTTTGGCCAGGGAAATGGCTCTTTCGAGGGTTCGATTGGCGACGGCCAACTGGCAAACACCCTGCGCAAGGAAATGCTCGGCGGCCAGTTCGGCCATTTCTCCGGCACCGATGAGTAAAACGCGTTTGTCGTCCAGTTTTCCAAAGATTTTTCTGGCCAGTTCCACGGCTGCATAACTGATGGAAACAGCATACGATCCGATGCAGGTTTCGGACCGGACTCTTTTGGCGACGGAAAAAGTTTTGTGCAGTAGCCGATTGAGGATAACTCCCACGGTTTTGCATTCTGTGGCCTGCCGGTAAGCGGTCTTGATCTGGCCCAGAATCTGGGGCTCTCCCACCACCATGGAGTCCAGGCTGGAGGCCACACGAAAAAGGTGCTTCACGGCTTCCGTATGGTGATGAATGTAGAAATGCTGATCCAGGGAATGGGTGAGGTGCTCTCCCAGGTGGTTTCTGAGCAGGCACTTCACCTCATTCAGGGATTCATGCACATTGCTGCAGGTGAACAGTATTTCTACTCGATTGCAGGTGGAGACGAAAAACATTTCATCCACGTGCTGGAGCTGTGGCGCACGCACAAGGGGATTGACCTTTTCCCTGCAGGCAACGGCGAGTTGCTCGCGCACTTCAACGGGTGCGCTCTTGTGGTTCATTCCTATGAGAACAATCTCTGCCATAGCCCAACCTATTCAACGGAAAATGTGTGGTGCCCCTCGAGGAAAAGGCTGACACCCAGAAAAGTCATGAGAATGCCCATGAAGCCCAGGATGGCCAAAAGGGCGGCCTTCCTTCCCCTCCAACCCACGGCGAGCCGTTCGTGAAGCAGGACCGCATAAATGCACCACGTGATGAGGGCCAGGATCTCTTTGGGATCCCAGTTCCAGGGGGATCGCCACACAGTGCTGGCGTAGGTGAAACCGGTGATGAGGCCCACCGTCATGAAAGGGAATCCGAGGAGCAGACAATGTTCGTTTATCTTATCAAGGCGCTGCAGTGAAGGCAGCCTTGAATAGAGAAAGCCAAAGTTTTTATTTTTGATTTGGCGTTCCTGCAAAAGATACATGACACTGGCACAAAAGGCCAAAGCGAAGAGCGCGTAGGCAAAGAAGAGGGTGGTCACATGAAAAACCACCCAGCCACTTTCGAAAGCACCCGATGCGGGAATGATGTCACCGGGCAGGAGGGTTGAAATGAGCATGAAGACGACGGCCAGGGGTGAAACGAAAGAGCCCAGTATTCTCAGGTCCAGGCGCATTTGGACGATCAGGTAGGTGGTGACCAGAATCCATGAAAAAAAGGACATGGCCTCCTGCGGGCTTGTGACGGCCAAATGCTGGACGGAAACGGACCGCACCACAATGGCGACAAGATGGAAAGCAGCGCCTGCAGAAAGGATCCACCAGGCCACGCGATGAATGATGCTCAGGTCGCGGAACAGGTAGACCAGGTATCCCACCGTGCCGCAACTGTAGCAAAAGGTGGCGATCATCAAAAAGACGGATTCCATGCTTCTTTCCAGAGAGATTCAATTTCCGTTGGCGTGAGCAGCGGGGCACAGGTTTTGCTCAGGGTTTGAATGGCTTTGTATTCTCCCTGATCCTGCATCCATTCAAGCAGGGGCAGCCTGCTCACCTTTTTGAAAAGGTCCTGATTTTGAGAGCTTTCAAGTCCCTTTGCCTGAATCTTTTCCCGAAGCAGCTCCATGAAGCGCAGCAATCTTCCCCACTCCTGGCCAAACTGTCCTTCCAGCTGTTCGCGAATTTGCCTGGCGATTGCCGGGCTGGCTCCCCCTGTGCTGATGGCAACGGAAAGGGAACCGCGATGGATGACAGATGGCACAATGAAGGAACCCTCTTTGGGGTTTGAGGCCGCATTGCACCAAAGCCTTCGTTCCCTGGCGTCCGCTGCTATGCGGCGATTCAGTTCCCGGTCACTGGTCGCCGCGAAGACCAGGTCCATTTCCTCCAGTGAAGCGGGGTTGTATTCATTTTCTAAATGAGTCAGATAGCTTTTCCGGACACACTCCCCAAGAAAGGGAGTGAGTTCCCGGGAAAGGACAAAGACCTTTGCTCCATGGGAAAGCAGGGTTCTGATTTTTCGCTCTCCAACGCTCCCGCCTCCGATCACCAGGCACCTGGCGTTTTCAAGGCTGAGGAAAACGGGGTAGCGGGGAAAGCTCATGGCGAATTCCATGGGATCCACGATGTCTGGCGCAGGGCCAAATGGTGAATGAGGAGCGGTTCATTGGCTCTTGTGCCGTAAAAGCTCTGCACTGCTTCCGTTTTTTCCCGTTCAACAAGGACACGCCCGGCTGGAGGAACGTGAAGCACACGCACGCAGGAATCTATCATGATCCCAACGAGCAGACAAGGAGCAGAGGGGTTCCTGTCGCTGCAAAGGTTGTGTCCGAAAGCACCTGAAGGGTTCCTGAAAAGGAAGGCGGAGCCAGAGGCAACGTGCAGCATGGCCTGGTGTTGGAGATTTGATGAGGTCTTTTTTCTAGGTGCGGCGGCAGAGGACAAAATCCGCAATGTCCTGCAGAAGGGCCTTGGTGGGATGGCCGGGAAAGACTTCAAGGGCTTCCTTGGCCGCACCCACGTGCTTCAACGCCGACTGACAAGTGTAATCCAGGCCGCCGCATCCGGTGACAATGCTTTTGACCTTGAGGAAATCTACCGGGGAAATTTCATCGGCGCTGAAGATTTCTTTCAGACGCTGCCGATCCTCATGGGCACAATGGGCAAAAGTGTGAATGAGGGGCAGTGTGGCCTTCCCTTCCTTGATGTCATTGCCAATGGGTTTTCCCAGCTCTTCCACTTGGCCCGTGTAGTCCAGGGTGTCGTCAATGAGTTGAAAAGCGATTCCCAGATGATGGCCGTACTGGCGAAGGGCCAGCTCCTCCTGGTGGGACCCACCGCCAAAGATGGCTCCGATCTGGCAGGCAGCGCTGATGAGGACCGCCGTTTTTCTCGTGATGATCTCAAGATACTCCTCTTCGGCGACCTCCAGATTGTCCGCATTGATGAGCTGCAGCACTTCCCCTTCTGCCATGAGGGTGGTGGCGCGGGTGAGAACCTCGAGGATATGAACATCGTTGTGGCTCACGGCCAGGTTGATGGCCTTGGAGTACAAAAAGTCTCCCACGAGCACCACGGCGGGGTTGCCCCAAACGGTGTTGGCTGCGGGCTGATTGCGGCGCACCTCAGCATGATCCACAACATCGTCGTGAAGGAGGGAGGCCGCGTGCACGAATTCGAAAACAACGGAAAGGGCCGCGTCCTTATTGCTCCTGTTGCCGCACAAACGGGCGCAGAGGACCATCAAAAGAGGTCTCAGCCTTTTGCCTCCACTTCCCACAATGTAGCGGGAAACAACGGAGATAAAGGGAATGGGGGAATGCAGATGCCGGTCTATTTCTGCCTCAATGCGCTCAAGATCGGAACGAATGCGCATGTGAATGCGATCCTTCATGGATTCTGCAGAGTCAGCATTCAAAAGAGAAGTCAGGGCGATGGGGTGCACTTTTGATGAGTCCGATTCATGGTTCAAGAGTTTCTTTTTCAGGTGGTTCTCAAAAACATCCGTCTGTGTTCCAGGGCAAATTGGGGATCCTGCACAAACGCTGTTTCATAACGAATAATTGGGAGCATGTCAAAGTGTTTTGCCAAAGCGTGCTGTTTCCCCGAAATGGCTGAAAGGAACTCACGGTTCTTGAGTTTGCAGTTCCAGTTCCGCCTCCAGGTCATAATCGTGGGCCCCCGTCACCCGGGCCATGTGTATCTCCCCGATTTCAGCCCGTCCACTGGTGATGATCACTTCTCCGTCCACTTCAGGGGCCTGTATGGAGGCCCTTCCAACCAGCAGGTAATCCGTTTCCGGGTGATATCCTTCCACCATGACCTGCAGCCTGTCACCCACACGTTCACTCAATCGTTTTCGGGAAATGTTGCGCTGCAGTTCCATGACCATGGCCAACCGTTCTTCCTTGGTCTTTTCGGGAATCTGACCGGACATTCTGGCAGCTCTTGTGCCTTTCTCGGGTGAAAAGGCAAAGGTGCCCACATGGTCAAAGCGGGCAGCTTCCACAAAGCTGAGGAGTTTGCGAAAGTCCTGGGAAGTTTCTCCGGGGAAACCAACCATGAGGGAAGTTCGCAGTGCAATTTTTGGCACATGGAAACGAATGCGTGAAACAGTGTCTGATGGATCCTGTTTGTGATCAACCCGCCCCATGGCTTTCAGAATGCTCGAAGAGGCGTGCTGAAAGGGAATGTCAAGATAGGGCACTATTTTGTTCGACTGGGCCAGGAGCTTCAAAAGAGAGTCACTCACATGCTCGGGATAGGCGTAGAGAAGCCTCACCCAGCGAAGCCCTTCCATCTCTTCCAGGGACTCCAGCAGGGCAGCGAGATTGTCCCGTCCACCCCGGTCCGAGCCAAAGGCGGTGATGTCTTGAGCGATGAGGTTCAGCTCCCTGACTCCCTCGTCCACAAGGCGGGAGGCTTCCTCCTCGATGTCTTCGAGAGGGCGGCTCCGGTAGGGGCCGCGAAGGCGGGGGATCATGCAAAAAGTACAGCGGTGGCTGCAGCCGTCGGCTATCTTCAGGTAAGCGGAGTAAAAGGGAGTGCATCGTTTTCGTTCCAGGCGGGATGTGGCGAGGAAATGGGGCCTCCCCATGTAGAGGGAATGTCCCGAGCCATTGCTCCTCTCCGCAAGAATTTTTGACAGCTGGCCGTAGTGAGAAGTGCCCAGAAAGAGATCCACTTCGGGAAGCAGCTTTTTGAGCTTGCGGCCATAGCGCTGGACCATGCAGCCTGTGACGACGATTTGTCTGCAGCGGCTCATTTCCTTGTGCTGCACCACCTCCAGGATGGTGTCCACCGCTTCCTCTACGGCCCTTTCCAGGAAACCGCATGTGTTGACGACTATGATTTCAGCCTGAGACAGGTCAGCGGTCATAACATAACCGCAATGCTCCAGTTGGGGGATCATGACCTCGCTGTCCACGAGGTTTTTGGAGCAGCCCAGACTGATGAGGGAAGCCAGGGAAGACATGCGGTTTGTCACTCCGGTGAATGAGACATGAGAAGTTACAAAAAGGGTTTCGGGGACAAAGTGCCTTTCGAAAGAAGCAGTTCTCAGTTTCCTCAAAGGGCGTCGGCCTTGGGCAAACATGGAGAACCAGGTTCAAGGGAAGCTCATAACATGTTGCATTCAAAACGGAAAGGGTTGTGTGAAAGTCTGCCGTGAGATGCAGGGATCATGGCGGTCCTTTTTTCATTCTTTTCCAAAGAATTGTGGAAGCGAATTGATTTTTGTTTGGCGGGCAGTTATTTTTAAACGTCATTCCTGCACTCTTCTGGTAACGATCTTTGGGTCAGCGAATCGCACCCAATGGCTTAAGCGATCGTTGGTCTGCCGCCACTTCATGAAAAATTACTTTCGGACGCACATTGAAAGGCACGGGAATCATCATTTCCTGCGGGCTGAGCTGCGATAGTGCCCCGATGTCCGAAGCCAGGCGAGGGCTCTGATGTGAGAAGACATGGAGTGTTTCTTTGGGTGGGCTGAGGGGGGGGACAGGCATGGCCCAGGGGAACGAAAGGAGGCAAAGGGAGACGGTTTGGTTTTCTCTGGAACGCACGCTTTGGGGAAAGAGCTTGTAACAGATGGGTAGGGATCAAGTGGGTAGATGGTATCATTGCAAGGAGAAATGGAGAGATGCCTAAAGAGAAGACGAGTCGAGGGCAGATGGGTCACTGGGATCTGGACGAAAAGCCTTTGGCTTTGGGGCCCATCATGTGTAAGGAGGGCAAGGGGGTCAGAAACTTTGCCTGCCTCAACTATGACGCATGTCTTGACAAGGCTGCAAAGGCCATGTGGGGCGGCTTCACTTGCGGTGACTGCGCCATTAACATTCCCAGGGATGAGGAGTGTGGTTACTGATCGACCCATTCTCGGGTTTTGCAAGAAATAACCCGCTTGAAAAAAGCGGGTTATTTCTTGCGATTTATTGGGACTGCTTTTCCTGTTCCGGAGTTCCCGATTTTTCTGCCTCAGGGGGTGATGAGGATGGCGATGCCCCCTCCGTGGCCACCGGGGACGGGGCAGGTGCTTGCGGCGATGGCTCAGGCCTGGAGGTTTTCTTTTTGCTCACGACGGGCTCGCCGATCAGTTGGACGAGGCACATGGGGGATGCGTCTCCCCGCCGGAATCCAACCTTGGTGAGGCGGGTGTAGCCCCCCTGGCGTGTTTGAAACCGGGGGCCCAGTTCCGTAAAAAGCTTGTGGACAACGTTCTTGTCGCGCACCGAAGCCAGAGCCTGCCGGCGAGCGTGCAGGTCTCCCCGCTTGCCGAGTGTGATCATCCAGTCGGTCCAGCGGCGCAGTTCCTTGGCTTTGGGGACCGTGGTGTAAATTTGCTCGTGACGCAACAAGGAAGTCACCATGTTTCGGAACATGGCCAATCGGTGACTGGTCGTCCGATTCAGTTTTCTTCCAGAAACTCCATGTCGCATGGCTATTCCTGTTCCTTTCTACGCTGATCAATTTCTTCACGACTGGGAAAGCTGTCCAGCTTCATTCCCAATGAGAGGCCCATTTCGGCAAGAATTTCCTTGATCTCGTTGAGGGATTTTCTGCCGAAGTTCTTCGTTTTGAGCATCTCCGCCTCTGTTTTTTGGACCAGCTCACCTATGTGGCGAATGTCTGCATTCTTGAGACAGTTGGCGGAGCGTACAGAAAGCTCAAGTTCATCGACACTGCGAAACAAATTTTCGTTGAACGTGGGTTCTACGCGAACTTCTTCTTCCGAAACCTCCGGCTCTTCTTCAAAATTGATGAAGATGGTCAGCTGGTCCTTGAGAATTTTGGCAGCAAATGCCAGGGCATTCTCGGGAGTGATGCTGCCATCTGTCCAGACCTCCATGGTGAGCTTGTCGTAATCGGTGATCTGTGCCACGCGGGCTTGTGTGATGGCATAGCTCACCTTGCGGACGGGAGAAAAAATGGAGTCAATGGGGATGGTGCCGATGGACTGGTTTTCCTCCGAATTGCGATCGGCTGGCACGTATCCCTTCCCCTGTTTGAGGGTCAGTTCCATGCGAAGACGAGCGTCTTTGGCAAGGGTGCAGATCTGCTGGTCTTTGTTGAAAACTTCCACCTGAGAGGTTTCCCGGATATTTTCGGCCAGAACCTGTCCCTCGCCCTCCTTTTCGAGAACCACGTGCCAGGGGCCTTCGCCTTGAACGCGGAATCGAACCTCCTTGAGATTCAGGATGACATCCGTAACATCTTCCAAGACACCAGGAATGGTGGAGAATTCATGGAGAACACCGTCGATTTTGACGCTGGTGATGGCGGTGCCCTGAAGGGATGAGAGCAAAACGCGCCTGAGCGCATTGCCCAGGGTGATTCCAAACCCTCTTTCTAAAGGTTCGCAGGCAAATTTTCCATATGTTTCCGGGCGGTTGTCTGTTTCAACCTCCAAGCGCTTCGGTTTGATGAGCTCGCGCCAATTCCTTTGCATAATGATTCCTCATTGAGAGATGTCACCATTGCACCCTTTTCCGTGAAAGAGAAATGCAAAACCGGATAAAGAGGCAAAGGGGGTCAGCTCCATACCCGGTGAATAGTTCAGGAGGAATTCTCGCTTGCTTATTTGGAGTAGAACTCTACAACCAGCTGTTCCTGAACGGGAAGGTTCATCTCTTCACGGGTCGGCAAATTTTTGAAGACACCTTCATAGGCGGCTTTGTCGAGTTCAAGCCAGGGAGGAAGGCCGCGCCGGGGCAGAGCTTCCAATGAATCGCTGATGGCCCCGATCTGCCTGCTGGATTCCGCGACAGTGATTTTGTCTCCGGGACGAAGGAGCATAGAGGGGATGTTGGCCTTTTTGCCATTCAAGCGAAAGTGGTCGTGTCGAACAAGCTGACGCGCTTCAGCCCTGGAGTTGGCGAACCCGAGCCGGTAAACGGCGTTGTCGAGGCGGCGCTCCAGAAGCACCAGGAAGTTTGTGCCGGTGACCCCCTTTTGCCGGTCTGCTTCCTTGAAATAGTCCCTGAACTGTTTTTCTCCGAGACCATAAATGCGCCGAATGCGCTGCTTTTCACGGAGCTGAAGGCCATAGTTGGAGAGCTTGCCGCGACCCTGGCCGTGCTGGCCCGGTGGATAGTTGCGGCGCTCCACGGCGCATTTGTCGGAGTAGCAGCGATCGCCCTTGAGATACAGCTTCATTGTTTCTCTGCGGCACAGCCTGCAGACGGAACCGGTATAGCGAGCCAATGTGTATTCCTCCTTATGGGATGCCTTTCCACCAAGATGGAGCTATTCTGTGGATGGGAGAAAAAATGTCAAACACGCCTTCTTTTGGGGGGCCTGCACCCGTTGTGGGGAATGGGTGTGACATCCCTGATGGCTGTGATGTTGAAGCCTATGGCCTGCAGGGCGCGCAGGGCAGCTTCACGACCGGAACCGGGGCCCTTGACCAGCACTTCAATGTTTTGCAGACCATGCTCCATGGCCTTTCTTCCGGCGATTTCAGCGGCCGTCTGGGCGGCGAAGGGCGTGCTTTTTCTCGAGCCCTTGAATCCCTGACTGCCGGAAGTGGCCCAGGAAATGGCATTTCCGCTCGTGTCCGTGAGCGTGATGACCGTATTGTTGAAGGTGGCGCGTATGTGAGCGACACCGTTTTGTATGTTTTTGCGTTCTTTTTTCTTGCGTGTGGCAGTTCTATCCCTTGCCATGATGACATTGCCTCCCGGTTATCACTTTTTGCGCTTGCCCATGACCGATCTGCGCGGACCTTTGCGAGTGCGGGCGTTGGTGTGCGTCCTTTGCCCATGGACAGGCAGTCCTCGCCGATGCCTCAGGCCTCGATAGCAGCCCAGGTCCATGAGACGTTTGATGTTCATGGAAACCTCGGAGCGGAGGTCACCTTCAACCTTGTAACGCGAATCGATGACGTGACGAATGGCGTTGATCTGGTTGTCGTCGAGGTCATCGGATTTCAAATCCCAGGAAATCTGGGCTTCCGTGAGAATCTTTTGAGCTGTGGTTCGACCTATGCCGTAAATGTAGGTTAAGGCAATCTCCATGCGCTTGTTTTTCGGTAGGTCAATGCCTGCAATGCGTGCCAATGCCCGTTCCTCCCATCAACCTTGTCTTTGCTTATGTCTTGTGTTTTCACAAATGACCCTGATCGTGCCATGGCGGCGTATGATCTTGCATTTGCGGCAAATGCGCTTCACCGATGCTCTGACTTTCATTTCTCCTTCTCCCGTTTGGCAGGACTGTGGCAAAGGGCGCTCTATGATTTGGATCTGTAAGTGATACGGCCTCGGTTCAAGTCGTAGGGAGAGAGTTCTACGGTCACTTTGTCTCCGGGAAGAATGCGGATGAAGTGCATGCGCATTTTTCCGGATATGTGAGCGAGTATCCGATGGCCGTTGGGCAACTCCACCCGAAACATGGCGTTGGGAAGGGTCTCCAGGACCACTCCTTCGACTTCAATGGCGTCTTCTTTGGCCATCCCTTTTACCTTTTCCTTACAATTTTTAGTGGATTCACCATCGAAACAAACAAAATACCTAAGTTTTACCGATGTGTCAAGGATCTGGTTGCGATAAAATGTCCGGGCCGTTGTCCGTGATGGCAATGGTGTGTTCAAAGTGGGCGGAGAGGCTTCGATCAACGGTGACGGCCGTCCATTTGTCCTGGAGGACTTCAACGCCTGCCTTGCCCAGGTTGATCATGGGTTCAATGGCGAATACCATTCCAGCCTTGAGCTTGACCCCTTTGCCCGGAGGACCGTAATTGGGTATCTGCGGACTTTCGTGAAGATTTTTTCCAATGCCGTGTCCCACAAATTCTCGCACCACAGAAAAGCCAAACGCTTCCACATGAGACTGGATGGCGTGAGATATATCGGATAGGTGATTTCCCACAATGGACTGCCGTATCCCTCTGAAAAGGGCCTCACGGGTGACCTGGCAGAGCCTGGCGGCTTCGGGCGAAATTTTCCCCACAGGAAGGGTCACGGCCGCATCTCCGTAGTAACCCTCCTTGATGACACCGAAATCGATGCTGATGATGTCTCCCTCTGCAAGCCGCCTCTTTTTGGAGGGGATACCATGGACCACTTCCTCGTTGACCGAAGTGCAGAGGGCGTGAGGAAATCCGTTGTACCCCTTGAAAGCGGGCTTGGCCCACAGTCTGGCTGCAAATTCTTCACTGAGCACATTCAGCTCGTATGTGGTCACACCGGGCCGAATGTGCTCTTTCACCCGTTCCAGAATCTCAGCCACGATGAGGCAAGATCGGCGTATTTTTTCTATTTCCTGCTGGGACTTCAATATGATCAATGCGGGTTGTCCTTTAGCCGAGCACTGCGGTGATGCGTGAAAAAATTTCATCCATGGAACCCACACCGTCAACGGCTCGAAGCTTGCCCTGCTTGGAATAATAGTCTATGAGGGGTTTGGTCTGGTCATCATAGACTTTGAGGCGTGAACTGACCGTCGCCTCATTGTCGTCATCCCTCTGATAGAGCTCTCCTCCGCACTGATCGCAAACCCCTTCCTTTTTGGGGGGGTCGAAACGAACGTGGTAGCCTGCGCCACAGCTGCGGCATGTCCTGCGGCCGGTGAGGCGCTCAAGGAGTTCTTCATTGGCAACTTCCATGCAAACCACATGGTCGATTTTCTGAGAGAGTTCGCTGAGTGTGGCATCGAGGGCTTCGGCCTGGCTCACGTTTCTGGGAAAGCCGTCGAGCATGAAACCTTTGGCACAATCGGGTTTCTGAATGCGCTCTTTGACGAGACCGATGACCACACTGTCAGGCACTAGGGCCCCCTGGTCCATGTACTTCTTGGCTTCGAGGCCGAGGGGAGTTCCCTCTTTGAGAGCTGCGCGCAGCATGTCTCCCGTAGAGATCTGAGGGATTCCATATTTTTCGACGAGTCTCTTGGCCTGTGTTCCCTTTCCCGCTCCCGGGGGTCCCAATAAAATGATGTTCATGTTGCTTTCTCCTCCCTGATTTGGTTTGCCTGACATTTCAACGACATTCCCCTCTTTGTTTCAGCCTCGGTGTGAAGGGGATTGCCGACACGATTTCTATCCCGAATGGCAGTGAGGGTTACCTCCGGCCCTTAAAGCGACCCTGCTTGAGAAAACCTTCATAGTGCCTTGAAAGCATGTGCGCCTCGATCTGTGAGAGTGTGTCCATGGAAACACCGATGACGATCAAAAGGGCGGTGCCGCCGAAGTAAAAGGGGACATTGAATCTCTGGATGAGGATGGTGGGAATGACGCACACAATGGAAACATAGATCGCCCCTCCAAGGGTGATGCGACTGAGAACCTTGTCGATATAATCGGCAGTGGGCCGGCCGGGACGAATTCCGGGAATGAACCCTCCGTATTTTTTCATGTTGTCAGCCACGTCCACGGGGTTGAATACGATGGCCGTGTAAAAAAAGCAGAAAAAGATGATGAAGGCCACAAACAGCACGGTGTAGAGCAGCCGGTCCGGAGCCAGGGAATCGGAAACCCACTGGACCCAGGGTATGGCTATGAAGCTGGCCACCGTCGCCGGAAACATGATGATGGAAGACGCAAAAATAGGAGGAATAACACCGGAGGTGTTGACTTTGAGGGGAATGTGGGTGCTCTGGCCTCCGTAGACCCTTCGTCCTACCACGCGCTTGGCGTACTGGACCGGTATTCGTCGCTGTCCGCGCTCCACGAAAACGATGCCTGCGATGACAGCCAGCATGAAAACCAGCAGGAGGATGGCTCCAAACACATGCATTTCCCCGGCGGTCACCAGGCGACCCGTACTCATGAAGGCACCCGGCAGGCCAGCGACGATGCCTGCAAAAATGATGAGGGAAATGCCGTTGCCAATGCCCCGTTCGGTGATCTGTTCTCCGAGCCACATGATGAAGGCAGTGCCCGCCGTGAGAGTGGTCACCGTGGTGAACCGGAAGCCCCACCCGGGTTCCAGGACGATGTTTTCACCCCCTGGACCTGTCATGGTTTCCAGGCCCACGGCAATGCCGAATCCCTGAATGACGGAGAGGACGATGGTGCCGTAGCGCGTGTACTGGGTGATCTTTTTGCGGCCGACCTCTCCCTCCTTCTTGAGCTTTTCCAGATGAGGGATGACCACCGTCAGCAGCTGAAGGATGATGGACGCACTGATGTAAGGCATGATGCCAAGGGCGAATACGGAAAACTGGCTCAGCGCGCCACCGGAAAACATGTCGAAAAGTCCGAGGAGAGTTCCCTGAACGGCATCGAAAAAAGCTGAGATAGCTTCCGTGTTGATGCCCGGTGTCGGAATGTGAACTCCGATGCGATAAACCGTCAGCAAAAGCAGGGTTATTCCGATGCGCCGCTTGAGCTCAGGAATTTTGCCGATGTTTTGGAAACCTGTAAACACCCTGGTCACCCTCTTTCATCAAGATAGAATTTCGACCTGTCCTCCGGCTGCTTGAATCTTCTGGACAGCGGAAGCGCTTGCTTTGTGTACCTGTACGGTGAGTGCGCGATCAACTTCCCCGTCTCCCAAAAGCTTAACGCCCGCCTGTAATTTTTTCACAAGGCCTGCTTCCATGAGTTGCTGGGGGCCAACCACCGCCTGCGCCTGAAAAGCCGAAAGGTCCTGAATGTTGACGATGGCGTAATGTTTTTTGAAAATGTTGTTGAATCCTCTTTTGGGAACCCGACGCTGCAAGGGCATCTGACCACCCTCGAACCAGGGAGGAGTTCCTCCGCCGGAACGGGAATTTTGGCCTTTTGTGCCTCGGCCGGCGGTCTTGCCGAGGCCGGAGCCGGTTCCGCGACCTACGCGTTTTCTGGATTTCTTCGCTCCGGGAGCAGGAGCCAGATCTTCAAGTTTCATGGTCATATCCACTCGCTGTGTGTGGTGAATTACGGCTTTGTGTTCAAATCTCCTTGACATCAACCAGGTGGACGACCTTTCGAAGGGCCCCCAGTATGGTTGGAGTGGCGTAGAGATTCACGGGGCGGTGCAGTCGGGTGAGGCCCAGACCCTGAAGGATCTTGCGGTGCTTTTGGGGCCGCCCGATGGGGCTTCGAACAAGTTTGACCTGAATGGGCTGTGCCATGGTGTTTCCTCATCTCTTTTTCGCGCACCCCTTGATGGGCAAGGGGAGGACGACAGGTTGTGTCTACCGGGCCATGATTTCTTGCGCTTCGCGGCCACGGATTCGAGCCACGGTGCCTGCGTTGCGAAGGGATGCGAGCCCACTGATGGTTGCTTTCAAGACATTGTGAGGATTACGGGAACCCAAGCATTTCGTGAGAATGTCGCTCACTCCGGCAGCCTCCATGACTGCACGCACTGCCCCCCCGGCGATGACTCCGGTACCGGCAGATGCTGGTTTGAGGACGACGTGGGACGCGCCAAAGCGGCCGAGAGTTTCGTGCGGAATAGAGCCTTCCGCCAGAGGAACCTGGACCATGGCCTTCTTGGCGGCTTCCATTCCCTTTCTGATGGCTTCGGGCACTTCATTGGCTTTGCCGAGTGCGAACCCGACCCGGCCATTGCCATCACCCACGACCACGATGGCACTGAAAGAAAAACGCCGTCCACCTTTGACCACTTTGGCCACGCGGCTGATGTGCACGACTCTGTCTATGAGCTGCGATTGGCTGGATTCTACAGCTGTCAAGTTATTGCCTCCCTCTGAAAAAGCGATTCAAAAATCAAGGCCCGCGTCACGGGCAGCATCCGCCAGGGCTTGTATGCGTCCGTGGTAAATGAATCCGTTGCGGTCAAAGACGACTTTGGTGATGCCACTGTCCCGGGCCTTGCGGGCGATGAGCTGACCCACAAGCTTGGCGGATCCCACTTTGCCTCCCGTGCGTTCCCCTTCCCTGACCTCTGGAGACAGGGTGGAAGCGGCCATGAGTGTCATGCCACGCGTGTCATCGACGATCTGTGCGTATATGTGCTTGTCGCTGCGGAAAACGGAAAGCCGGGGGCGTTCCTGAGAGCCAGCGATCTTCTTACGAATGCTCATTTTGCGTTTGAGGCGAGCTGCTTCACGTGGATTGATATTTTTTCCCATCATCTGCTCCAGATTGGACTACTTCTTCTTGGATCCCGTCTTGCCAGCTTTGCGAAGCACACGCTCATCGAGGTAGCGAATGCCTTTCCCCTTGTACGGCTCCACGGCGCGAAGTCCCCGTATCTTGGCGGCAGCATGGCCAAGAAGCTCTTTGTCTATGCCTTGAAGCTGAACGACATTCTGTTTGTCCACCGTGGCAGAAATACCGTCCGGCAAAGTGAATTTCACCGCGTTGGAATAACCTATGTTGAGGTTGAGCACGTTGCTTTGAACTTCAGCGCGGTATCCTGTTCCCTGAATGGCGAGGGACCGGGTGAATCCCTGACTGACCCCCACCACCATGTTGCTCACCAGGGCACGAACGAGGCCATGGAGAGACCTGGACTCTTTCGTGTCGTCATGGCGGCGGATGTAAATGAACTGGTCCTGTACATCGATTTCGACCTTTCGGGGCAGGGTACGAGACAGCGTGCCTTTGGGCCCCTTGACGGTCAGATGATCATCCTGCAGGGAGGCGGTGACTCCCTGAGGAACGGGAATGGGCAACTTTCCCACACGAGACATGATGCTACTCCTTGCTTGGCCAAACGTTAGATGTCATGTGCACGACAGGAGAGGGGAGGGGGCTAAGATCACCAAACTGAACAAAGAAGTTCCCCGCCGATCTGCTGCTTGCGCGCTTGGCTGTCGGTCATGATGCCCTTGGACGTGGAAAGGATGTTCACCCCGAGTCCATTGAGTGCCCGGGGTATCTCCGTGTGTCCCACATAAACACGGCAGCTGGGCTTGCTGATGCGTTTCAATCCGGCGATAGCCCCTTCCCTCGACTCGGTGTACTTGAGCTGAACCCGCAGGACACCCTGTTTGTCATCCTGATAGAATTTGAAATTCCTGATGTAGCCCTCATCTTTGAGAATCTGCGCAATATTGGTCTTGACCTTTGACCCGGGAATATCGACCTTGTCAAAGCGCGCTTTCTGGGCGTTTTTGATACGATTCAAAAAATCTGCAATAGGATCCGAGACCATAGCGATTAAGCTCCTTTAAATTTTCCCCACTACCAGCTTGCCTTCACCACCCCGGGGAGCTCGCCCCTGAGGGCCATGTTGCGAAAGCAGATCCGGCAGATGCCAAACTTGCGCAAAAAGGCTTTGGAGCGCCCGCACAAAGGGCAGCGATTGTAGGCCCTCACATCAAATTTGGGGGGTCTCGTTGCTTTGGCGATCAGAGACTTCTTGGCCAACTTTGCCTCCTTAGGTTGTCTCGTTAAGAAAAATCAATTCCTGAAGGGCATTCCCATCAAGGTGAGCAGCTCTCTTGTTTCCGCATCCGATTTGGCGTTGGTCACGACAGTGATGTTCATGCCTTTGATCTTATCGATTTTGTCGTAATCGATCTCCGGGAAGATGATGTGTTCCTTGATGCCCAGTGTGTAGTTGCCCCTTCCGTCAAAGGCCTTGGAAGAAACACCGCGGAAATCCCTCACGCGGGGCAGGGCGATGTTCACCAGTTTGTCAAGAAATTCATACATTCGGTCGCCACGGAGGGTGACCATGCATCCAATGGGCATTCCTTTTCGAAGCTTGAAGGCCGCTATGCTCTGACGTGCCCTGGTGACAACGGGTTTCTGGCCGGAAATCTGAGCGAGCTCGGCACTGGCCGAATCCAGAATTTTAATGTTTTGTATGGCTTCCCCAAGCCCCATATTGAGCACCACCTTTGTGATCCTCGGGGTTTGCATGGTGCTTTGGTAGCCGAACTTTTCAAAGAGCTTGGGAGCTATTTCCTGATGATACTTTTCTCGCAATCGTGCCATGAATTGCCTCCACTCCCGCACATGGACAAGTGACTGATGGGTCTTTTAATCGATCAACTCGTTGCATTTTTTGCAAAAACGAACTTTACGATTGTCCTCAAGAACTCTGTAGCCCACTCGCGTCGGGTCAGTGCACTTGGTGCACACAAGTTTCAGGTTAGAAATGTGAATGGGCATTTCTTTTTCAAGAATCCCACCCTGTCTGTTCTGCTGACTGGGTTTGAGGTGACGCTTGGCCATGTTGAGCTTTTCAACAATGGCCCTGTTGCTTTTTGGAATGACACGCATGACCTTTCCGGTTTTTCCCTTGTCTTTTCCGGCGATGACCGAAACGGTGTCATTCTTCTTGAGATGATATTTTTTTTGTTCTGGCATGGGACAAAATCCTCATCAAATCACTTCAGGGGCCAATGAAACGATTTTCATGAACTGTTTTGCTCGAAGTTCGCGGGCAACGGGTCCAAAAATGCGGGTGCCGATGGGTTCCTTGGTGGCATTGATGAGGACAGCGGAATTGTCATCGAATTTGATGTAAGACCCATCGGCCCGTCTCACCTCTTTCTTGGTGCGGACGACCACCGCTTTCAATACATCGCCCTTTTTCACCTTGGCATTGGGAATGGCCTCCTTGACGGAGACGACGATGATGTCTCCCACGGAGGCGTAGCGCTTGCGAGTGCCTCCCAAAACCTTTATACAGTACAACCTCTTCGCCCCGGAGTTGTCCGCGGCATTGAGCTGAGACTCCGTCTGTATCATGGTTCACTCCATTGGATTGTGCCGGTCTAGAGCACGCTATCCAGGCTCAACTGCATCATAAGTCCTGGGCAGTCTAAATGGCTGCCTTGGTCAAAACTTCAACGACGACCCACCGCTTGTCTTTGCTGAGGGGTCTGCACTCTTCAATCAGGACGCGATCGCCCACCTGGCACGCATTGTGAGTGTCATGCGCCTTGAATTTATTGCGTCGCCGGACAAACTTCTTGTAGAGGGGATGAGTCACAAGGCGCTCGACTTGCACCACGACAGTTTTGTCCATCTTGTTGCTGGTGACGAAGCCGACGCGTTTTTTCCTACTGGCGGTTTTCTGTTCCATAGAGCATATCCTCATGCCGCTGGGTTTTGGCTCTTTGCGTGCAAAATGGTTTGGATTCTGGCGATGGTCCTTCGAGTCTTTTTCAGTTGAGCCGTGTTTTCCAGCTGTTTGGTCACATGCTGGAACCGGAGGTTGAAAAGCGACTCCTGCGCGTCTTTGAGCTTCTGTGTCAATTCCTCTGGCGTCATACCGCGTAAGGTGTCGGGCTTCATAGGACTTCCTCCCTGGATACAAAGCGCACGGGAATGGGAAGCTTGTGGGATGCCAGAAGAAGGGCTTCCTTGGCGATGGCCTCGGGAACGCCCTTGATCTCATAGAGGATACGGCCGGGCTTGACAACCGCGACCCAAGCCTCAGGGGAACCCTTCCCTTTACCCATTCGTGTTTCTGCGGGTTTTTTGGTGATGGACTTGTCAGGAAAAACTCGAATCCAAAGCTTTCCGCCCCGGCGCACACGTCTGGAAATGGCGATACGGGCGGCTTCGATCTGGCGGGAAGTGATGTATCCGCAGCCCAGCGCCTTGAGGCCATATTCTCCGAAGCTCAGGGAAGAGCCTCTGGAAGCCATCCCTCGCATCCGGCCTTTTTGCTGTTTTCGAAATTTGACTCTTTTTGGTGCTAGCATAACTGTGTTCTCCTATGCGTCACCGCTATGACGACGAAATTGCTGTGCCCTCTGGGTGATAGCTCATACCTCATCGTTCAAGGACGGAACGGGAACGATATCAGGCAGGCTCAATGTTGACTGGGGCATGTATGAACCTTGAACGGCGGGATATGAACTATCGCGCCAGGAGGCTGACGGATTTCAGGGCAGAACCTCTCCTTTGAAGATCCAAACTTTCACTCCGATGATACCATAGGTGGTTTTTGCATTGGCTGTTCCATAGTCAATGTCAGCCCTCAAGGTGTGCAGAGGAACCCTTCCTTCACGATACCATTCCCGGCGGGCCATTTCCGCTCCGCCCAGACGGCCGGCAGTGGCCACACGCACCCCTTTGGCACCAAATTTTTGGGCGGAGGTGACGGCACGCTTCATGGCGCGGCGAAAGGCGACCCTTCGCACGAGCTGCAGGGCGACGTTTTCCGAAACCAGGGTGGCATCCAGTTCAGGACGGCGAACCTCCTGTATGTCGATGAGAATTTCGCGCTTGAACTTTTTCTCGAGGTCCTTGCGCAGGGATTCGATTTCAACGCCCTTTTTCCCAATGACGATTCCAGGGCGGGCCGTGAAAATCCGCACCTTCACCCTGTTGGCTGCGCGTTCGATCTCGATCTTGGAGATCCCCGCATGGTAGAGTCTGTTTTTCACATAGTTTCTGATCTGCCGGTCTTCAACGACCAGCTTGGGGTAATCCTTGGTGGCAAACCACCGGGAGTCCCAAGTGCGAATCACGCCCAACCGGAAACCTGTCGGATGTACCTTCTGTCCCAAACTTCACCTCCAGATGGATTGTGTGGAGCTGTCACGTTTCCCCTTAATCCACGGCAATTGTTTCGATCCAATGAGCACGGAGATCCATGCTTCCCAGGGTGTTGAAAGAAAACCTATCTTTCCTTGAGCACCACAGTGATGTGGCTGGTGCCTTTAAAAATGCGGGTGGCACGACCCATGGCCCGTGGGCGCCATCGCTTGAGCTTGGGGCCTTCATCCACACAGATGGTGTCGATGAAAAGCTGATCCACGTCCATGTTGCCCGCATTTTCAGCGTTGGCGACGGCAGAACGCAAAGTCTTCGTGATGAAGCGGCAGCTTTTTTTGGGTGTGTACTTCAAAAGGGTGAGCGCATCATCAACCATTTTGCCTCTGACCATGTTTGCCACCAAGCGAGCCTTGTGCGGTGAAACACGCAAGTATTTGGTCACGGCTCTTGCTTCCATCACTTCTTCCCTTTCACTTTAGACTTCCTGTCTCCTGCATGGCCGTAAAAAGTCCTGGTGGGTGAAAATTCACCCAGCTTATGTCCCACCATGTTCTCCGAAACGAAGACGGGAATGAATTTCTTCCCGTTGTGGACGGCAAGGGTGAGGCCCACAAAGTCCGGAAGAATGGTCGACCTTCTGGACCAGGTTTTGATGACCTTGCGGTCGCCCGTTTCTTTGGCTTTTGTAACTTTCTCTGTGAGGTGGTAGTCCACAAAGGGTCCTTTTTTCAAGGATCGGGGCATTTACGTTCTCCTTTTGGCAAGGCGCCTGACCGGCAGTTCATGATCCTCTTTCAGCAAATCCCTCTCCCGGCAGGAAAGGACGGGAATCATAACAGATTTTGGCGCGATGCCAATGACAATATATGTGTTGTGTGCTCCCGGTTCCATCACTACTTGCGGCGCCGGCGAATGATGAGGTTATCGGTCGTCTTGGACTTGCGGGTGCGGTAACCCTTGGTGGGGACTCCCCAGGGAGTGCAGGGATGCCGGCCGCCGGAA
The DNA here is from genome assembly GCA_003566995.1 of Syntrophobacteraceae bacterium. Classification (GTDB taxonomy): domain Bacteria; phylum Desulfobacterota; class Syntrophobacteria; order Syntrophobacterales; family Syntrophobacteraceae; genus SLCH01. The sequence continues at coordinate 31,059 of PXBG01000099.1, forward strand.
CTTCGGCCTTCTCCACCGCCCATTGGGTGATCCACGGGATTCATGGCCACGCCGCGCACGTGGGGACGTTTGCCGGTCCATCGCTTTCGGCCGGCTTTTCCGAGGGAGATGTTTTCGTGTTCAATGTTCCCCACCTGCCCTACAGTGGCCTTGCAGGTGAGCAGCACCATGCGCATTTCCGTGGAAGGCATGCGCAGGATTGCGTGCTTGCCCTCTTTGGCGATGAACTGAATGCTGGACCCGGCAGATCGGGCCAGTTGGCCGCCCTTGCCAGGTTTGAGCTCCACATTGTGCACGACTGTTCCCACGGGCATTTTGGCCAGTTCCAGACAGTTTCCTGGTTTGATGTCCGCCTCGGGCCCCGAAATGACCGTGTCTCCCACAGAAAGTCCCACCGGGGAGAGAATGTAGCGCTTCTCACCATCTGCATAATGGAGCAGGGCAATGTGGGAAGACCTGTTGGGGTCGTACTGGATGCTCGCCACCTTGGCGGGGACGTTGTCTTTATCCCGCTTGAAATCGATGAGCCGGTACATGCGCTTGTGACCACCCCCGCGGTGCCATGTGGTGATGCGCCCCGTGTTGTTGCGCCCTCCTGACTTTTTCAGGGGCCGAAGGAGGCTTTTTTCGGGGGTGGCGGAAGTGATTTCATGGAATGTGGCATGGGTTTGAAACCGACGGCCGGGGGATGTCGGGTTCACGGTCTTGATGCCCATAATGAATCCTCTCTGTTATCTTTAGACACCCTCAAAGAATTCGACGTGCTGGCCGGGTTTGATGGTGACAATTGCTTTTTTCCAGTTGGGCCGTTTGGTGAAAAAACGGCCCACGCGCTTGCGCTTGCCTTTCATGTTGATGGTCGTCACGTCCAGGACATCCACCTTGAAAATGGTCGACACCGCCTCTTTGATTTCAATCTTGTTGGCGCGGCGGTCCACCTCGAAAGCGAGCTTGTTGTGCTCTTCCTTCTCCAGGGTGCTCTTTTCCGTGACCAAAGGCCGTTTGAGGATTTGAAAAGTCTTACTGCTCATGAGCCAAACCTCTCTTCTATCATCTCAATCGTGTCCTGTGTCAAGAAAATGGTGCGGTGGTTGAGGAGGTCATAGACATTGAGCCCCTCGCTGCGCAGGACTTTGACGTTGGGAATGTTGCGCGCGGATTTTTCCATGACCTCGTCGTCCCGGGAAGTGAGGACCAACGTTTTCCTCACCTGAAACCGATCAAGAATCTGAGCAAAATCCTTGGTCTTGATGCGTTGAAGACCCAGGTCGTCGAGCACTTTGAACTGCTGTTCGGACACTTTCTGGCTGAGAGCCATCTTCAGGGCGAGTCGACGTGCTTTCTTGGTCACCTTGACATCATAGGTGCGGGGTTGCGGACCATGGATGGTGCCTCCACCCCGCCACAGGGGAGAGCGGCTGGTTCCCGCTCTGGCGCGCCCTGTGCCTTTTTGTCGCCATGGTTTTTTCCCGCCACCGCGAACTTCAGCGCGCTCTTTGGTTTTTGCCGTTCCCGCTCTGCGCTTGGCCAGTTGGTAGAGGACGACCTCGTGCAGGAGATGAGGATTGGCCGGGAGGCCAAAAATGTCGTCTCTGAGCTCGAGCTGCCCTATCACTTCATTGTTGTTGTTGTACAAGTCCACAGTTGGCATGGTGTTCCCCGAATTCTCTTCCCGAAAGGAATGGTTGCAGATTATCTGACACGATTGGTTTGGCGGATGAATATGATGCCATTCCTGGCGCCGGGAACGGCGCCCTTGACAACCAGCAGGTTGTCTTCGGGGCGAACGTCGATGACCTTGAGCCCCATCACCGTGACTCGCTTGTTGCCCTTTTGGCCGGCCATTTTTCTGCCCTTGATGACGCGTCCGGGGAAGGTGGCGTTGCCCGTTGTGCCAGGCTCTCTCACATTCTTGGAACCATGAGTGGAGGGGCCCCGGCCAAAGCCCCAGCGCTTGATGGTGCCCGCATATCCTTTCCCCTTGCTGGTTCCTCTGATGTCGACGATGTCGCCGATTTTGAAAGAATCCACGGTGAGCTGTTGGCCCAGCTCGTATTGCCCGTCACCATTTTCGGGCAGGCGGACCTCACTGGTCACCTGGAAGTATCCCTGTCCCGCCTTGTCCATGTGGCCCTTGAGGGGACGATTGACATGCTTGGCCTTGCGCATGCCAAAAGCTATCTGCAGGGCGGCGTAGCCATCCCTGTCAACGGTTTTTACCTGAGTGACTGTGCATGGACCGGCTTCAATGAGAGTGACCGGCACAGCTGCGCCGCTTTCTGAAAACAACTGGGTCATCTGGAGCTTGCGTCCAATGATTGCCTTCATCATGGTCTCTTGCCTTTTTTTGCTTTAACGCCCGCTCGATGGCTAAAGCTTGATTTCCACATCGACACCGGCAGAGAGGTCGAGTTTCATGAGCGAGTCGACAGTCTGCTGTGTGGGTTCAAGGATGTCGATCAGACGCTTGTGGACGCGAATTTCAAATTGCTCGCGCGATTTCTTGTCCACGTGGACGGATCGAAGAATCGTGTATCGATGAATTTTGGTGGGCAGAGGAATAGGGCCTGCCACCCTCGCACCGGTTTTCTTGGCCGTCATGACGATCTCATTGGTGGACTGGTCAAGCAATTTGTGATCGTATGCCTTCAAGCGGATGCGAATTCGTTGATTCGTCATCATAGGTTCTGTTCCTGTCTGTTGAGGGGGCCGGAGGTCCTAGGCGGGACACGGCGCCCCTTTGGAAAGCGGATGATGCTCATTCAATGATGCCGGTGAGTACGCCTGCACCGACGGTGCGTCCGCCTTCGCGAATGGCGAAGCGCAGACCTTCTTCCATGGCCACGGGGGTGATGAGTGCGACTTCGCAGCTGATGTTGTCACCGGGC
>PXBG01000013.1 GCA_003566995.1 Syntrophobacteraceae bacterium
CCTGGCGGCCCTGACCCTGGAAATCGGGCTTCCCATCTTTTTTGAATTCCACATCAGGGGAAGGCGCGAAGACTTCGAAATGAACCTCCATCCCCTGGAGGAACTGCTTCGGCGGGAAAAGGAACTCACGGGGATGGATCACCGCACCATGGGCAAGGCGGCCCTCAAATTCTGGAAGTTTCCCCAGAGCATCATCGCCTGCCAGCCCATCCACGGCCCCGTGTCACGGGAGAGCCCTGTGCCCGTGCTTTGTCAAATTTGCGAGCTGGCACGGCTTTTTTCCAGAATGGTCCTGGACCCCTCGGTGGACTTCACGGGTTTTTTCCTTTGGGCCCAGGAGAGCCTCAAACTGGAACAGGGGGAGTTGCAGGATCTCCTGGTCAAGGTTTTCATGGAGGTCCAGGAAACGGCCCGGGCCCTTCGCCTGGACGTGAACCAGGAACGGGACCTCATGGGGATCATGGAGGGGGCCAACCGCGCTCTCATCAGAATTTCGGAAAAGATGTCCAGGCATTCGGGCGTCGCGTGGGACACCGCCCCTCTTCCCTCTTTTGAAAGCCTCGCCTGCGACGACAGCTCCACCGTGTACACCCTTCAGGCCGTGGCCCACGAAATCCGCAACCCCCTGACGGCAGTGGGGGGTTTTGCCCGAAGACTGGCCCAGTCGGTGGAAAGGGATTCCCAGGTCGCCCGTTACGCCCAGGTGATCCTGGAGGAATCCAAGCGGCTTGAAGACATCCTGGCTCAGATGAAATCCCGGTGAATGGAGGAGGGCTTTGAGGTTCATGCATCGGCGGGAAAGGCCACGGGATAGACTTCCTGGTCCCTGCCCATGCGGACGCGGTCGAACTGGCTTGCGGCCTCCTCTTCAAAACGGACGAGGTCATCGTCCTCATACCGAGGGCTCACGTGAACGAGCACGGCCTCTCGCACCCGGGCGCGGCGGGCGATGCGCGCGGCATCCCACACGGTCATGTGGCCCCTCTCCCGGGCATGATCCTCCTCCCGGCGCAGAAACATGCCCTCCATGAACGCCAGGTCCGCATGGCGGCAGAGTTCATAAACGTTTTTGGCCGGAACCGTGTCCACCACATAGGCGATGTGACGGCCCCTGCGGGAAGGACCCAATACCTGGCGGGGAGAAACGGTGCGGCCGTCCTCCAGGGCAACGGATTCCCCCTTCTGCAGCTTTCCCCACAATGGCCCCTGAGGAACCCCCATTTCCCGGGCTATTTTCTCGTTGAACTTCCCCGGTCGGTCTTTTTCCTCCAACCGGAAGCCCAGGCAGAAGCGCGTGTGTTTCAGAGGGTGCCACAAGAGCTTCCAGTCCCGGTCCTCCAGGGCCACCGGTCCCCCCGCCTCACTCCATTCCACAAAATTCACGGGGTAGTTCATGTGAAAATCCAGCAGCCGCTGCACCGTGCTCACAAATTCCCCGATTCCCGGAGGGCCCACGATGGTGAGGGGGTCCGGATCGTCCATCTGGGCGCGCAGCATCATGAGTCCGGGAATTCCGAGACAGTGATCCGCGTGGAGGTGGGAAACGGCGATGATCTGCAGGGCGCGGTAACCCAGTCCCGCCTTCTTCCAGCCCAGCTGGGTCCCTTCCCCCGCATCGAAGAGAATGACGCGCCCCTTGTGGCGGACCGCCACAGAGGTCAACAGGCGTTTGGGCATGGGCATCATGCCGCCGCTTCCCAGCAGAATGCACTCCATAAAATCTCCTGATCCCCCGGGATGAATCTTTCACGATTCTTTTTCGGGAAGAGGGGACTGCATGTTGCGGGAGAGCAACGGGTCGTTCCCTTCCCGCCCTTTCCCCCGGGGCAGTTCCACCTCCGCGCGCACCCGGGGCAGGCTGCCCGGGTAGTGCTCCTGGATGTGAGCGATGAGCTTTTCCCTGATTTCGCAGCGAAGATTCCAGGCGCTCGAGGAATCGGCGGCGCTCACGAGGCACCTCAGCTCCATGGTCCTTTCCCTGCTGTCCGTGACCACCAGGCCGCAAACCTCCCCGTCCCAGTGGGTGGATTCCCGGACCAGTTCCTGCAGTTTTTGGCGAATGCTGTCCACGTTCACCGTATAGTCCACATAGAGGAACACGGTGCCCAGGATCTGCGCGGAAGAGCGGGTCCAGTTCTGAAAGGGTGTTTCGGTGAAATAGGTGAGGGGCACGATGAGCCGCCTCAGGTCCCATATCCTCACCACCACGTAGGTGGCCGTGATCTCCTCGATGCGTCCCCATTCTCCCTCGATGATGACCACGTCGTCCAGGGTGATGGGCTGGGTGAGAGCGATCTGCAGCCCCACCAGAAGGTTGGCGATGGATCTCTGGGCCGCCAGGCCCACCACGATGCCCAGCACCCCCGCGGAGGCGAGGAGGCTCGCTCCCAGCTGCCTCACTTGATCGAAGAGCATGAGCATGGAAGCCAGCCCGAGAATGAACACGACGACCACCATGAAATGCCTCAGGAACCGGAGCTGAGTGTGAATGCGCCTGGCCTGGCGGTTATCCGCCACATCCACACGGTAGAAGCTCAACAGGAAAAGCTCCATGGCCCGGGCCCCTTCCATCAGAAGCCAGCTGATGGAAGCGATGAGGAACACCCCGAAAACCTTTGTCAAAAGGTCATGGAAAGATTCAGGCAGGTGAAAGAAAGAGAGAACGACGCGGAAAAGGAGAAGGAACATGAGGAGCTTGAGGGGGGCCGAACTGGATTGGGACAGGCTGCCAGCAAGGCTTTTGAGCACTCCGCTCCGGGAGGAAGCCCAGCGAAGAAAAAAATGATCCACCAGCCTGAGAAGGCGCATTCCGAACCAGAACAGGGCGATGGCGCCTCCCGCATGGGCCATCAGCCTCACCGCATCGTGAAGGGGATTGGTGCCGTCTTCCAGCCGGAAGCTGCCGAGAACCGGCAGGAGGGCACCGTAGATGCCGTAGGCCCAAATGAGCAGTGAGAGAGGTTTTCCCGTGCTGCGGAGAAATACCTGGAGCCAGGGGCGGGGGACATCCTTCCCCTCTTCCTTCCTCAGGCGGCGGTTCATGAAGACCCGTAACGTCCTCTCGGCCGCGAGAAGAAGAACGAGCAGAGAGGCGGTCAAGAGAAAATCCCCCCAGGTGATGGGGTGGAGAAACGGAGCCCCCGTCCATTCACCCAGGTACAAACTCATTTTTTCTTTCAGTTTTTCCAGGAAATGGTCCATTATTCCATGAGCCCTTTTCAATGCCTTTCATCCCGGAAAACGTGCCATGGGGGGGCACCCTGAAGGAAAAGCACCGGATCGCCGCTGTGTTCATTCCTTGATTCTTAGAGTGCTCTGCACTTATGTCTGCCTGAATGGTGATCCAAGAGTCACGCCGCTGATTTCATGGCGGGAAGTGAAAGCCGGACCCTCCCCATACCGAGAAAGGGGGACTTGAACGCAATGTCATTCAAGCACTGTTGGAAAATCATCTCTTTCATGGCCGTTCTCGTGCTCACCGTCTCTCCCTGCTTCGTGGGAGCAGAGGAAGGGAATAACGGCGGGATCGCCTATGAAGTGAATTTTGAAGGCGTCGTGGATGATCGAATGGAGAGGGACTTAAGGCTTCTCTCTACCACCGTGACCCGAAAAGATCAACCCCCGCCCACACTGGGGCTTCTGCGGGCCCGGGTGGAAAGGGACATTCCCGACCTGGTCCTCGCCCTCAGATCCAGGGGCTACTACAACGCCTCCATGGAAAAGCAGATCATGGAGGACAGGGACCCCGTGAAGGTCATCTTTCAGGTGAGTCCCGGCAATGTGTACACCATACGCTCGGTGGAAATAGAAAAACCCGAAGACGACCCGGAATTGCAGCGGCACGTCCCTTCACCCGGGGAAATAGGGCTGACACCGGGCATGCCCGCCGATGCCCGGAAAATCCTGGACGCGGAAGAAGCCCTGGCGGGCACCATGAGGACCCGTGGGTACCCTTTTGCCCGGGTCCAAAACACGAGGGTGGTGGTGGATCACGGAACGGAGGAGGTTTCGGTCACCTTTCCCCTGGTGCCGGGTCCTGCGGCCACCTTCGGCCAAACGGAATTGGAGGGGCTCGACCGGGTGGAGCGGGATCACGTCCTTGTGAGAATCCCCTGGCAGGAGGGAGAGCGCTACAACGAGAATCTCCTCCATGAATTCCGGGAAACACTGGCCGGAATGCGCCTTTTCACCCTCATTCGAATCAGCCGCGCCCAGGAACTCCATGAGGACGGATCCCTGCCCATCACTGTGGAGCTCACGGAAAGGAAACCGCGAACGGTCCGTGCGGGAATCGGCTACAAGACAGACGAAGGCTTCGGCGCCACGGCATCCTGGGAGCACCGGAACCTGCGGGGATATGGCGAAAGGCTCAGGACCTCCGTGGTGGTTTCGGAAATCAGCCAGTCCTTCGAAGGGGTCTTCGACAGGCCGGACTTCCTGCGCCTGGACCAGTCGCTGGGCGCCCATGCCCGCATCGGGCAGGATGAGACGGATGCCTACACGAGCCAGAACCTGGAAAGCGCCGTGATGCTCAGCAGAGAATTGGCGGAAGGGCTCAACGTGAGCGTTGGGCCCGGCTTCCGGGTTTCCCGGGTGGAGGACAAGGCTGCGGGAAAGAGAACCAGGGAATTTGCCCTTTTGTCATTCACCGGGCATCTGGACTGGGATTTCAGCGACGACCTCCTCGATCCCACACGGGGCGGCCGGCTGAAGGCGCAGTTCACCCCCTACGTGGACACACTGGACACTGACATCTCCTTTTTCAGAAGCTACCTCAGTTACAGCCATTACCTGCCCCTGCTCCGGTCTCCCTCCCTGCTCTTCGCGGGAAGGGCCGCACTGGGAAGCATTTCGGGAGCCTCCCGGGACGCCATGCCCACCGACATCCGTTTCTACGCTGGGGGGGGCGGATCCGTCCGCGGTTACCCCTTCAAGTCCCTGAGCCCCCTGGATGAAGACAATGTGCCCGTGGGGGGGCGCTCCCTCGTGGAGTTTTCCGCCGAGCTGCGGTGGAAGATGACCGAAACCCTCGGTTTGGTCACATTTCTCGACGGGGGTGGAGCCTTCGAACCCCCTTATCCCGATTTCAGCACTTCTCTGCGCTACGGGGCGGGGGCAGGGCTCCGGTACCACACCCCCATCGGTCCCCTGAGGCTGGACGTGGGCGTTCCCCTGAACCGGCGAACGGACATTGACAACCCGGTGGAGATCTATCTGAGCATCGGCCAGGCTTTCTGATCCGTATCCACCAGAAATTGCTTTCCTTTCCACTACGCTTTATAATTCTGTTCCATTGTGCATTGTGAAATTTCAAGCTGTCTGCCATTCCTTCCAGGTCCATATTTTTTGACGACCGTCATGGAGCATACATGAAGCTGCGTTGGCTTTTATACGGTGCGGGCGGAATTTTCATCACGGCCTTTCTCCTACTTGTGCTGGCATTTGCAATCGTGCAGACAAGCTGGGGGAAAAACACCCTGAGCACCCGCCTCTCGGACATGCTCAGCTCACCGCCTCACCAGACCGTGGTTCTCGAAGGGCTGGAGGGTTTCCTTCCCTTTGAAATACGTCTCAAGCGCATCACCATGGGGGATGCGGAAGGGGACTGGCTCATGGTGGACGACTTCACCTTCCGCTGGTCCCCCGCCTCTCTGCTGTCGGGGAAGTTCCGCGTGAGGGAGATTTCCGCCTCCACGGTGGAAGTGGACCGGGGGCCCGTGGGCGTGGAGGAGGAGATAGAACCGGAAGCACCCGCGGCTCCCCCCCGAATCCCGTCCAGGCTCTCCTCGCTGGTGGTGGAAAAGATCTCCATCCCTCAACTGATTCTGGGTGAAAGGCTGCTGGGGCACGCAGCAGTCTTTTCCATCGACGGGGGACTCACTCCCGGAGAGGAGCGCCATGACGTTTCCGCCGCCCTCCACCTGGAGCGCACCGATCCGGGCCCGGAAACGGTCCTGGAGATGCTCGCCACCCTTCACGGCGAATCGTCCCGCCTTGCATTGAAAGTGACCCTGGACGAGGAACCCCATGGGTGGATCGCCTCCGTGGCTGGTTTGGAAGAGGCAGGACCGCTCCATGCCCGCATGGAGGGAGACGGCCCCCTGAACCAGTGGAGGGGCGACCTTCAGCTGGAAGCGGGAAGATACGCGTCGGCCAGGAGCGACCTGCGGCTGGAATGGACGGAAACCGTTGCGGCGGGCCTGGATGGAACCCTGGAAACGGCGCCGGACCTTCTGCCCCACGAGTGGCAGCCGATCCTGGGCCCCGGGACATCCTTCACTTTCCATCTCCGTTCCGAACCGGGCATCTCCGTGGCCCTGGATCATGGACGCATCGAGACAGCCGGATTCTTCATGGAAAGCAGCGGGCGTTATGTGTACGACACGCAGGACGTCCAGGGTTCCGTGGACCTTCACGTGCCCGATGTGAGCGTCCTCGGGCGCCTGGTGGATGAAGGCCTCCGTGGAAAGTCAGTCCTGAACGCCCGGGTGGACGGCACTGTGGGAGCTCCCCGGGCAGACCTCTTTGTCCGGATGGAGGACCTGGTTTATGGAGATGTGTCCGTGGGGCAGCTGGAAACGGAGCTGAACCTGGAAAGCAGGGAAATCAAAAGGGGAAGGGCCTCCCTGTTTCATGTGTCGGGCCAGGGAAATGCCCGGGAAATAGCGAGTCTTTCCCGAAAAACCATGCCCGAAGGGGATTTCCGCTGGACCCTTCAGGCGCAGGTGCCGAGAGAGGGCGCGGTGACCCTCGAAGAGCTGGCACTGAGGGGCGAACGGAACTTTCTGGAGGTCAGCGGGCATTTCAACCCCCAAACTCTCGAGAGCGATCTTGTGAGTGTGCTGGAACTGCAGGACCTGCGGGATTTCCAGGTCTTCACAGGCATGGACCATTCGGGAAGCGCCAGGCTTCATGCTGAACTCCGTTCTCAGGAGGAGCTCAAAAACGCCTCCGTCCGTCTGGAAGGCGCCGCTGAAAACCTGGAAGGCTTTCCTCCCGAGATCAGCTCCCTGCTGGGTTCACGACTGGACCTTTCGGGCAGGGCGAATCTTCGGGACAAGGATTTCCTCGACCTCACGGACTTTCATTTCAAGGGGGAAGGATTCACCCTGCAAGGCCGGGGGCACATGAACATGGCCCATGAATCGCTGGAAGGGAACCTGGACTTGTCGCTGCCCGACCTGCGGGTGCTTTCCCAGGCGGCGGGCAGGCCTTTGGCGGGAAAAGCCACCCTGGAGGCCCGGGCCACGGGAACTCTCAGGGACCTCCAGGTGGGAATGGACCTCCAGGGTGACCAGGTGGTGGTGGACGGGGAGACCTTCCAAAAGATCCGGTCGGAATTCCGTGGAAGGGGGTTTCCCGAAAGGGGGGAGGGAGACTTTTCCGTTCATGTGCACAAGGGCCCTGAAATACTATCCCTGCTCACCGATTACGTCCAGGAAGAGGAGAAACTTTACCTGAACAATTTTCGGGTGACGGGACCGGGCACCGAAGTGAAGGGAGACGTGATTTTCCACTTCGCCGACACTCTCGCGGATGGCACCCTGGCGGGCACATTCAGAGATCTGGCGGCTCTTGGCCGGTTCATGGGCACAGAACTCACGGGAACCGCCCGGTTCGACGCCCGGCTGAGCCGGAGAGAAGGCATGCAGGACCTTTCCCTTCAGCTGCAGGGGGAAGCCGTGGGGGGAAATTTTGGGAACCTGGACGCCATTTCCGTGCAGGCGGACCTGGAAGACGTTCTGGCGAGTCCCCGGGGAGATGCCCGGGCTGAGCTCAAAGGCTTCTCCACTCCAGGGTTCGACCTTCAGGAACTGACCCTCTCCGCCAGGGGGGACGGGCAATCCCTGCTCCTGGAAACGGACGCCCGAGGGGAAGCCCGGAGAACCTTTGATTTTGCCGCTCAAGGGGAGCTTTTCCGCACCCCGGAGGAGGACCGGCTCCACTTGACAACCCTTCGGGGAACCTATGACGCACACCCCTTTGAACTGCGATCCCCCCTCAACCTCTCCGTGAAAGGGGAAGCCTTCTCTTTCAGCGGCCTGGATTTCCGTGTGGGGGAAGCACGGCTGACAGGGGACGGTTTTCTCGATCCCAACCGGGTGAATGTGGAAGCAGAACTTTCAGCCCTTCCCCTGAGCCTGCTGGCGGATCTGGGGGTCACCGACCTTTCCGGGGAAGCTCACGCCTCCCTGGCCATGAGGGGTGATCCTTCCATGCCCGAAGCTCACCTGACCCTCGAGATGGAAAACGTCCGTTCCACAAACCCCGATTTTCGGGATCTCCCCCCCGCTTTCGTGAGCACGGAGGCCAGCATTGTGCGCAACCGGCTGGAAAGCCGGCTGCGAATGGAAGGCCTTTTTCCGGAACCCGCCACGGGGAATGTGGCTTTTCCCGTGCGGTTTTCCCTGGCCCCCCCCGGCTTCCAGGTTCCCCCCGAAAGCCCCCTGGAAGGCAGCTTCACAGGGAAAGCGGACCTGCACGCGCTCATGTCCCTGTTTCCCCAGGAGGAACACAGGGTCAGGGGCATGTTGAACGCAGACCTTCTGCTGGGCGGCCTGGTGGAAGATCCGGAGCTGACGGGGGAGGTGGCCCTGGCCGACGGGTATTATGAAAACTGGTCCACCGGGACGGTCCTGGATCGAATGACCCTTCTCATGGTGGCCCGGGAAAACCGGCTGGTGATCGAGGAGCTCAGAGCCACCGACGGGCAGAGGGGCACCCTGGAAGGCAAGGGTCAGGTCGAACTGGAGGCGGACCGCAACTTTCCCTTTGAGGTCTCCCTGGACATGTCCAACGCCACCCTCGTCCGCAGGGATGATTTCACGGGAACGGTGGGAGGCTCCCTTCAGCTCTCCGGGGCAACGGACCGGGTCACGCTCGGGGGCGACCTCGTCCTGGCACCCGCCGAAATCGACATTGGAAGGCCCACGGCACCTGCCGTGACCCGGTTGAACGTCATCGAGATCAATGAGAGACCCGTGGCCGAGGAGGTCCCCCGGGTGGACGCGGAAGCCCCTCCCGTGGCCCTGGACCTGGATGTTTCGGTCCGCATGCCCAACAGGGTCTTCGTGAGGGGAGGCGGGCTGGATTCGGAATGGCAGGGCCGCCTGAGGGTGCAGGGTTCCGCCCATGAGCCCTCCATTTCGGGCAACCTGGAGAGCGTGAGGGGACATTTTGATTTCCTGGACCAGCGCTTCGAGATCACCCGGGGAATCATTTCCTTCGACGGCATGTATCCTCCTTCTCCCGTGGTGGACATCATTGCGGAAACGAGGGGAAAAGATGTCCTGGCACGCCTCGTGGCAACGGGCCCTGCCACTTCCCCCTCCATCGAACTGGAGTCGGACCCGCCCCTTCCCCAGGATGAGATTCTGGCAAGAGTCCTTTTCGGCCGCAACCTTTCGCAGATCACCCCCATGCAGGGAATCAGGCTCGCCCAGGCTGCCCGC
>PXBG01000125.1 GCA_003566995.1 Syntrophobacteraceae bacterium
AATCGCCTTCGGTTCTAATCGCCGCCAGCATGGCCTACCTCCTTGTTGATCGTTGTGGGTTGAGATAGACTATGCATCTAAAAGAAATCATTGGCAATAAATAAATAACGTTGTAGGGTTAGGGGAATTCCCTTCGTTCAGCAAGAGCATTGCGAATGGGTCATTTTGAGTATTGCAAGCAATGTGCCCATTATGGTTTCTTATAAAAGAACCCTTTTCTTATTTGCCTCAGGGCTCAAAGTTCACCTGAATCCCCGGGGAGTATTTCAGGTTTCTGGTGTCCTGAGTATTTTGTGAGATAAACTTCATCGGTTTCTTTGGTAAGCTTAGTCCGATTCTGTCCATTTTGAATAAAGGTTCATGGATCAGCCAATGGGCTGTTGCGAACGGAGATGCTGACTTGGGTCGTGTAACATGGATTTGCAGGCTTGTGCTGTCGGCGTTGTTGACCGCTCCTTCCCATCCCGCACATGGCAGACAGAGGATTGTCTTCGATTATTATTTTCGCGATGGTTGCCGGGCATGTCCCATTGTGGTAGTGGCGGCCCTCGCCTTCGACTTTGATCCACGGGGACGTTTCCAAGGGAGCCAACTGGCCCACTTGATGCGCATTCATCACGTTCCCGGAGCGTGTATGCCCGAGGAATTGCCCCCCTTGCTCACAGAAGGGCAAGCAGAAACCGAGTGAGGAAAGGGAACACGCAGCGAAAAAACTTCTCCTTCTCTCCCCGCTACATTTTATCCCGCCGGTTTCAGCGGTGTCGGTCCTGCAATGGGTTTAAAATGCACCTGGTTTTTTCAGAAACGACATTGGCGCGCCCTGCCCTTTTTCCCTGAGGCACATTTTTTTGATCTTTCCAATGGGCACAATGGCCCGACATCATTGCGCATTGCCAGATATGGAGCTTTCACGGCCAGTGTTCCCACGGTCTTGATGATCACCTGGCACAAAAGTTGTCTATTGTCTCCATACAAGTTGCTGTTGGAGAATTGCTGGATTGAACCGGGGACGTGAGGAAAATGTCATGCTGGCCATTGCTGTTTTGCGTTCGAGAGTGGCACCTGTGCTCGACTGGTGTTCGAAATTTGTGGTCTATTCCGCTGTTGGCGGGGAAAATGACGGCAGGGAAATCACCTTTGAGAATTCTCGGGGTCACGAAATTCTCAAAAGCCTTCATGAGCGCGGAGTGGGTTCCGTGATCTGTGGAGCCTTGACGAGAGAACTGCTGGATTACGCTCAACATTTAGACATTCACGTCATTCATGGCGTGGCAGGGAACATCCCTGAAATTCTCAACGCCTACAGGAACGAAGAACTGCATCAGCCCCGCTACCGTCTGCCTGGCTGCAGGGGGCCCTGCCATTACCGGCGGCGAAGAGGGAACGATCACGCCACTCGCGGTGACGAACAGGGAAAAGTGATGAGGGGCCAATGGGGTCAGGGAAATCAAGGGCCCGGCCGCGGTGAGCAAGGAAGGTGGGGGTCTGTATGCAATCCAGGAGTGCCCGAAGGGGGGCAAACCCCGGGTGCGGCAGGGTTGGAGGGAGCGGCCTGTGTTTGTCCCCGGTGCGGGAAGGAAGTGTTCCATCAACGGGGAATTCCCTGTTTTCAGAGGACTTGTCCTCAGTGTGGCCAATCCATGAGGCGAAAGTGAACGGAAAAGACGAACCGTTTTCAAGGAGATTCCCGAGATGATCGTCAGTGTTGCCAGCGGCAAGGGAGGGACGGGTAAGACCACCATTGCTGTCAACCTCGCAATGGCCCTGTCTGGTGAAAACATTCAACTGTTGGACTGCGACGTGGAAGAGCCCAATGCCCATCTTTTCCTCAATCCTTCAATGCATGGGGAACACACCGTGTCCATGGAGGTGCCCCGGATAGATGAGGAAAAGTGCACGCACTGCGGAAAATGCCAGGAAATTTGCCAGTTCAATGCCATCGGCATTCTTCCCAATGTGGCCCTCACATTTCAGGAATTGTGCCATGGTTGCGGAGGGTGTTTCATGGTGTGTCCCGAAGAGGCCGTCATGTCGGGGCTGCGCACCATCGGCACGGTGGAGGAAGGTCGAAAGGGCCCGGTGGACTTTGTCCACGGCCGTTTGCGCGTGGGAGAAGCCATGGCTCCCCCCCTCATCAAAAAAGTGCGCCAATATGCGGTGCCTGAAAAGCTGAGCATTGTGGATGCGCCTCCGGGGACCTCCTGCCCCGTCATCGCCGCATTGCGGGGCAGTGATTACGTCATTCTTGTGACCGAACCCACACCTTTCGGCCTCAATGATTTGAAACTGGCCGTCGGCGCCGTGCGAACGCTCAGGATTCCCATGGGCATTGTCATCAACCGTTGCGACGTGGGAGACCGAAAGGTCCAGGAATATGCCTCCCGGGAAAACATACCGGTTCTTCTGGAAGTTCCCTTTGATCGTCATGTGGCGGAAAGTTACGCACGGGGGGAAGTTCTCGTGGATGGTTTTCCCCGGTGGAAGGAGATGATGCTCCAGCTCTTCCGGGAGATCCGGTCCCGCATGCATGTGCCCTGAAAACCCTCCAGGGTCTTTGCTCAAGCGTTTGAAACGGGTCTTGCGGTTCACATGATGGAATCGTCGGAGGCGCCTCAGGAATGCGCCTGAAGGGAAGAGAGTGAGGTCATGAAAGAACTTGTGGTCATCAGTGGCAAGGGTGGGACAGGAAAAACAAGTCTCCTGGGCGCGTTCGCCGCTCTTGGTGAGGAGATCATCATGTGCGACGCGGATGTGGATGCGGCGGACCTGCACCTCCTTTTGAAGCCCGAGATTCTCGAGTCGCACGAGTTTCGGGCGGGTCATCAGGCCGTCATCGATCCCGACCGCTGCACCCAGTGTGGCGATTGCCTGGCAAGGTGCCGGTTCGACGCCATCAGTGAAAACTTTGAAGTGGATCCCATTTCCTGCGAGGGATGCGGCGTCTGCTGGCATTTCTGTCCCTCAAAGGCCATAGATTTTCCGGAGAATCTCTGCGGGGAATGGTATTATTCCAAAACGCGCTTTGGACCCATGGTGCACGCACAGCTGGGCATTGCCGAAGAGAACTCGGGAAGACTGGTCACCCTGGTGCGCCAGGAAGCTCGCCGCCGGGGTGAGGAACAGGGCAAAAAATTGATTCTCACGGACGGTCCTCCTGGCATTGGTTGTCCCGTCATTGCGTCCATGGGAGGAGCCTCAGCCGTTCTGGTGGTTTCCGAACCCACTGTTTCCGGCAAGCACGATCTTGACCGGGTGGCCCAACTGGGAGATCATTTTCAAATACCCGTGCTGGTGTGCGTGAACAAGGCGGATCTCTATTGGAAGGCTTCGCGGGAGATTGAGTCTTTGTGCAAGAGCAGGGGCTATACATTTCTGGGCCACCTGCCTTTCGACCCCGCCTTCACACAGGCTCAGGTCGAGGGCAAAACCATTGTGGAGCATCAGTCCGGTTCGGCCAAAGAGGCGGTGGTGGACTTGTGGCGGCGGGTGCACAGGGAGATTTTCTGAGGCCCGGCGAAGGAACGGGCGGTTTTGCCGGCCAAGCCAAAAGGCCAATGCCAATGCCAATGCTTTTGATTCAAGGGATTGCGTTCTGACTTCCTCCGTCACTCTTGCCATTCCCGTGCAGGAAGTCCAGCCGGCGTATCCTCCCGGCATAAAGGTCTTTATGGCTTCACCCCCGCGCAGGCGGGGGCGGGGAAAATCCTGAAAAGACTGGATTCCCGCCTGCGCGGGAATGACGCAATGAGAGTCGGGCGAGGCGTTTCAAAACGATTGGATTCGTGCGTTTGCGGGAATGAGAGTCCCCATGTTGGTCACGGTGGCAGGGTTACCCTGGATTCCCGCCTGCGCGGGAATGACGTGCCATCAGTGACGAGTGGGACCCACTTGAAACCCTCACCCTGAGATTCCCGCCTGCGCGGGAATGACGCGACAAGGGCTTTCAGGCGTGCCTGCCCAAGGCCTGGATTCCTGCCTGCGCGGGAATGACGTGAACAAGCCTTCACAGTGGGCGGTAAAAGTTATGAGATGAGGCCATTGAACCAGGAGGTTCCCCTTCGGTGAACTGAAAAATTCTCTCTGGAACTCTCTTTCGCAAAAATCCTTTTCATGCGGCCCCTCATGGGATGACCGCGGAAAGAATCAGAGGCCCGTGATTCATTCAGAAATATCCCCTCAGAACCGGACCATTCTCAACAGTGTGGCCGATGGGGTTTTCACCGTCGACCTGGAATGGCGCATCACCTTTTTCAACCGGGCGGCGGAACACATCACGGGAATTTCCGTGGAGGAAGCCATGGGAAAACCCTGCTGCGAAGTGTTCAGGGCCAATGTGTGCCAGTCCACCTGTGTGCTCAACTACACGCTGGAAACGGGAAAACCCGTGGTGAACAGGCCCATCGTCATTCTTCGGGCAGACGGCAAGGAAATTCCCATCACCATCAGCACGGCGCTTCTCAAAAACGATGCGGGGAAGGTCATCGGAGGGGTGGAGACGTTTCGGGATCTGAGCCTTGAACAAACCCTTCGAAAGGAACTGGAAGGCCAATGCCAGTTCCAGGACATCATTTCAAGGTCTCCCCTCATGAGAAAAATATTTGCCATCCTTCCCCACGTGGCCGAGAGTGAGAGCACCGTGCTCATACAGGGAGAGAGTGGAACGGGAAAGGAATTGCTCAGCAGGGCCATTCACAATCTCAGTCAGAGAGCCAAGGGACCTTTCGTGGCCCTCAATTGCGGGGCATTGCCCGACACTTTACTGGAGTCGGAGCTTTTCGGCCATGTGGCGGGAGCCTTCACCGATGCGCGGCGGGACCGGCCGGGCCGGTTTGCCGTGGCTGAAAGAGGGACTCTTTTTCTCGACGAAATAGGAGACATCTCCCCCGCCCTTCAGGTGCGCCTTCTGAGGGTTCTGGAGGAACGCTGCTACGAGCCTCTCGGATCCTCCAAAAGCATCAGGACGGATGTGCGAATCATCACCGCTTCCAACCGCGATCTGGCCCGCCTTGTGGATGAGGGAATTTTTCGCAAGGATCTTTTCTACCGCATAAACGTGGTGCGGCTGGAGTTGCCCGTGCTGGCTCAGCGCAAGGAAGACATTCCTCTCATCGTGGATCATTTCATTGAAAAGCTCAATCGCCTGCGAGGCAGGCACATTGCCGGGATCAGCCAGGAGGCTTTGTCCAGTCTGATGAACTATCACTGGCCCGGAAACATTCGGGAACTGGAAAATGCCGTGGAATACGCTTTCATCTTGTGCCGGGAAGGCCTCATTCAACCCCTTCACCTTCCGGAACATTTGCGCAGGTCTGCTGAAGCACCGCTTCTCTGGGAGGGGGGCACTCTCAGGGATGCGGAAAGAGTCGCCATCCTGCAGGCATTGGAAAGAAACACCTGGAAACGGATGGCCACGGCCAGAGAACTGGACATCGACAAAAACACTCTGCGCCGAAAAATTCAGCAGTATTCCCTCACGCCCCGGAAAGCCTGATCCTTCTTGATTCCTTCAAAAGAGGAAAAGGCTCTGAAGTGACGGAAGGATTCGGCCTGGGGCTGGCAACCGTCAAAGCCATTGTGGACGGCCACGGAGGGCGCCTCATGGTTTCCAGCGAGGTGGGGCAGGGTTCCGTTTTCAGCGTTTTTCTGCCCATCTTGAAAACCACCCCCACACAGACCTGAAAACCGGTGCATTTTGGTTCTTTGACCCTTTCAATGGGGTTCAAAATGCACCCGCAACACAACCCCCCACCCCTTCCCATCGCCACCGAATGCCTTCCTCTTTTTCTTTTTTATCCACATAAATCATTGTTGTCATTGCTGTTTGTTTTTTTGAACTCCCTTTGATTTTTTCTGCTGGCATGCTCCGTGTAAATCTCTCTGTGCGGATCGGTGAAAATCATCGGCCGCAATGGCTTCAGGCACTGTCGCCCCGAAACCGCACCGGAATCCGCAATGTCTTCAATATCCGGATTTTCCAGGGAGCACACAGGGGGAGCTCATGAGGAAGGGCCTATGCAGGCGGGTCGGCCGGTGAACTCGAAAGGGTCGATCCATTCAAAAGGTTTGTTTTTGTGCTCACGGGCATTTTCTGCCGGTGAAAAGCTTTGAAAAAGTGCAACCATCTCGAAAAGAAAGGTCGGAAAATGGGATCCTGCGCTACGGGTCAATGTGGAAGCGGTCAAAAATCATCATCCAGGGATGACGATCAGAGTGTCCTTCTTGAAAACCAGTTGAAGCGCATCAGGAATAAACTGGTGGTCATGAGCGGGAAAGGGGGTGTGGGAAAGAGTTCCGTGGCCGCCTATCTTGCCCTGGGACTTTCGCGCCTGGGATATAAAGTGGGCCTGATGGATGTGGACCTTCACGGGCCAAGCATTCCCCGCATGCTGGGAATTCATGGCATGTTCGACATGGACAGGGACAACAACAGGTTGATTCCCCACCGCTACAACGAAAACCTTCAGGTGGTTTCCATCGACTGCCTCCTTGAGGACCGTGATTCGGCGGTGATCTGGAGGGGCCCGGTCAAGGACGGAGTGATCCGGCAGTTCGTGGCCGAGGTGAAGTGGGAAGACCTGGACTACCTGGTGGTTGATTCTCCTCCGGGCACGGGGGATGAACCCTTGAGTGTTGCCCAGACCATTTCAGGGATCAGGGCGGTCATCGTCACCACACCTCAGGAAGTGGCTCTGGCGGACGTGCGCAAATCCATCAATTTTTGCCGTAAGCTTCAAATGCCCATCGTGGGAGTGGTTGAAAACATGAGCGGCCTCATCTGTCCTCACTGTGACCGGGAAATCCCTCTCTTCGGCAAGGATGGGGGCAAAAAGATGGCGGAGCACATGAACGTCCCCTTTCTGGGAAGCCTTCCCTTTGACCCCGGTGTCGTGGAAAGGGGAGACACGGGTTTGCCCTTGATGGAACAATCCGGTTCGAACCACCATTTCCTTCAGGCCGTGGCTAAAATTGTGGGCGCAGTGGTGCAGTCGACGCCTGTGAAAAAGACCCTGCAGGGGGATAAAAGCCCAACGCAGCAGGAAAAGGAAACCCTGAAAGATCTCAAAACATTCAAAGCGGCCATTCCCGTGTCCGGTGACGTGCTGACCAATCACTTCGGACATTGTGAGAAGTTTTCCATCGTCCATGTGGAAGAAGGATCCATCGTGCGCAAGGAATGGGCGGTGCCCCCACCCCACGAACCGGGAGTGCTGCCCCGATGGCTGGGAGAGATGAGCGTGAACCTCATCATTGCCGGTGGCATGGGGGGCCGGGCTCAGGATCTTTTCCGCGAACAGAACATTCAGGTCATCACGGGAGCCCCTAACCTGGCCCCTGAAGAACTGATCCATCAGTATCTTTCCCGCTCTCTCGTAACGGGCCCCAATGTTTGCGACCATTGAAGGAGGCGGGCCCGTCTCTTGGCGAACGCGGAGGCTTTTGAAAGACTTTTCATGGGGTTGTGTTCCAGAAACATTCAAGGAAAATGTCCCTCTCCTGAGGATGTTTCGGGTTGCTCTTCCAGAGGTGAGATTTTTTGCAGGGGTGGGTTTCCCGCCTGTGCACCTCTTTTTTCTCCAGGAGGAGCTTACCTGTTCAGCCTTTTGGAGTGAGAGGGTTCTCTGACCGGGGAGGTAGTGATGAAAGTGGCAGTGAGTGCAGGCGGCAAAGACATGAGCGCGGTTGTGGATCCTCGTTTCGGCCGGGCTGCTTTTTTTCTCATGGTGGACACGGATTCCATGGAGTTCGTGCCCCTTGAGAACACTCAGAATGCTCAGGCGGCCCAGGGTGCGGGAATACAGGCGGCCACTCTGGTGGCACAGCACGGCCCTCAGGCCGTGCTCACGGGGCATTGCGGTCCCAAAGCGTTTCAGGCTCTCCAGGCGGCAGGTATTCCCGTGTTTCTTGGAGTGAGCGGCACCGTGGAGGAAGCCGTGAAAAACTACCGCCGGGGAAATTACGAAGCCGCCAGCGCGCCCGATGTCTCCGGGCACTGGGGTTGAGCCTGATCTGGGAGTTTTTTCATTTTTTCCTCCGTTTCGAGGTCGTCACCGTTGGAACAGTCCCTTTGGCATTCAACGGTTTCGGCCTTTTTTTTTGAACAACTTCTTCTGTGCCTTCTCATGCAAGGGGACTTTTATGGACGTCCTTCATCCACAATGGTAATGTCATCTTGAACAGTGAACGAAGGTTTTATCCGGATTGAAGAGTCCATTGAAAGGCTTCATCCAGTCATCATTCATTGAACTGAAAAGGATTCATATGAGCGGTAATCTTCGTGTGTTGATCGTGGGAGGCGTGGCCTGCGGTCCCAAAACCGCCTCGCGGTTGAAACGCTTGCTGCCCCGGGCAGAGGTGACCCTGATCGAACGGGGGAGTGTGATTTCCTACGGCGCCTGCGGTCTGCCCTACTATGTGGAAGGGATGTTTCCCCAGGTTGAAATGCTGAGCGAAACTCCCGCAGGAATTCCCAGGAATGTTCCTTTTTTTGAAAAAGTCAAAGGATTCAAAACACTGACCCGGGTGGAAGCTCTTCGCATCAATCGGCTGCCCAAAACGGTCACGGTGAAACATGTGGACACGGGGGTCGAGGAAGATCTTTTCTACGACAAACTGGTGCTTGCCACGGGCGGGCAGGCCGTGAAACCCCCTTTTGCCCATGAAGGGCTGCAAAATGCCTGGTTCATGCGCCACCCCCATGATGCGGAAAGCATGGTTCGCGAGATAGAAAAGCAAAAGCTCAGGAAGGCGGTGATCGTAGGCGCCGGATACATCGGGGTGGAGATGGCGGAAGCTCTGATCCGCCGGGGGCTGGAAGTGAGTGTGGTGGAGGCGCGCCCCCAGGTACTTCCCCAGTTCCTCGATGAAGACATGGCTTTGCTGGCGGCCAGACATCTGAAGCAAAAGGGCGTCCATCTCATTTTGGGAGAAAACGTCGTGGGACTGGAAGGCAGGGAAGGCCGCGTCACGCAGGTGCAAACGGAAAACTCCCTTCTTCCCGCGGACCTGGTGCTCATTTCCGTCGGGGTGTGCCCCAATGACCAGCTGGCGAGAGATTCAGGCCTGGACTGTTCTCCCCGGGGGGGCATCCTCATCAACAGCAACTGCCAGACGAGCGACTCGGAGATTTACGCGGGTGGAGACTGCGTGCTCAACCACCATGCGGATCCCATGGAGCGCTCTCCTCTTTACGCGCCTATGGGCTCCACATCCAACAAGCACGGCCGTGTCATTGCCAACCACATCGCCGGTATTTCTACTCCCTATAAGGGCATCACGGGAACGGGGATCTGCCGTGCTTTCGACATCACCATAGGCCGCACGGGATTCACGGAAAAGCAGGCCATGGAACTGGATTCGCAAGTGGAAACGGCCATCTGGGCCGGACCGGACCTGCCCCATTATGTGCCCCAGAGCAAGCCTCTCATCATCAAGGTGGTGGCTTCCAGGCGAAGCCGGAAACTGCTGGGGGTTCAGGTGGTGGGTATGGGCGATGCCTCCAAGCGGCTGGACATTTCCTCCACGGCCCTCTTCTTCGGTGCCACCGTAGATGAGGTGGCCGACCTGGATCTGGGCTATGCGCCCCCCTATGCCCCTCCCATAGATCCCGTGGCCGCCGCGATGCACCTCATGGTCAACAAGCTGGACGGATTGGCGGCGGGAATCTCCCCCAGGGAGTGCATGCGCCGTATGAGCGAAAGTGCTCCCCCTGTTCTGCTGGACGTGCGGACCCCAGAGGAATATGCCGCCATGCAGCTTCCCTTCCATGTGCTGCACATTCCTCTGGGCGCCTTGAGGGAACGCATGCATGAACTTCCCAGGGACCGGGACATTCTGGCCTTCTGTAAAGTGAGCATGAGAGGCTACGAAGCACAGCGCATTCTCAACGCAGCGGGTTTTGACAGGGTCTTTTTCATGGAGGGCGGCCTCGTGGGATGGCCTTATGACCTTCATGTTCCTTGATGCGCTCTCCCCCCTCCTTCAAGGGAGATCCCGCACTGTGTCCTGAAAGATTTTTCGTTCATTGAAAAAAAGTCGCTCCTCCACAAGCCAGGCATTCGCCCGGCTTTTTTTGTGGCTTCCGGGGAGGAATGTGACAGCTTTTTCCACAAAAGATGTCACAATGAGGAACACAGGCTTTATATTGTGGGTCATGAACGCATGGATTCCTTGAAGTTCAGGATGTGGAATCTCATCCTTGCCTCCCGCAGGGAGCGCAAACCCTTCGTCCCATCACCTCAAAAAGGAAGGGAGTGACAATGCCCAGGAAAGACATCAATCTTCCCTACAAAATTCAGTACCTGTCCATTTTGGATGAGAACGGAAAACTGGACAAAAAGCTGGATCCCAACCTGTCCGAAGACCTCCTCATGAAACTGTACCGGGCCATGGTGTTGAGCCGTAAATTCGACGAACGCATGTTGACGCTGCAGCGGCAGGGCAAAATCGGCACCTTTGCGCCCATCAAGGGACAGGAGGCTCAGATCGGGGCTGTGGCCGTGCTGGAACCCGATGACTGGCTGGTGCCTTCTTTTCGGGAAATGGCTGCAGAGTTGTGGCGAGGAAAGAAAATGGAAAACATCCTTTCCCTGTATGCCGGGTACAATGAAGGGGGAGAAATCCCCGAAGGGTTCAACAATCTCCCCGTCTCCATACCTGTGGGGAGCCAGACCCTCCATGCCGCGGGCATCGCTTACGCCATCAGGTATAGAAAACAGAAGCAGGTGGCCATGACCTTTTTCGGGGATGGAGCCACTTCCGAGGGCGACTTTCATGAGGCCATGAACTTTGCCGCGGTCTTTCAGGTACCCGCCATTTTCATCTGCCAGAACAACCACTGGGCCATATCCGTCCCCCGGTCCCATCAAACGCGCTCCAAGACCCTCGCTCAAAAAGCGCTGGCCTACGAAATGCCCGGCATCCAGGTGGACGGCAACGATGTCCTGGCCGTCTATGCCGCAGCCAAAGAGGCTGTTGACCGGGGACGATCAGGAGAGGGCCCCACTTTTATCGAATGTGTCACCTACCGCATGTCCGTGCACACCACTGCCGATGATCCCAAGAAATACCGGTCTGAAGAGGAAGTGGAAGGTTGGGTCAAAAAAGATCCCATCACCCGCTTTGAAAAATACCTTCGGGATAAGAACCTCATGGATGATGACCAGGTCAAAGCCACCGAGGAAGAGGTGAGCGGCGAGATCAAAGAGGCTGTGGGACGATGGGAAGACTTCATCAAAAAGACTCCCGATCCCCTTTCCATGTTTGAGCATCTTCTGGAGGAATTGCCACCTCATGTGGAACAGCAGCGGGAAGAACTGAAGGCGGAACAGGCCCAGAGGAAGGGAGGGAAGTGAATATGGCTAAAATGACAATGGTTCAGGCCATCAACCTGGCCCTCATGCAGGAGATGGAAAAAGATGACGGCGTCATGGTCCTGGGCGAGGATGTGGGAAAAGACGGGGGCGTTTTTCGGGTGACCGACAACCTCATGGACAAGTTCGGTCCCGAGCGTGTCATGGACACTCCTCTGGCAGAATCGGGCATTGCGGGGTTTTCCATCGGAATGGCTCTTCATGGTTTGAAACCCGTCTGCGAAATGCAGTTCTCCGGTTTCAGCTACTTCGCCATGCACCAGTTGGAAGCTCATGCAGCGCGTCTTCGGGGAAGATCCCTGGGGAGATTTCACGTGCCCATGGTTTTGCGGGCTCCATACGGAGGGGGCGTGCGGGCCCTGGAGCACCATTCGGAAAGCCGCGAAGCCTATTTTGCCCACACACCGGGCCTCAAGATGGTGATCCCTTCCACTCCCCGTAATGCGAGAGCTCTTCTGGTGAGTGCCATTCGGGACCCCGACCCTGTGATTTTTTTCGAGCCCAAGGCCCTTTACCGGGCTTTTCGGGAGGAAGTGCCCGAAGACGAGGAGACACTGCCCATCGGCAAGTCACGCATCGCCCGGGAGGGAAAAGACGTGACGGTCATCTCCTACGGCGCCACCCTTCATTCGGTCATGGAAGCCGCAGAAAAACTGGAAGAGGAGGACGGTGTTCAGGTGGAAGTGATCGACCTTCTCACCATTTCGCCCCTGGACGACGAGCTGTTCTCCGAGTCCGCCCGCAGGACGGGGCGGGTGGTGGTGGCTCACGAGGCGCCCCGAAGCTTTGGAGCGGGGGCCGAAGTGATCGCGCGCCTCGTGGAAAAATCCTTTCTGTACCTGGAAGCTCCCGTGAGGCGGGTGACAGGTTTTGACATCGTCATTCCCCTTTACCAGCGGGAAATGGACTATCTGCCCGGCGTGAACAGGGTGATGCAGGGCGTTCGGGAAACTCTCGATTTCTGAGGATAAACGGGAACAGGGCCCTGCAGGTTTTTGTGCGGAAATGCGTGATGAAAGGGAGCTGCAAAAGAAAGGACACATGGCTTCCATGGGAAGAAGGACATTTTTTGCGGCCCTGTAGAAAGGTTGCGAGGAGGGAACATGCCATTGGAATTCAAGCTTCCTGATCTGGGAGAAGGCATCCACGAGGGGGAAATCGTCGAAGTCCTCGTGTCCGAGGGCGATCAAGTCGAAGACGGAACTCTGGTCCTCCTGGTGGAGACGGACAAGGCCACCACGGAAGTTCCTTCCCCCGTGGCGGGAGTGGTCAAAGAGATTCGCGTGAAGCCTGGTGATGTGGTGAAAGTGGGTCAGGTCATGATGGTTTTTGACCGGGCAGATGAAAAGGGCGAACCCGGCGAGGAACCCTCAAGGGAAGACAAAAAGCAACCCTCTGGAGAGGGTGAAGAAGAGACTCCTTCCGGTAAAGACCAGGGTGAAGAGGAAGAGAAAAACAAGGGGAAGAAAAAAGAAACCCCAAAAGAAAAAGAGAAAGAGGAGGATACGGGGAAAGAGCCGTCTGAGGGCGACAAGAAAGAGGCGCGTGAGAAGGCTGGGACTTCCGGAAAACCCCCGCAAGAGGGGCCGGTGCCTGCGGCCCCTTCCACCCGGCGCCTGGCCCGTGAACTGGGAGTGGACCTGAGACAGGTGACGGCTTCCGGACCGGGTGGCCGTGTCATGCCTGAAGATGTTCAGGCCTTCGCAAGGAAAGGCGAAGAGGCTGCAGGGGAAAAGGAAGAGCCAACCGTGCCCAAAAAGATTTCACGGGATGAAAAAGAGGCTGTGGGGGAAGAGGAAGGGGTCAAAGAGCCCTCCATGGAAGAAGAGGCCGTGGAGCGTGTGGCTTTGCGTTCCGTTCGAAAGGCAACGGCCAGGCGCATGGCTTTGGCCTGGTCCGAGATCCCCCATGTGACCCATCAGGATGCGGCCGACATCACCGAACTGGAAGCGTTCAGGCAAAAGGCCAAAGAAAAGATTCGTGCCCAGGGGGGGACCCTGAGCCTGACCGTCTTTGTGCTCAAGGCGGTGGTGGCTGCCCTGAAGGCTTTCCCCGGCTTCAATGCGAGCATCGACATGGATTCGGAGGAGATTCTGTTCAGAAAATATTACAACATCGGCGTCGCCACGGACACGGATCGCGGCCTCGTTGTGCCTGTCCTGAAGAATGTGGATCGCAAAAGCCTGACATTGCTCTCTCAGGAGCTTCCCCAACTGGTTCAGCGCACCCGTGAGGGGAAAATCGACCGGGAAGATGTGACAGGGGGCACTTTCACCATCACCAATATAGGAGCCTTGGGGGGAAGAGCGTTCACACCCATCGTCAACCACCCTCAGGCGGCCATTCTGGGTCTCGCGCAGGGGCGGTTGGAACCCGTGATCAAAGGCGACCTGAACAACTACAGGGTGGTTCCCAGGCTGATGCTGCCCCTCATTCTCGGTTTTGACCACCGGGTGGTGGACGGAGCCGATGCTGCCCGCTTCGTGAACATGGTCAAAGAATCCCTGCAGGATCCCGAAAATCTGCTCATGGTCATGTGATCCCTGCGGAGAAGGAGGATTGCCCCATGGTGATGGGTGAATTCACTCAAGAGACGGAGGTCCTCGTGGTGGGAGGAGGTCCCGGAGGATATGCGGCGGCATTTCGAGCGGCTGACCTGGGAATGGATGTGACCCTCGTGGACATGAGAAGCCGTCCCGGTGGGGTGTGCCTTTTTCGCGGCTGCATTCCCTCCAAGACCCTGCTCAATGTCTCCGAACTGCTTCTCGACGCGCGCCGGGGGAGTGAAATGGGGATTTCCTTCCAGGACGTTCGCGTCGATCTGGAAAAAATGCGCCAATGGAAAAACCAGGTGGTGGACCGGCTGGCCAATGGACTCCGGGAACTTTGCAGAAAGCGTGGAATCCAGTTCGTTCAGGGGCGTGCCGTTTTTGAAGACCACGATCGTGTTCGCTTGATCGAGGCGGAAGTGTCACACGTCAAGTTCAAGCATGCCATCATTGCCACGGGTTCCCGTGTCCGCTCGCTCCCCGGTGTTTCCTTTGAGGGAGGAGGACGTGTGATGAGTTCCACGGGCGCCCTGGAAATCCCCGACGTTCCGGAACACCTCCTGGTGGTGGGTGGAGGATACGTGGGGGTGGAGCTGGGTTCTCTGTATGCAGCTCTCGGGAGCCGAGTGACCCTGGTGGAATGGGCGGACCGCCTCATGGCGGGCGCGGACCAGGACCTGGTGCGCCCCCTCTCGGAGCACCTGGAGGAGGTTTTTGAGGGCATTCACCTGGGCACCGGGGTCAAGAAGGCCCAGGAAGAAAAAGACCACGTGAAGGTC
This sequence comes from Syntrophobacteraceae bacterium, assembly GCA_003566995.1. Classification (GTDB taxonomy): domain Bacteria; phylum Desulfobacterota; class Syntrophobacteria; order Syntrophobacterales; family Syntrophobacteraceae; genus SLCH01. The sequence goes on from PXBG01000125.1 coordinate 14,698, forward strand.
ACTTTTGAGGGACAGGGGAAAGATTTGCGGGAACGTTTCGACCGTGTGCTGGTGGCCGTGGGCAGAGTCCCTCACACCAAAGAGCTGGAACTTGAAAAAGCCCATGTTCAGGTGAGTGATGACGGATTCATCGCCGTGGATGAGCAGCGGCGGACATCCAACAGGAAGATATTCGCCGTGGGTGATGTGGTGGGAGGCGTCATGCTCGCTCACAAGGCCATGTGCGAGGGAAAGGTGGCGGCGGAGGTCATCGCCGGTCAACCGGCTTCCTTTGACGTGCAGGCCATTCCCGCCGTGGTCTACACAGATCCCCAGCTGGCCTGGTGCGGGCTCACGGAGGAAGAGTGCCGCAGGCGAAAAATGGAGATCAAGGTCACCCGTTTTCCCTGGTCTGCTTCGGGACGGGCCGTGACCCTGGGACTTTCCAGGGGGATGACCAAGCTCATCGGAGATGCCCAAACGGGACGCATTGTGGGCATGGGCATCGTGGGGCGCCATGCGGGGGAGATGATCGCCGAAGGCGTTCTCGCTGTGGAAATGGGAGCATTGGCGGAAGACATGGCCCTGAGCATTCATCCACACCCCACGCTCTCCGAAACGGAGGGAGAGGCGGCCGAAGCTTTTATGGGAATGTCCACGCACATCATGCCTTCCGGCAAAGGTAAGAAATGAGGGGTTCATGGAATGGCAGGCCTTTCCCTGGGAACAACTGAACTGAAAAGGAAGGACAGGCCTTGAGCCTCCCCACCTGCTCATACTGCCGGCTGGGGCTCATGGACTACCGCAGGGCGTGGTCCCTTCAAAAGTCCCTGGCCCTCCTTCGCGGAAGGGAGGCCGTGGGGGACACTCTCCTCCTCGTGGAGCACCCCCCCGTTTACACCCTCGGACGCAGGGGAAAGGAAATCCACCTTCTCGTTCCCAAAGAAAAGCTCGCCAGGGAGGGTGTGGATGTGGTGCGCGTGGACCGGGGGGGGGACATCACTTTTCATGGGCCGGGACAGTTGGTGGGGTATCCCATTTTGAGCCTCAAAGAACGTTCCGGCGGTGCGAGCCGTTACCTTCGGGACCTGGAGGAGGTATTGATGAGGGCCCTGAAAATGCTGGGGGTTGCATCCGGCCGCTGGGAAAGACTCACGGGTGTGTGGGTGGGTGAAGAAAAAATTGGAGCCATCGGTGTGAAAATTGGGGCTCAGCGCGTGACGGAGCATGGCTTTGCACTCAATGTGAACACGGATCTGCGTTATTTTCACCAGATGGTCCCCTGTGGCATCAGGGACAGGGGAGTGACGTCCCTGGAACGGGTCCTGGGGCGAAAGCTGTCATTGGAGGAAGTGGTTTCTCCCCTGGTTCAGGCCTTTGGAGAAGTGTTTCAAAGGGAGATGCGGGAAACATGGCCTTCATGGCTCTGCGGTGTAGCGGCCCGGGAAGCCGGGGGAGAGTGAAGAGTGATCGTTTTTGCCATGACCTGTGACGAACTGGCCCGGGAAATGAACCGTCGCTGGGGCAAAGGCCTTCATCATGCGGCGGCCCTCTACCGCGAAGTGTTCAAAAAGGGGAACAGGTCCTTTTTCAAGGCGCCTGAATTTGTCTCCTCCCCCTCTCTGGCCCGCCAGGTCGAGAAAACGGTCTGCTGGCCCTCGTGCAGGATCACCGCCCGGAAGAAAGACAATGTCTTGAAATGGGTTTCGACCCTTGCCGACGGGCATTGTGTGGAATCGGTCCTCATCCCCGCCCGGAGCCGCAACACCCTTTGCGTTTCCTCCCAGGTGGGCTGCAAAATGGGATGCCGGTTCTGTGTGACGGGGTCCATGGGCTTTGTGCGCCATCTCTCGGCGGAAGAAATCGTCTGGCAGGTCCATGCAGCCCGTTTTCAACTGAAAAAGCCCGTCCACAACGTGGTGTTCATGGGCATGGGGGAACCCCTCGACAATTTCCATGAGGTCATGAGGGCGGTGGACGTCATGAGCGACCAGCGGGGACTCGACATCTCCCATCGCCACATCACCCTTTCCACTGCGGGTCATGCAGACGGCATTCAAAGGCTCGCAGCCCTCAATCGCCCCAACCTGAGGCTTGCCGTGTCCCTCAACGCGGCCAGCAACGAGCTCCGCAACCAGATCATGCCCATCAACCGAAGATATTCACTGGAGAGGCTCAGGGAAGAGCTGCGGGCCTATCCCCTGGGCAGAGACGGGGTCATTTTTGTGGAATATGTTCTTCTCGCAGGCGTCAACGACTCTCCGGAACACGCACATGAGCTCGCGGAGTATCTTTGCGGGCTTTCTGCACGTGTCAATGTCATTGCCTGCAACGGGAATGGTTCTTCAGCCTTTGAGGCCCCCCAGCCCGACCGGGTGCAAAAGTTTTGTGAATGGCTTGCAGCGCGCCGGGTGTTCGTGAGACTGAGGCGGTCCAGGGGAGAAAAGATCATGGCCGGCTGCGGGCAGCTGGGAGCCTCTATCATGAAGGGAGAGGGTCGGGAGAAAGGCGGGGAGGCCTCATGAATGAAAAACCTTCCAAACCGGGTGAAAGCAGGCCAGGTGCCGGTGATCGCGAAGGGTGCAAAGCATCCAAGCCCCCCTGGATCAGGGTGCGTCTTCCTTCCAGCGAATCCGTCGGGCGGGTGAAAGCTCTGATGCGCAGCAAATCGCTGCACACCGTGTGCGAGGAAGCCAGATGTCCCAACATGGCCGAGTGCTGGTCTTCAGGAACGGCCACATTTTTGATCCTGGGTGACCTTTGCACTCGAAATTGCCGCTTTTGTGCCGTTTCCAGCGGTGTTCCGCGTCCACTGGATCCTGAAGAACCGAACAAAATCCTTCAAGCGGTGAGGGCCATGGAGTTGAACCACGTGGTTCTCACATCGGTCACGCGCGATGATCTGCCCGATGGAGGGGCGTCGGTTTTTTCCCGGGCCATAAAAACGCTTCGCAGGGAAATGCCTCAGTGTTCTGTGGAAGTGCTCATCCCTGACTTTGGGGGGCACTGGAAAGCCCTGGAGAAGGTCTTCGCGGCGAGGCCTCATGTTTTGGCTCACAACATGGAAACGGTGGCCCGGCTTTATGAAAAGGTGAGGCCCGGGGCGAAGTATGGAAGATCCCTGGAGCTTTTGAGGCGGGCCTCGTCGTGGGGAGGAGATTTTGCCGTCAAGTCGGGAATCATGGTGGGGCTGGGCGAGCGTTGGGAGGAAATCCTTCAGGTCATGGACGACCTGGGAAGGGCGGGCTGCCAAATCCTCACCGTCGGACAATACCTGAGCCCCGGTGGCGAGCATCTTCCGGTGGAGCGGTTCTACTCACCGGAGCAGTTTGAGGAGCTGCGCACTGCGGGCCTCGATAAAGGTTTTCTCTGGGTTGAATCGGGTCCGCTGGTTCGCAGCTCCTACCACGCAGAAGAGCAAAGACGGCACCTGGTCAGGATGAACTCTCCCCGGTGACGTTCGGTGCACTTTTTTTTCTGTTCCCGGGCCTTTTTCTGGACGGGGCCGAGCCGGCCCCTCCCCTGCTTCCGCCTCCAGGCCGTCTCGATGGAGCCGCCCGTTTTTGTTCTGAAGAAGGTGCGGGCGGTGGCGGCGGCAGGACGAGCCAATCGTCTTCGGGATGAATGCATTTCAGTCCACGGCCGATGTATTTTTCGATCACCGGAATCTGAAAGGAATCGTCCTCACTGGCGAAACTGATGGAGATCCCCGTGGCCCCCGCCCTCCCCGTTCGGCCGATGCGGTGCACGTAATCCTCGGGGTCCATGGGAAGGTGGTAATTGATCACATGGCTCACGTCGTCGATGTGGAGTCCTCTTGCGGCCACATCCGTGGCCACGAGCACCCGGGTTTTCCCCCCTTTGAAACTTTCCAGCACACGCACCCGCTTTTTCTGGTCCACTTCTCCCGAGAGCAGTTCGCTTTTGATCCCATAGCGGTTCAGTTGTTCCGTGAGTCGCCGCGTCTGGTCGCGCCGGTTTCCAAAGACGATGACTTTCTTGAGGTTCTGAAGCGTGATGAGATTGTACAGAAGGGCGAATTTGTCCTCCATGGTCACGATGTAGATGATGAGTTTCACCGAGTCCACCGCCACCTGTTCCGGTTCAATGTCCACCGTCACGGGATCGCGTGTCCACTGGGAGGCGAGGCGCGTGACGTCCTCGCTGAGAGTGGCGCTGAGCAAAAGCGTCTGGCGTTTGTCTTTGTAGGGGGTGCTGCGGACGATCTGCTGCACATCGGGAATGAAGCCCATGTCGAGCATGCGGTCGGCTTCATCGATGACGAGCATTTCCACCCTGTCCAGCCTGATGTCCCCTTGCCGCTGGAAATCCAGGAGTCTTCCGGGAGTGGCGGCCACAATGTCCACGGGACTGTCCGTCAACTGGCGCCGCTGTTTTTCATAGTCCATGCCCCCGTAGACGGCGACAGTTCTGTGGGGAGTGTGCCGGGCGAGGTCTCGGGCATCCTTTTCGATCTGAATGACCAGTTCCCGGGTGGGGCCCAGGATCAGCACACGGGGTCTTCCTGCACCGTGAGGACGGGGAGGGGGGTTATTGAGAAGGTGCCTGAGGGCACCGATCATGTAGACAGCCGTCTTTCCCGTTCCTGTCTGTGCCTTGCCCGCCGCATCGGAACCCGCAAGAACGTGCGGCAGCATGGCAGCCTGTATGGGAGTGCAGTATTGAAATCCCAGGTCAAAAACCGCGCGCATGATTTCGTCGGGGAGCTGAAGATCGTGGAACCGGGTCCGGCCCTCCAGTTCGGGGACTTTGAACCTGGAGATGTCCCAGGCTTCCTCTTCTCTCGGGGCGCTGGGCACAGGAGCCGCCGACGGGTCCTGCACCTGCGCTTTGCCTTTTTTCTCCTGTTCCCCCCTGGGTCGTCTCGGACGCCTGGAACGTTTGCGGGGCGGACGCGCTCTCCCGGTGCGGGTTTCCTGGGAAGTCCCATCCCCGGGTGATGGCCCGGGAGCTTTTTGATTTTCTGAAGCCGGTGGTTCATCACCGGTTTTGGGCTGGCTGGCTTCTTTCCTTGCAGCCGATCCCCTTGTCCATGCTTTGAACTTGCTGATGATGGATTTGATCAATTGCATACCTTCTGATGAAAAAAAGTCATTGATTGATGTTTTCTGAATGCCGGAAAGGCGCTGTGCCCTTTGCGGCCCCTGCAAGGCCTGTGGCGATCATTCTTTCTGACATTTCAGCTGTGTTCCCGGGTTTTCAGAAAAGTGATTCCCGGCCAGTCGTTCATGACGAACTTGAGACGCCACTCATTGGGTGCCAGGTAGGTCAAAAGTCCCGCCGCATCGTGAGCCAGGTTGTTCTGGTTTTTTCTCTCAAAATCTTCGAGAAGCTTTTTGTCCCCGGCCTCCACCCACCGGGCGGTGGTGAAGCTGGGGGGTTCGTAGATGGCGTCCACTCCGTACTCGTCTTTGAGCCTGGCCATGGTCACATCGAACTGTAGCACCCCCACGGCCCCGAGAATGTAGTCTCTGCCCACAAAGGGTCGAAAAAACTGCACGGCACCCTCTTCCGCCAGTTGCTTCAATCCCTTTTGAAGCTGTTTCATTTTCAGGGGATTTTTGAGGATCACTCTCCTGAAGTGCTCCGGCGCAAAATTGGGAATGCCTCTGAACTGAAGGGGTTCTTTTTCCGTGAAAGTGTCCCCGATTTTTATGGTGCCATGGTTGTGAAGGCCGATGATGTCTCCGGGGAAGGCCTCCTCCACGTTGGCCCGGTCCTGGGCCAGAAAAATGATGGCGTTGGAAAGGGTGATTTCTTTTCCCAGGCGGTGGTGCTGCACTTTCATGCCTCGGGTGAACCTGCCCGAGCAGACCCTCAGAAAGGCTATGCGATCCCGGTGGGCGGGGTCCATGTTTGCCTGAATCTTGAAAACGAATCCCGAGAAAGATTCCTCGTAGGGAGAAACCTCCCGAACGTTGGAGGGTCGGGGACCGGGAGGGGGCGCCATTTCCACAAAGGCATTCAGCAGCTCTCGCACTCCGAAGTTGTTGAGTGCGCTTCCGAAAAAGACCGGGGTCTGGTTTCCCCTGAGGTACTGGTCCATTTCAAAGGGGTTGGCGGCACCCACAATCAGTTCCACATCTTCCCGCAACTGGTCTGCCTGGGATTGAAGGTGTTCGTCCAGGACCGGGTCGGAGAGATCGCCGATGACTATTCCCTCCTGCTTGCGCGTTTCCATGCCCGGCGTGAAAAGGTGCAGAGCGTTGTTGTAGAAGTCGTAGACACCCTTGAACCTTTTTCCCGCTCCAATGGGCCAGGAAAGGGGCGTGCATTCGATCTGCAGCTTGTCTTCGATTTCCGAAAGAATGTCTAGGGGCGGCAGTCCCTCCCGGTCCATTTTATTGATGAAGGTGATGATGGGGGTGTTGCGCATGCGGCACACCTCCATGAGCTTTTCCGTCTGGGGTTCCACGCCATTCACACTGTCTATGACCATGAGGGCGCTGTCCACGGCCGTGAGCACCCGGTAGGTGTCTTCGGAGAAATCCTGGTGGCCCGGTGTGTCGAGAAGGTTGATTTCATAATTTCTGTAATCGAACTTCATGACAGACGTTGTGACGGAGATGCCCCTTTCCTTTTCGATGGCCATCCAGTCACTGGTGGCATGGCGTGCCGCTTTTCGGGCTTTGATGGCCCCGGCCAGCTGTATGGCTCCTCCGAAAAGGAGCAGCTTTTCCGTGAGAGTCGTTTTTCCTGCATCGGGATGGCTGATGATGCCGAAGCACCTTCGCCGGTCCACTTCCTTGTGGTGTTGCTTGTTCACGCTGAAAACCTCTGTGATAAAAACCTGAATGAATGCCTGAAAGGCCATGTCAAAGGATGCCGGTCCATGATGCGGTGAAATATAAGGAAAATCATGAAAAGGGTCAATGGCGGGGCCCTGGTTCTCCCCGGGGAATGTCACTCGCTGGAAGCGGCAGATCCGAAGGAACGTTCGAAAAGTTGCTCGATGGCCTCCCGGCCTTTTTCCGTGAGGTTTCTCGTTCCCGTTCCCACAAAGGTCTGGTGGGTGATGACCGCATCCCCCTGAACCCAGGCCTTGTCCTGCCAGTTGTACCATTGTTTCCGGTCCTGATCGTAAACGGACAGGGGACGGTTGAAGAATTTGGCCAGTTCAACGCCCCAGCCCGTTCCCCCTTTCACCGTGCCGTCTTCTCTGATGGTTCCTACGGCGAAGACCTGATAGCCGCTGTTGATCATGTGAAAGATGGACTGCATGACGCGACGGATCTTGTTCACGTTGGTGTAAGTCCTTCCCATGCGCTGGCAGACGATTTCCATGCTCACGTCTCCGCGCCTCAAATCCTCCTCCGTGAGAAACTTGACATTTTTCACGCGCTCCATCTCGTGCCCCACAAAAGTGAAGTTCACCTCTTTGATGCCCCACTTTTCGGCACATTGCCCGAAGGTCGTTTCCGCTCCTTTGAGCCCGCCGCTGTAAAGTATGTGCTGTGAAGGATCGGCCATCTCTTTTTCTCCGTTATTATGAACTTATATTATATGTGAGCATTCGTTGCTTGGGGAAAACGTCTGTTCATGTTCCCTGTATGGTTCACAGAAACTGAGGATCTTGTCCCCATCTTCTGGCAGTGTGCAAAAAGGATTCATTTTAACATCTTCCGTACATGTGAGGTTACGGGAAAGTGACATATTTTTGCGGCCCGTCGCATCAGCTGTATTGCCACCCGCACCAACAGGTTGAAGGCGCTGTGATTATTCATATTCCCTAAAGCCTGCTGTCTTCAGGGGCAAGGTTCTGAGAGGGGATCATCGCCCATTGTGTGTGACATTGGAAGTCAAATCATTGCTCAAGGCTGCGCAAAGCTTCAAAAAAGGAGGGTATTTCCGTGTGGAACAGAGAAGAGCTGAAAAGTCATCGTGAGATCGTGGATCAGATCGACTGGAACATGACGCCCGAGAAGGCCGTGGAAACTTTCCTGGAGTGGGGAACGGGCTGGTCCCGAAAAGAGGACTATGTGCGCTATGACGGACAGTCGGCCTACTATTTCGTCATCTACGAGTGGGAAGAACCCCTGCAGGCGACCCTCATTCGCCGCGACACGAGCAATGTGGAGGAAGTGGCCAGGGTGGACGTGCCCCGGGAAATGCTTCAAAGGGCCATCGAAGAAGCCGGGCGCAAGCCGGGGGTGGGTGTGTACGCCATCACGGACGAGGTCAAAGAGTGGCTGCAAGATGCCCTGAACTGCTGAAAAAGGTTCACACCCCAAGGGGTTCGGGCCAGGGTGGAAGGCAATGCTGTTGACTTAGGCTTTTCCACCCTGAATAAAATCCCCTTCACGTCATTCCCGCGCAGGCGGAAATCAAGTCTTTTTAGGGCCTTCGGGGGCCCTCGCTTTCGTGGGGGTCACGGGACCGGGCAACACATAAGTTACCCTTCACTTCAACGCCTCCCGTATCTTGAGGGCCAGTTCCTGAAGGGAGAAAGGCTTCTGAATGAAATGGACACCTTCGTGAAGGACACCCTCCTGAGCGATCACGTTGGCGGTGTAGCCGGACATGTAAAGGGTTCTGAGGTGGGGCCAGCGTGCCCCAAGCTCCTTTGACAGGCTCCGGCCGCTCATGTGGGGCATGACCACATCCGTGATGAGAAGGTGAACATTGCCCGTGCGCTCCCGAGACATTCTGATGGCCAGTTCGGGTGAATTTGCCGTCAGCACGTTGTAACCAAGCCCGTAAAGCATCTTGTCGACCAGTTCCAGAATGGAGACTTCGTCCTCCACGACCAGCACCGTTTCACCCAGGCTTCGTGGTGCCTCCTGTGCATGTTGTCCCCCCTCCAGGGGCATTTCTCCGGCGTACCGTGGAAGGTATATTTTGAAGGTGGCTCCTTTTCCCGGTTCGCTGTGGACCTCCACAAAACCCTCGTTCTGTTTGACGATGCCGTAAATGGTGGAAAGACCAAGGCCGCTGCCGCTGCCCATTGCCTTGGTGGTGAAAAATGGCTCGAAGACATTGGCGAGGGTCTCCCGGGACATGCCGCAGCCGTCGTCGCTCACGGAAAGGAATACAAATTCACCGGGAAAACGGTCCTTGCCCATTGGGCAATGGGTTTCATCAAAAACAGTCGTTCCCGTTTCAATGGTGATTCGGCCTGTGGTGGTGATGGCATCCCGGGAATTGATGCAAAGGTTGGTCAATATCTGGTCGACCTGGGAAGGGTCTATCCTCACGGGCCCCATTCCGGAGCCCGGCAACCAGACCAGATCGATGTTTTCACCGATGAGCCGTTGAAGAACCTTGAGGGTGTTCTCGATGACTTCGTTCAGTTGGAGCACTTTCGGCGCAATGGTCTGTTTGCGTGCAAAGGCGAGGAGTTGGCGGGTGATGTCCGCTGAGCGGGTGGCGGCTTGGTGAATTTGAGTGAGTTTGTCATGGAGGGAGTGGGAGGGGCTCAGTTCTCCCAGGGCGAGCTCGGCATAACCCAGGATCACGCTGAGCATGTTGTTGAAGTCGTGGGCCACGCCACCCGCCAGCTGACCCACTGAATCCATTTTCTGTGCCTGGTTGAGCTGTTCCTGCAGCTTTTCCCTTTCCTCCTCTGCTTTTTTCCGTTCAGTGATGTCCATGATGGTGCCCACCAGCCTGACAGGCCTGCCTTCGCCATCCGTTTCAAACCTGCCCATGTCATGCATCCAGCGTTCCCGACCATCCCCTTTTCTGATGATTTTGTATTCCTGTTCGAAACGTTCAAGGTTTTTCAGGGCGTGTTCTTGCGCGAGCATCACCTTGGTGCGCCATTCGGGAAGAATAAGAGCCTGCCATTGGTCCCTGGTGTTGTCGCGGCCGGGGTCCAGCCCCAGCAGATCATGAAGAACCTTGGAACCTTTCCACGTGCTGTGCACGAGGTCCAGTGAATAACTTCCTATTCCCGCTGCCTCCTGTGACTTGCGAAGCATTTGCTCATTTTCTCTCACGGCCTTTTCCGCTCGCCGGTTTCTGGCGAGCAGCCGAAAAGCGCTCAGTTTGTCTTCAAGACGCCTGGCGAACACCGTGTACAATCGGCGTGTCTGCTCATTCGGAACGGTTGTGTGTTCAAAAAAAATGACATCCTCGTCCACTGAATCCTGGTTGAAAACCACCTGCAGCAGACAAGGGTGGCCCGAGAGCTCCTCGAGCTTTGCCCGGGCTTCCTCGAGAGTTGAGAATCCCGAGGAAGCGAAGAGGCGTCGCTGTTCAAAACCGCCGCACAGGACTGCGAAACAGCGGGCTCCGAAAAGTCTCGTCACCTTTTCAACGGCCTCGCGGGCCAGTTGCTCTTCCGATTCCGCAAAGGCCAATCCTGAAAGCTCATGGAGTATGGAAAGCTCGGCCAGGATGGTGTGGCGGGGATCGGAAAACCCCTTTCTCTGGCCTTCACTCACATGCATTTTTGCTTTGGAGATCATGAGCGCATTCCGTTTCCAACAGCCACCACGGTGGTTTTGTTATGAAACAAGGGGACACTGCCCTGACCACTGATTTCACCAAAAGTCAGGGCGCCCAGCATGGGAACATCCGGTCCGATGGTTTCCCGCAGGATCCCGATTTCATCCTGGAATCGATCGCCCATGAGCATCATTCGGGAGATGCAGTCGAAAATCAGCATGAAGGCCGGGGCCGGGCATTGTGACAGGGCCCGGCCTGCAGCGTCTTCAGCTGCCTTGATGAGTCCCTGGCAAGTGCAGTCCATGATGGACCCCACCGCCTGCGAGGGAACCTCCGTGACAAAGTTGATGCTGTCATCGGCGTTGACGTTCAGAGGATCACGGATGACGTACTGCCCATGGATGTTGGGAAAACCAAGGGGGTGCATCATGGCTTCCGTGCTGAACTGTTCTCTGCCGGCGAGTCCCAGGCGGCCACTGTATGCGGTGAATGCGGAAAATCCGTCGATTTCATAAACGGTCTTGCCGCTGGCTTTGGTGATGACCAGAGGGTTGCCTGTGGGAAACCAGCCATGTCCTGTGCCGATGCCCATATGGAGCCCCCCCACCAGAGCAACGGCCATGGCGTCCTGGGAGATCTCCCGTTCCGTGAACTGGTAGGTCCTGAAAAACTTCAGATTGTCTCCCGCACCTCCTCCCATATATTGGAAGCCGGGTCCCATTCGGTTGTAAAGGCCCCGCAGCATTTCTGACAAATCCCCATGAAACCCATCGGGCATGACGATGACCGTTCCACCCTCGATGCCCTTTTCCAGAAGTTTGTGACCCGCTCTTTCCCCCACTTTGAAAGCATCCTGAGCGAGCCCCTTCTCAAGAGTGGTGGTTGCCCGAAAATCCCCGCTCAAAGAAAGCACGCCCACCCCCTGGGTGTGCACCCCTTCGGCGGTGATCACTCCCCCGCAGCAGAATCCTGCAAGGAGTGTATGGGGGACGACGGACTTGACTCCCGAGAGAACCTGCTCCTGATCGTATGAATCGGTGGTGAACACCAACGTCAGGACGGGCGCTCCGGAAAGGGACACTGCATCCCGGCAGGCCCATCGGCCGGCGGAAAATGAGTCCTGATGATTGCTGAAAGACACGCCTGCGGTCATGCGTTCTGCTCCGAAGATCTGAGCAGGAAAGAGCGTCGAAGGGGATGATCCATGCAAAACCTGAAAGACCCGTTCCTGCCCGTGCTGGCAAGGTCCTGAAGTTGCAGCCTGCACCGACTATAAGGATTTTTTTAACCTTTCTACACATGAGTGTTTAAAATCAAGAAAAAAGATGAAGATTCCCGTCCGCTGTTCTCTTTTCCGAACCATGTTGGCCGTTTATCTTTGAGGGAATTCATGCAGAAAAAGCCGCTGCAGCGCACAGGAGACATTCCATGGGAAAAAGTCTTGTGCTGGTGGGTGGCGGGCACGCGCATCTCACCACCATCAGCAGAATGAAGGAACTGACCGACAGGAAGCACCGTGTGACCCTGGTGAGTCCTTTGCCCGAACACCCTTACTCAGGCATGGGCCCGGGGGTGCTCGGAGGCTTCTATGCCTTTGAGGAGATACTTTTTCCCATCAGGGGCATGGTTGAAAAGGCAGGAGGCGTTTTTCTGCAAGACCGTGTGACGGAAATCGACCCTCGCAGGGGCCGTCTCGGACTCGCTTCCGGCGGTGAAATTCCTTACGATGTCGTCTCCTTCAATGTGGGGAGCGGCGTCCATGACCCTTTCGTGAAAGAACCCTCTTTCCGTGTCTTTCCTGTGAAGCCCGTGGAAAATCTTCACAAGGCCCGGAACCGGATCCTGAAGCTGGCCAATGAAAAGGGAGAAGTTGAAATCCTCGTGGTGGGCGGGGGAGCGGCCGGGCTTGAAGTGGCGGGCAATGCCCGGAGGCTGCTGGGGGGAGAAAATGGCACCGGAAGGATCACTCTGGTGGCGGGGCGGCGCTTGCTGAACGATCAGGGAACCAGGGTGCGGCAAGAGGCCCTTCGTTCTCTGGACGACCGGGGCGTGCGCGTGATGGAAGGACAAAGGATCACGGGAATCCGTGAAGCGCGGGGAGAGTTGGAGGATGGATCTTTCCTGCCCTTTGACCTTTGCTTTCTCGCCACGGGAGTGGGACCTCCCCCCCTGTTCAGGAAGAGCGGGCTGCCCGTGGGCGAGGAGGGAGGACTGCTCGTGAACGAGTGCCTCCAGTGCGTGAACCATCCCCGGATTTTCGGGGGTGGCGACTGTGTTTCCTTTGCACCGCGTCCCCTGCATAAGGTGGGTGTCCACGCCGTGCGCCAGGGTCCCGTTCTTCATCACAACCTCATGGCGGCTCTGGAGGGTGGTTCTCTGCGCCCTTTTCGTCCTCAGAACAGTTACATGCTCATTTTCAACCTGGGCGACGGCCAAGGGCTGTTGACCAGGAAGGGAATGGTCTGGCGAGGCCGTGTGGCATTTTTTCTGAAAGATTTCATAGACCGGCGGTTCATGAGAAAATTTTCGGCACCCTTCCGTGGAATGACCAGAAGTTCATGAGTCCTGGGCAGGCCTCTTTTTGTGGAATGCTGACTTCGCTCCCTTCCTGTTGTATAATTGGAGACAAACGTAGGGGAAAGAACAGGCCAACGGCAGGGAGGCCTCTTCACGAGGTGACCATGGAAAAGAAAAATTATTACGCCATACTGGGAATATCGCCTGCTGAATCGGGGGAAGGGGTGGTGGCCTCCGTGCCCTGTGTCCTCACTGTGGGGGAAGAGGGGCTGTCCGGCAGGAAACCCAGGTTCGTGTCCGTGTGCCTGAAAACATTGAAGATGGCGCGCGTGTGCAAGTGCGTTTCAAGTCCCGGGGCGGCCAGGAAGAAGGGGTCTTGCTTCGTTTTTTGATCCAATGATTTCAAGCTTTTGGACTGACATGGCCATCTTGGCCGTTGGGAATTTGAAGGGCACTTCTCCTTCCTTCTGCGCCTTTCCGTTTTCAAAGGGAGAAAGGTTGTGCTAGAGGAGGGAAAAAAATGAGGAAGGAGTTCATCATGTTCAACCCAGTCGAGGCACAGAGTTTTTATGGAGCGTGAAAATCGGGACATGGAAGAATTTGCCGAAGATGTGAGCTTTGAGGAATTGCTCGAAGCGAGTTTTGTGGCACCCAGAAAACTGGTTCCTGGAGAAAAGTTTGCGGCGAGAGTGATCAAGGTCACTCCCGAGTTCGTGTTCTTTGAGTCAGGGGGCAAGAGTGAGGGCTACCTGGATGCCAGGGAGTTGCTGGACGAGAACGGTGAAATGACCGTTCAGGAGGGCGACACCATTCATGTATACTTCTTGCCGGGGGAAGGCGGCGAGAAACGTTTCACCACCAGGATCGGAGGTGGGAGCGGGGAGGCAGCGAAAGCCCGGCTGGAAGAGGCATGGAGAAGCGGCATTCCCGTGGAAGGAACCGTGGAAAAGGAGATCAAGGGTGGGTTTGAAGTGAAAATCGCCGGGAATGTGCGGGCCTTTTGCCCCTATTCCCAAATGGGCCTTAGCCGGGTGGAAAACCCTCAGGAACTTATCGGAGGCCAGCTCTCTTTCAGGATCACCGAATACGGGGAAAAGGGGCGCAATGTCATCGTGTCCCACCGGGCGATTCTCGAGGAAAAGCTGCGGGAGCAAAAGGAAGCGCTCAAAAAATCCCTCACGGAAGGCATGCTGGTTCGGGGCAAGGTGACCTCCATTCGAAACTTCGGAGCCTTTGTGGACATTGGGGGCATCGAAGGTCTTCTGCCCATTTCCGAGATCAGCTGGGGGCGCATCGAAGAGGTGGAAGATCACCTGAAAGCGGGGCAGGAAGTGGAGGTCATGATCAGCAGCCTCGACTGGGAAAAGGAGAGGTATTCCTTCAGTCTCAAGAACACGCTGCCCGATCCCTGGGACGCCATTCACCAGAACTTTCCTCAGGGCACGAGGCACACGGGAAAAGTGGCGCGGTTGACCAACTTTGGAGCCTTCGTCACCCTGGCTGACGGAGTGGACGGGCTTCTGCACATTTCCCGAATAGGCCGGGGCAAGCGGGTGAACCATCCGCGGGAGGTCCTTTCCGTGGGCCAGGAGGTCACGGTGAAAGTGGATTCCCTGGACCAGGACAGCAAGCGGCTGTCCCTCTCCTTCGCAGATTCGGAGAGTCAGGACGACCTGGAAGAAGCTCCCGGGGATCTGTCCCTGTACCAGAATCGCGGCAACGCTTCCATGGGTACTCTGGGCGACCTGCTTCAGTCCAAAGCGAGCGGGAAGAAAAAGAAATGACCGGCGGAAACCCCGCCTGGCGGAAAAATAGAATCGTTCTGAAAATGGGGTGCGGGTTTGTTCCCGTCCACGTGGGAGCACCAATGTGTATCTGAAATCTTTTGCTCACCGGGAAAAACTTTTCAGCATTGCGGAGCGGTGGTTTTGCGGGCGTCTTCACTCATCGGACGCTCTGGCTCTCACCGAGATCTTCATCGTGGACGGCTTCATTCTCGGGGAAACGCTTCGCACTCTCTCCCGAGACCTGCTGGAAGTCCTGCACAAGGGAGCCATAAAGGACCGGCGACTTTCCATCAAGGGTGATCTGCGGGATGTTCTTTGTCACACCGCCCCTTCGGCCACCCCCCGTGTACGGGAGTTGATTCATCTCTACCGAAGAAACCCCGACTTTTTTTTCCGGGAGACGCCCATAAACGGCGTCATGTACCTGGATGAAAATGAAATCCTGGCGGGTGTCTATCGTATCAAGCGCCCCCGGCGCATTGCGGAGAAGGCCAACCGAAAGATCGCCGACTGGGTTTTTCGCCTGGTGCAGGATAGAGCCAAACACATGGCGGAAGTGCGGGCCAGGCGGTCGGGTTTGCTCCTGGAGAATTTGCTGACTCCTGACGAGGAGATGGTCCGGGAGTTCATGGATGCGGAAGAGCAGACGGCCCGGGACTTCAGCGAGATGAGGGTTCGGTTTGACCCGGATTCCATGACTATCAACGACGTGGGTGGAATCAAGTTGGTGGTTGAGGAGGAGGAGCTCCCCTCATTTTTGCAACACCTTGAAGAGGAGAGCCATTACAGGGTGGTGGAGCGGGAATCCTTCTGGGGGACTTACCGCGCCACCAACATCATTCTCGATGTGGACTGGGATGGAGAAAGCATTTGCCGGCGGTACAGGGAAACGAAAGCCTGGGAGAAGTACCGCCACAGAGGCATTTCCGACGATCACCTGCAAAAGGGTCTGGAGGAGTATCTCAAAGACGCCAGGCCCAATATTTTTGTGGAAGTGATTCTCTCCAATTATGGGGACCTGGTGGAATCGGAGCTGGGCAACTGCATTCACGAGCGCCGAATCGTCAATCAGAGGGAAAAGCGGGTCTATGTGGGCAACATTCCCAGAAACATCGAGTTTCTTCTGGAATACCTCTTTGCGGTGGGATTCAGCCCTCAGGTGACATTGGACCGCATTCCCATCAGCCTGTGGGGAAGGTATCTTCCCGACACCCTCGTGTCCCTCATTCGAAAACTCTACAACATCCCCGAATTTGACATGTTCTACTGACCCGGGGCCTCCCGTTGCCGGAGCCTCGGGTCATGATCTGGCAAAAGTGCGCTGCCCCATCCTCTTTGAAGTCACGGATCCCTGTGATCAGACCTTTTGCATGGCCTGCACCACAGCACGCATGAAGGCGGGCAGATCATCGGGCGTGCGGCTCGTGATGAGCCTGCCGTCTTCCGCCACTTCCTCGTCGACCCATTTGGCTCCGGCGTGAATCAGGTCGTCCTTGATGGCGAAAAAGGATGTGACTGTGCGGCCTTGCAGGATTTTGGCCGAAGCGAGCATCCACCCCGCATGGCAGATGGCCGCCACCACTTTCCCCTGCGTATCCATATCCCGGACCAGTTTCACCATGGATTCGTGACGCCGCATGTGATCGGGGGCGTATCCCCCGGGAATGACTATTCCGGAAAAATCCTCGGCGCGAAGATCGTCGGCGGTGGCTGTGCTTTTGGCCACCGTTCCCGATTTTCCAGGATAGACCTGCCCCCCCTTGGGACCGACCACCTGAACCTCGGCTCCGGCCTCCAGAAGCCGGTAATAGGGATAGATGAACTCGTAGTCGTTGTACATTTCTTCCACAAGTATGATGGCTTTTTTACCGGAAAGTTCCATGTTCCTGCCTCCTTGTGACCCGACCGATGCGGGAGTGCGAAGGGAAAAAAACCGGGATGCGCTCTGGCCCGGAGGCTGGGGCAGCTCTTCCGGGCTCATGTCCTCGTACATGAAAAAAGAATAGCAGATATTCACCGCTTTCGCAAAAAGATGCGGCACTGATCGGCAGTTCTCAAAAACCGGGGGAACTTGGTCGGGGGATGTTTCACAGGTCTTCATGCAGGGAGAAGAAAAAGGTCGTTCCACCTCCCTCATGTCCCTGCACCCAGGCCTCTCCCTGGTGCTGGCGGGCGATTTCTTTGACAATCGCCAGCCCCAATCCCGACCCGGAGATGTTTTTTGAAACGGTGCCCCGCTGGAAAATGCCAAAGATCTTTTCCACCTTGTGGGCAGGAATTCCTTCTCCGTTGTCCTGCACGGAAAAAACGTGGCGGGGTCCCTCTTTTTCGTAACCGATGGTGACCCGGCTCAATTGTTCACCTCCGTACTTGAGCGCGTTTTCCACCAGGTTCCTGAAAACACGAAGGAGGGCCAGCTTGTCCCCTTTGATCATGGGGAGTTGCCGGGGGGCGCTCCACCCTATTTCTCTTTTTTGGAGCGATTCCTGAAATTCTTCCGCAACAATGCCCAGCAACTCGCCTCCATCGATCCATTCCTTTTGCATGGGGACTTCACGGGCCGTGAGGTAGGCGTTGATCTGCTCCACCAGGGTCACCACATTCTGGGAAGCATTGAAGATCTGGTCGCAGTATTGCCGGCCCTTCCCGTCCAGTTTGTCACTGTATTGGCGCTTGAGAAGGTTGGCCAGCCCCGAGATGCCCACAGAAGGGCTTTTGAGATCGTGCACCACCGAGTGGGCAAAGACCTTGAACTGCTCCACA
Source organism: Syntrophobacteraceae bacterium (assembly GCA_003566995.1). Taxonomy (GTDB): domain Bacteria; phylum Desulfobacterota; class Syntrophobacteria; order Syntrophobacterales; family Syntrophobacteraceae; genus SLCH01. The sequence continues at coordinate 32,154 of PXBG01000125.1, forward strand.
CTGGCTCGTTCAGCCTCCTTGGCTTTCTCTTTTTCCGCCATTTCCCGACGCAGTTCTTCGTTGGTCCTGGCCAGTTCCCGGGTGCGGTCGGCCACCCGGAACTCCAGTTCGTCGAGGGTTTTTTTCAAGGCTTCTTCAGCTCTTCTGCGGTCCGTGATGTCCACCGTCACGCCCACAATGCCCGCCACCCTTCCCTCCGCCGTGGTGAATGTTCCCTTGTTGAGGCAGATGATGTGCTCTGTCCCGTCGGCATAGAGTATGGTGTCCTCATGGCTGTGCTCCTCCGTG
>PXBG01000098.1 GCA_003566995.1 Syntrophobacteraceae bacterium
GGCATCATGGATTTCCCTTTCTGGATTTCCCTTTCAAACGCTCCATCCCCTTGAACAATCCGAGAGGCCCCCGCAAGATGCTCCAATGCTGGGGACTCGAGTTGGCTCACGCTACTCGAGTTGGCTCACTCTAATGGGGAAGACCCTTCACGTCATTCCCGCGCAGGCGGGAATCCAGTCTTTTCGAAATCTTCTGAACCCCCGCCTTCGCAGGGATGCCGGAACAGGACCGCACACTCCCTGAAATCAGGAGCCTTGAACAACCTTCCCTTGCGAAATGAACCCTGAAGAGCGCAGGTGCTGCCGGAAATGAATTGGGCTAAAAAGGCTTGCATGCATGCTGGGGGAGGGCCCTGCAGATTATCGCCGTTCATGAAGTGCCACCAAAGACCTCCAGGTCTTTCAGCATCTGAAGATCCTGCTGCACCTCTCTTCCCGCCACCGTGAGCAGAGGGCCGATCATCATGCCCGTTGCCCCCGCATAGAACAGCATGGATTGCAGATCTCGCAGGTTGACACGTCCCGCGCAGACCTTGATTTCCGCCAGGGGGTTCATCATGCGAAACATGGCGATGCTTCGGATCATCTCCAGGGGCTTCATGACGGGCATGGCTTCCTGCCGCGTCCCCTCCACGGGAATCAGAAAATTGAGGGGTATGGCGCACACTTTTTCCTGAGCAAGAATGGCCGCAAACTCCACACGCTGTTCATGGGTTTCACCCAGGCCGAGAATTCCCCCGCAGCAAACCTCCAAGCCGGCTTCTGCAGCCAGCCGCACCGTCTCGATCCTCTGATTGTAGCTGTGAGTGGTGCACACCTGAGGGAAGAAGCTCCGCGCCGTTTCGAGATTGTGATGAAATCTTTTGAAACCGGAGGCCTTCAAGGCTCTGAGAGCTTCCAGGCCGAGACATCCCAGGGAAGCACACCAGCCCACCCGGCCGTTGGAGTGCATTCCGGGAACTTTGCACAAAATGTCCAGATCCTCCTCACCGATTGTCTTTCCACTGGTCACGAGCCCAAAATGGTCTATGGGAAACCTGGAGGAGGCTTCATAGGATGCGATCATTTCCTCCATGGGGGCCAGCCCCCCAACACGCGCTTCTGTGTGATGATGGACGGACTGAGCGCAAAAGGAACAATCTTCCGAGCAGGCTCCGCTTTTGGCGTTCATGATGGAACAGAAATGCAGGCGTTCCCCGAAACGGCGCCTTCTCATTTCCGTTGCACACGAGAGGATTTCAGGGATTTCATGGGTCCCGCACTGCAAAATCTCCAAAGCTGTCTCGGGGGAAACGGATCGCCCTTCCCGGGCTGCCCTGAGCATGTCTCGCTGCTGCGCACTCTGCATCTGCATCATTCCTTTATGCAATGTTCACGGAAAAGAACCGCTTGCACCAGATCATCCACGATGCGCTTCGAAACTTCCCCAAGGGGCCCTTCTACAGGCGGATCATGAGGGAGAGGGCCCAGAACGGGCACCTTCGTGTGTTGGCGCAGAATCTGTGCATTGGTCTTCACGCTTTCATCTTCTTCCATTTTTTGGCTTCCGTTGAGCACCACTGCCAGGACGGGAATGTTTCTTGTCTGAGCCACCTCCAGGCTCAACAGTGAATGGTTGAGGGTCCCCAATCCTGCACGGGCCACGATGAGCAGTGGCAGGTTCAGGTCTTTCGCCAGATCGGCACAGGTGTGAGTGCCGCAGATGGGAGCCAGCAGACCTCCGGCACCCTCCACAAGAACAATGTCGTGAGCGGCCTGCATCTCTTCACACATTCGCCGGATCAGGGACAGATCGATGGAGCGCCCCTCGCGCCTGGCCGCTTCCGCAGGGGCCAGAGCACCAAAAAACGCGTGGGGGCAGATTCTTTCGATGGGCCAATCACAACAGGAGGCCTCTTTGAGCAACGCCGCATCCCTGGGGAAAGCTCTCCCCTGAACCCGTTCACATCCGCTTTCAGCCGGTTTCAGCACCCCGATCCGAAAATGTCGGCGGAGCTCTCTTGCCAGCAGACAGGCCACATGAGTTTTTCCAACATTTGTATCCGTTCCCGTGATGAAGATTCCCCGTCCCATGCCCCTGCAACCCTCTCCTCATTGTCCCGCATATTTGCCATGAAAGCTTGGAACTTACTCGAGATTCGAAACTCATGTCAATAGTTCGTCAACCTCAAAAAAAAGAAAAGTTGACGAAAGCCTCAACTCCATGCTACCCCTTTGCCAAAATCACGGAGAGGAGATCCGGCTGATGGATGCAGATCGAATCATGAAGCTGGATGCCAGGCACGTGGGGCATTCACTACATCGCCGATGAAATCGCCGTGGGGTTCGGCCGAACGGGAAGGATGTTCGCCAATGAGCATGCAGGGGTGGCACCGGACCTCCTGTGCCTTTCCAAGGGCATCACCGGAGGCTACCTCCCCCTTGCAGTGGTCTTGACCAACGATTCCATTTACGACGCTTTTTATGACGAATACGCCACCCTCAAGGCCTTTTTGCACTCCCACAGCTACACGGGAAATCCTCTCGCCTGCGCCGTGGCATTGGAAGTGCTCGCTATTTTCCAGGAGGAACAAATCCTTGAAGGCCTTGTCTCCAAAACGATGCACCTGGCTTCCTACCGGGAAATGTTCGAAGCGCTGCCCTGGGTGGGTGAATTTCGCCAACTTGGAATGATCGCGGCCATAGAACTGGTCAAAGACAGGGAGACCCGTGAAGGATTTCCCTGGGAGGAACGGGTGGGATTCCAGATTTTCAAAAAGAGCCTGGAGCACGGAGCCCTTCTGCGTCCCCTGGGAAATGTCATCTACTTCTTTCCTCCCCTGACCATCACGGAAGAAGAGATGGACCGGCTGGCGGACATCGCTCATCGTTCTGTTGTGGATGTCCTGGATTCTTGAAAGGGTGTGGAGCGTGAGCGCCTCGCAGAAAGTTTCTTCAGGAATGGAGTGTGCAGAATCTTGTGAGTTCCGGAAAACTCATGAAGAGGTGCTACAAGGGGAGCAATACTTTTTCCACCGGGCGGATCCCCTTTTTCAGGATCATTTTCCCGGCAGACCCGTGATTCCCGGTTCTCTCCTGGTGAGCTGTTTTCACAAAACGGCCTGCCGGTGGCTCGCCTGCGCCGCATCTGCTTCCACCTGGATTTTGCATGAAGTCAGCAACGCCCGCTTTGTCGCCTTCGGTGAGCCGGGCTGTGTGGATGTGAGAATGCACGGTTTTTCACAGCACCACGACAGTCTTCTTTTGGACTTTTCCGCCCTTCAGAATGGCAAACCCTTGGCCCATGCCCGTTTGAGGTACGAACCATCATGATCGACCTTCATGACAAAGTGAGACAGGTGCTCATCACGGGCGCCAGCAGGGGAATCGGGCTGCAGGTGGCCCTGTCTTTGCTGCACGCCGGCTGCCGCGTTTTTTACGTCGCCCGAAGCCCCTCCGGCCGTGCCCATGACAATTTTCACCACATCCCGGCAGACCTTGCCTCGGGTGTGGACAGCGGGGTGGAAATTTGCGCCCTTCTGGAAGAACGGGGTGTTTTTCCCGACACTCTCATCCTCTGTGCGGGAGCCATCACGGAGGCCCTCATTCCCAAACAGGACGCTCATTCCATCATGAATCAGCTGAATGTCAATTTTACGGCTCACGCGGAACTGGTCCGCCAACTCATTCCGCACATGATGCGTCACCGTTTCGGCCGAATCGTGGGGGTGTCTTCCACCGCAGCACGGCAGGCGGCGCCGGGACAGTCCCTCTATGCAGCTTCCAAGGCCGGCCTTGAAGCCTTCCTTCGGTGCTGCGCCATGGAATTCGCACGCAAGGGAATCACCTGCAACAGCGTGGCGCCAGGTTACGTGGCCACGGAATTTTCCGCCCGCCACGAAGCAGGGAAAGACCTGACAAGAGTCGTTCCCGTGGGTCGCACGGGCAATGTGGAGGAAGCGGCAGACGCCGTCCTGTTCTTTCTCGGCAAGCACAGCGATTATGTGACCGGAACCACCCTCACGGTGGACGGGGGACTCTCCCTCGCGGTCAAATGAACTCAGAAAGGTAAAAAATGATGGCTTCCCTGGAATGCCTGGAAAAATGTGCCCAGGGGAGCATCCCCCTGCAGGAACTTTCCATTTTCTGGGGAACCGGTCCCAACCTGCACATGGATGCGTGTCCTGCCCATCTCCTTGAAGGCCGCCCGTCCGTGGAAAAGGCTGGATATCCCGGTGAGAAAGAAACAGAACCCCATTGCGCCGCAGCCTGGATGCTCCACTACCTGCCCAACCTGAGCGCTTCCGCCATTTCCTGTGCTTTGGGAACCCGAGGGGAAGCACTGACCTATGTGACGCCCTGTGCCGCATCGTCCCATGCCGTGGGGGAAGCGTTCCTCAAAATCCGCCATGGAGACCTGGACTTCGCTCTCTGCGGCGGCAGTGACGGCAGGCTTCACCCGGGAGGCATTTCCGCATATGCCATGCTGGGAGCCCTGGCCCAAGGGAAGTCATGCTGGGCAGTGCTGACTTCCCAAGGCCAAAGCCTTTTTCACGCATTGCAAAAAAGTGCTTGACAATGGTGGCGCAAATGGACAAGATCAGCGCAACATTGAACCATGGGCATTTTAAACTTTTAAGAAGAGACCAGACTTTCACATGAATTCAGCCGCCGACAGAAACTTCTTTTCCTTTTATTATGTGTATTATTGTTTCCACAGGAAGGGTCTGTCTATGGCGTGATCGTTTTTTAAAAAGTACCAGCACCAAAAAGCCGCGGGCAGACCTCAAGGGAGCCCGCGGCTTTTTTTGTTTCAAGGGCATCGCAACCGGGAATGACATGAAATGCATTCCCCCCCCTCAACCCAGAGCCACGCCAGCAGAAAAGGAAGGCAAAAATGACAATCCTCGGCAAACACATTCGCATGGAACGGATCATGGACCGGAACACGGGCAAAACCATTCTCGTGCCTCTCGATCACGGCGTTTCCGTGGGCCCCATCGACGGCATCATCGACATCAAGGAATCCGTGGACCGCGTGGCCGCCGGCGGCGCCAATGCCATCATCGAACACAAGGGACTGGTGGGAGCCGGCCACCGCAAAAAAGGGGCCGACATCGGACTCATCATCCATTTGTCCGCATCCACAAGCCTCTCTCCCTACCCCCATTCCAAAACCCTCGTCTGCTCCGTTGAAGAAGCCATCAAACTGGGCGCCGACGCCGTTTCCATTCACGTCAATATCGGCGATGGCCAGGAAAAAGAAATGCTCCACGATTTTGGCCGTGTGGCTTACGAGGCACGCACATGGGGAATGCCTCTCCTGGCCATGGTGTACCCGAGGGGGGCGAAGATCAAGAACGAATACGACGTGGCCGTGGTCAAGCATGCCGCACGTGTGGCGTCGGAGATGGGAGCGGACATCGTGAAAGTCTCCTACACGGGCTCGCCCCAAACTTTTCGACAGGTGGTGGAAGGCTCCACCATCCCCGTCGTCATTGCCGGTGGAGCCAAAATGGATTCGGACCGGGATATCCTGGAAATGGTACGCGGCGCCATGGATGCCGGCAGTGCGGGTGTCTCCATCGGCAGGAATGTTTTCCAGCACAAAGACCCGACCCGTATGGTCCGGGCCATGGCGTCGATCATCTTTGACGATTTCACGGTGGATAAGGCGCTGGAAATTTTGGAGCAGGACTGAAAAACTGATTTTTTTCAAATGAAAGGTGAGCGTGAACCATGCGAGAGATATGGGTTAGGGTCGATCCCTGGGACAAGGATCTGGTCACCACCGCTCTGGAAGGAGGCGCAGATGCCATAATGGTCCCTCCGGGACATTCGGGCCAGGTGAAGGAACTGGGAGTGATCCGGACGGTTTCCGAAGACGGGGACGTCAAACTGGGGCAGGATGTGGTTTACTACAACGTCACCTCCGGGGATGACGAAGATGAAATCGTGCGTTTGAGTCAATCCAGGCAGGTGATCCTGGTGTTTTCCGACTGGACCATCATTCCCGTTGAAAACCTCATCGCCAAAAATGCACAGAACATCATTGTGGAAACCCGCAGCCTGGCGGAAGCGGAAACTGCCTTTGGCATCCTTGAAAAAGGCGTTGACCGCATCCTGTATGTGCCCACGGATGTCAAGGATTTGAAAAATGCCCTCTCCCGGCTCAAGTCCACACCGGAACCACTGGACCTCAAACGCGCTGAAATCCTGGAAGTGAAGCCCCTTGGAATGGGCGACAGGGTCTGCGTGGACACCTGCACACACATGGGACCGGGGGAGGGCATGCTCGTGGGCAATTCCAGTGGGGCGCTTTTTCTGGTGCACGCGGAGAGCGTGGCCAATCCCTATGTGTCCCCGCGCCCTTTCCGGGTCAATGCAGGACCGGTGCACGCCTACACGCGGGTTCCCGAGGGCAGGACACGCTATCTTTCCGAACTTTCCGCAGGGGATGCAGTGCTTCTGGTCAATCACAAGGGTGAGGCCACAGAAGGCATCGTGGGGCGCCTCAAGATCGAAAAACGGCCGCTCATGCTCATTCGGGCAAAAGTCCAGGACCGGGAGATCTCCACCATCGTGCAGAACGCTGAAACCATCCGCCTGACAACACCGGAGGGAGCCCCCCTTTCAGTGACGGTGATGAAGCCCGGTGATGAGGTGCTTGTGGCCCTGGAAGAGAGCGGACGCCATTTCGGCATGAAGATTGACGAGCAAATCACGGAAAAGTAGCGGAATTGACCGATCCGGAAAACTTTTCTGCACGAGAATCCAAGGATTCGGAACCTGGAGCCGTGTACGGTTTTCGCGCCTGAAGGCCACACTTTCTGACCGACCATGGTTTGCATTCAGTGGATCAGGTGCAGACCACCGATGTCCAGAATCAGGAAGCGGTCCGCATTCAGCTTCCGTTCGGCGATGGTCCGTTCAAGGTCCAGGCGAGGGTATCCGGCGGGTTCATCCCCAAGCTCAAAGGTGCCCCATTGCGTGGGGATGAAAAAGGATGCGCCCAGGTCCTGAAATGCGTCCAGGGTCTCGTCGATGTTCATGTGAGCATAGTGCATGAACCAGCGGGGATGATAGGCGGTGGTGGGAATGAGTGCGTAATCGATTCCCGGAAAACGCCGCCCGATTTCCCTGTAGCCGATGTGGTAACCTCCGTCACCATCAAAGTAGATGGTCACATTGGGCGCGGCGATGAGAAAACTGGCCCAGAGGGTGGTGTTGAATCCCTGGCCGATTCTTCTGGACCAATGCTGCATGGGCAGGCAGACAAGCTCGATGTTCTTTGGAAGATCGAGGGACTGCCACCAGTTCATCTCCAAGACGTGTGAGTGGCCAAGCCCAAGGACAAAATCCTTGAGTCCAAGGGGAACAAAAAAATGCGAATTGGCGGGAAGGGCTTCTATGCTCCTCCTGTCCAGATGGTCATAGTGGTTGTGAGAGATCAGGACATGGAGGCGTTCATCACCAACAATGGAGTGGATTTCATCCATGGAAATGCCCGGCGGGGTTCTGCGCTTGGGCAGTAGGGCCCGGTCTGAGAACATGGGATCCGTGATCCAGTACGTACCCCCGAGACGCATGAAAAAGGTGCCGTGCCCGACCCAGAAGATGAAATCGGAATCTTTGGCTTCCCTGATCCGCGTTGCCGGTTCGGGAATGACCCGGGGAAGATAGGCCTTTTCTTCCTCCGTATAGGTTTTACCCGGGGAAAACCGCCAGCGCAAAAAAGTCAGGAAACCCTTTCTCTCCATGGGCATCCAGGGGTTGAAAAAAGCATCGCCATCGTGGTTTGGAGCATAAAGATCTTCCACATTCGCGGACATCACCTTTTCCCGCCACGCTTTCTCATCAAAGTCTGTGTGAGTTCCGGCGCAGGAGCACAAAAGGAGCAGGGCCCAGGCAAGGGGAACAATGGAAAGAAAATGACTCCTTGGGGACAAATTCTTTTCCTCTCTTTTCAAGTTGGATTCCTTTGTGTTTTTCTAAAAAAGTTCACCTCAGAGGGCAAGAGAACCGTTCACAGACTTCCAAATCAGGAAACACCCATCAACTATGATACCCTCTTTCGTCAAAAGCAACCCCCGGCTGATCCTTTACGGTTTCATGGCGGTTGCCGCCTCCGGATTTGGCCAAACTTTTTTCGTCTCGGTACTGGGTGGGGAAATCAGAGCGGGCTTTGAACTTTCTCACACCGCTTACGGCAGCCTGTACAGTTCAGCCACCATTTTGAGCGCCCTTTTGCTGTTGCGTTTCGGGGGACTGGCGGATAAATGGTCTCTGTCCAAAGCGACCCTTCTGGCTGTGGCCTGCCTGGCGGCCGGCTGCCTTTTCATCGGCATTGCTCCCGAATGGATCTCTCTCGGTCTCGGCTTTTTGCTCATCCGTTTTGGGGGCCAGGGATACATGGCACACCTGGGCATGACCACCGCGGCGCGCTACTTTCCCAAAAGCCGGGGGAAAGCGGTCGCCAGTGCCGCCGCCGGCTTTCCCTTTGCAGAAGCCATTCTGCCCGCATCAGCCGTTTTTATCATGGGTCTCATGGGATGGCGGTGGGCCTGGTTGTTCGGTGCCGGACTGCTCACGGCCATCATTCTGCCCCTGTTGTTGATTCTCAGTCGCAACACAGAACCTCCCGTCCAGGAATCATGGACAAAAAGTGAACCGGGCGCGAAGATCAGCTTCACCAGAGCAGAAGTCCTGCAAGATCCAGGTTTTTACCTGATTCTACCCGCCGCTGTCATGACACCCTTCCTGGTCACCGCCATATTTTTTCATCAAGTGGCCATTGCATCCCTGCAGGATTGGTCGCTGCAGGTTTTGGCAAGAGCTTTTTCCGGCTATGCGACAGGCCACCTGGTGTCATTGCTGGCAGCGGGGTTGGCGGTGGATCGGCTGGGCGCTCAACGGCTGCTGCCTCTCAGCCTGGCTCCCATGACCGTGGGCCTGATCATCCTGGGCCTTTTCAAGGGCGATTGGGTGGCGATGGCTTACCTCACTCTTGTGGGAACGACTCAGGGTTTTGCAGCGACCTGCGTGGGAGCCATATGGGCCGAAAGGTATGGTTTCACTCATTTGGGAGCCATTCGTTCCATGGCGCAGGCCATCATGGTGGTGGCCACTGCTGCCGCTCCCGTATTGACAGGCCTTCTTCTGGACCTGGGGGTGAGCCTCCACCTTCTGGCATTCTCCATGGCTTCAGCATTGCTTGGTGCGGCGATGCTGTCGGCTCTGGCACGTGTGCCCCAAAAGCCCAGGAAATGACCTGTCTCGCCGTCCGGAACCTCCAGGCCATTCCTGCGGGACCGGAAAAATCCCTCTCCAGGTGAATCGTTTCAAA
>PXBG01000066.1 GCA_003566995.1 Syntrophobacteraceae bacterium
CACCACTCCTAATAGTAAATAATAATTGATTAGTAATATTGATTAATATAACCAAAAGCCCGGTCAAACAGATCCTGGTCCTGGTGAAGTTTATAATCAAACAGGGTCTTACGCAGAGCTTTTTTCACTTCACGCTCACCGGCATGTGTATTTTGCCAGCCGTCAAACCTAACGTATCTTACAATTTCATCAATGTCATTAACTATGCGTTCCACAATTATCGGTGTCTCAGGATTCCTGGCATCTTCAAAAAGCTCTGTTAATGCGGCCTTACCCTTCTCTTCCTTCTCAATAGGTGGTTGATTACGCTCAGCAGAAACTACATCCCTGGCCAGGTTGAGTAGCTCTTTTAGGAATTCAACACTGGTTATTAAACCTTGCTCATGACGTTCTTTAATGTTTTCAAGGCGTTCACTCAGTGGCTTAAAACGAGGATCATCACGGTGCTTTCTCAGCCGGCCTTTCACTTTGACTTCAATCTCTTTGGCTTTCTTTTTTGGATCCGGTGTATCTAATACTGCTTCCAGCAAATCGGCATCAAGAACCAAGGTTTCTAAGTCATCACGGATGGTATCAACATGAACATGTTCGTGGATAAGCTCAATTATTTTTGGCCCTAATGCATGCCACAACAGGCGGCCGCTGCCAGTAGAAGGCTTTACCGATTCATATACTTGCGATAACCAGCGGTAGTCAGCTTCATATTGATTTATTACTGTATCCGGGGAAATTGCTTCCCATAAACGGTTCAGATAACTGTAATCGGCAGCAAACCTATCCCTTATTTCATTGTTGGGCAAACATTCCTGAGCAGCCACCAAACCCTCATACCCAGAAATCGAACGATCTACCCCCAGGAAATAAGCCAGGCATTTCTGCATTGCACCAGGCAGTTTTGCTTTCAATTCGCTAATATTTTTTATTACCCGGGTGATCCCTTCTTCATCAAATTGGATAGCCTGGGCTACATCATCAAAGACTCCAAGATAATCAACAATTAAACCGTGAGTTTTTGCTTCACCATATGGCCGGTTGGTCCTACAGATAGCCTGCAGTAAAGTATGATCGCGAAGCGGTTTATCAAGATACATAGTCTGCAGGATTGGCGCATCAAATCCGGTCAACAACTTTGAGGTAACGATTAGGATTTTTAAGGGATCAGAAGGATCTCGAAAACGATCAAGCAGTGCTTCCTCCCGATCTTTATCCCTTCGATAACTTTCATACTCTTCTTCTCCGCTGTTGACAGTCATGACTATATTTGATGTTTCAGGTGGCAGATATTCATCAAGTGCATTTTTATATAACACACAGCTTTCCCGGTCAAAGGTAACTACCTGGGCACCAAAATTATTGGGTTCTACTTTTTCCTGGTAATGAGCAGCTATATCGGCACAAATCTTTTGAATCCGTTCCGGGGCTTTAACCAACACAGCCATTTTTGCTGCTGTTTTAGCCAGCTGGTCTCGATCGAGGTCACTTAAGCTCCCGGTCAATTCCTGGAAAGCTTGATCGATAGCTTCTTTATCAATATGGAGTTCTAATAACCGCGGTTCGAAATGTAACGGTTTTGTAGCACCATCTCGGATTGATTCTTCAAATCCGTAACGACTCATGTAACCAGCCTGATCTTCTTCTGAACCGAAGGCATAAAATGTATTTCGATCGGCCCGGTTAATCGGTGTCCCGGTTAAGCCGAATAAGAATGCATTGGGAAGAGCTTTTCGCATTTTTCGGCCCAGATCACCTTCCTGGGTGCGGTGAGCTTCATCAACCATGGCAATGATATTTTCCCGTTCATTTAAGATACCTTCTGCTTCTCCAAATTTAAATATAGTAGTGATGATTACTTTACGTACATCCTGTGCCAAGAACCGCTCTAAATCAGCCCGGCTGTCTGCTTTAACCAGGTTAGGTGTATCAGCAGAATAAAAAGTGCCAGATATCTGGGTATCAAGATCAATCCGATCAACTACAATCATCACGGTCGGATTTTTCAAGACCGGGTGCAGTCTGAGTTTGCGGGCGGCGAAAAGCATTAACAGAGTTTTCCCTGACCCCTGGAAGTGCCAGATCAAACCCTTTTTGGGGAAGCCTGCTACAACCCTATTTACAATCTTATTAGCCCCTTCGTATTGCTGGTAGCGGGCAACAATCTTCATGCGCCGTTTCTTATTGTCAGTTGCATAAGCAGTAAAATTGGCTAACAAGTCGAGAATGACTTTCGGCCTAAGCATAGATACAATTGCCCGATCGACTTGCTGTAGACCCTGCGGTTCATCTTCGGCTTCCAAGCGCCACGGCCCCCAGAGCTCAATTGGCAACCCAATAGAACCATAACGAAAATCTTTGCCATCGGTAGCTATTGAAAAAATGTTAGGAACAAATAGTGCAGGAATGTTTCGTTCATAGTCGTCGTGGATTTGAATAGCACCATCAAGCCAGCTCTGGCTTGAGCGAACAGGGGTCTTGGCTTCAATTATCACCAGGGGAATACCGTTTATAAGTAGAACAAGGTCAGGCCTTTTTTCACTTGAACCAGCACGGTATGTATACTGGGTGGTTATTACATAGTGATTATTTGAGAGATCATTTAAATCGAGGAGATGTATTGTAACGTGTTCCCCATCTTTACCAAATGGCATGGAACGTTCACCGGTAAGCCAACTGGCAAATTCTTCGTTGGCTTTGACCAAGCCGTCGGCGCGTGCGCTTAAAATAATCGCTCGCAGCTTATGGAGCACGTCATCAGCCCGCTCGGGGCGGTTGGCGATATCCGGGTTGAGCCTGATCAATGCATCGCGTAGCCACGGTTCGACCAATACTTCCTGGGTTTGCCGCGGCAGGTCAGCAGGGCTGACGTAGCGCCAGCCAAGTCCACCGGGGCTTGCGGCAGAATCTGTTTCGCGGACCACTTCCGGCTCGCCACGTTTGCCCGGCCCGGCCAGACGATCGCGGATGTATGCTTCGACGGTGTTGGATTCGGTGAAGGTCATGTTACCACCTCCAAATGATTATTCACTAAAACTTGCATCATTTCATTTAATTCATCAGTCCTATTATGAGTTTGCATTAGTATAGAGCGAATAGATTGCACATGATTGATTACCTCTTCTTGATACTCAATATTTGGTAAAGGCATAATTGCTTTTTTTAAATTCGAAGCATTTATATTCGTTTGGCTAACACCTTTACTCGCATATTTCATTATTTGCTTACGCCCTATTAGTGAATTTAAGAATATTGTAAGATACTCAGGTAGAAGTTTATCTGTAGCTGTTTTTAATCTTATCAAGTAGGATGCAAATACGTGCTCGCCTTCAAGATAATAAATACCAGTTCTTCCAACCAATTCATGACTATTAGTTCTATTAAAAAGGACATCTCCTTTTTCTAACCTATATTTAAGATACTCTGTTTCGGAAATATTAACAAAGCAAAGATCATCATCATTCACAAAGCCGTCGGATAAATCCATCATGCGAATCATTGAATATTTCCCGTCAGCGACTGAAGGTAATGAAAGACCATACTGAGCTATTTCAAGCAAATCACCAATGGCAAGTAATCTTAAGTGCTTTGAACGTCGGCCAAATTTAGCATCATAAACTAAGTCACCTAATTGCTCCCCTATGATAGATGCGTTTATATAATTATTCAATAACAAATCAGTCGTTGTTGATAATTCTTGATAAGCTTTTACACTATTATTTATGTTAATAAGTGCTTTTGAAATTTTTTTCTGCTCTTCAATCGGCGGCAAAACAAACTCTTCCTTCGCCAGTGTCTTCCAGTTAATTGTAGGTGATAGCGATCCAACCGATATCTGTTTGGCCCTCTCCATAAATAAATCACTTTGCATGAAGAATGGTAAAAACTCGGGTAATATAACCTTGTCTTTTGGCCTAAGTACCATACCATGCGCAGAGAAAAGTCCGTCATGCGGAGCAATAGCAACCCTTCTTAAATAAGCATTTCTTTTAGCAAAAAGAATGTCACCTTTACGCATGCGTAATTTTGTACCCGCTAAAGGAACAACTGTACCCCATCTACGGATAGTTAACGAACCTGAATCTAAATGTTCTAACCCAATATACTTTTCACTATCATTTATAGTCGGCTCTACCCTCTCGGCTATATGATCAGCCATATCCCCAAAGGCGACCTGCGTACACCCCTTCTTCAGCGCCTCAGTCATGCTCCACCTCCCCGGTAACCATGCCATCCAACATTTCAACCAATTCATCCATCTGCTGCCAGAATTGCGAGCTGTTTTCTTCAAACTCTGTCCAGGTTTCCTTTACACTCTTTTCACCTGTATTGTTATTTTCTGCTGATCGAACATATAGGGGAATGGAAAGATTACTATCATTTTCGATCACTTTTTCATCAGTCGCAACATTTGTGAAACCTGGAATATCCTCGAAAGCTTGATAAGCCTTTAAAATTCGTTCCTGGTTCTCTGGAGTTAAAAAACTCTGAGCTTTTTCACGGGTTACTTCTTTAACAGCATTAATAAAAAGAATTTTTCCCTGTCTTTCTAATGGTTTATTAGTCCTACTCACCACCACACAGGCTTCCATGGGTGAGTTGTAGAAAAGGTTCGGCCCTAATCCGAGAACGCATTCAACTAAGTCAAGCTCGATTAGCTTACGCCGCATTTCCGCTTCGTCATTACGGAAAAGCACTCCGTGCGGGAAAAGAATAGCACAGCGGCCATTTTTGGGGTCCAGGCTTTTTAAGATATGCTGAAAAAAGGCATAGTCGGCCCGTCCTTGAGATGGTGTCCCAAGAAAATTGCGACCCCATGGATCGCTTTGCCATGCTTCACGGTTCCATTTCTTGATTGAATATGGTGGATTGGCAAGGACTATATCAAATGTGCGTAGGCGATCCTTTTCAATAAAGGCAGGTTCACTTAAAGTATTTCCGGAAATTATTTCAAAGTCTTCTACCCCATGTAAAACCAAGTTCATGCGAGCAATTGCTGCAGTTATATGTATGAGCTCTTGGCCATATAAACCAAGTGTACGCGTGTCTCCACCTTTGCGCTTCACCTCGGCTAAGGCAGAAATGAGCATGCCTCCGGTCCCGACTGTAGGATCGTAGATACTTTCGCCACTTTTCGGCTCAAGCATTTGAGTCATTAAATGAACCAGGGTGCGGTTAGTATAAAATTCCTGGGCAGTGTGACCACTGTCGTCCGCAAACTGCTTGATTAAATACTCATAAGCATTGCCAAGCTCATCTTCTGGAACAGCGCTTAAACTGAGAGTATGTTTCGAAAAATGTTCGATTAAGTTTTTTAAGGTTTCATCGGGCATTTGACCTTTATCTGTCCAGGAAGCATTACCGAATACACCCGTTAAACGATCGGGGTTGGCTGTTTCAATATCCCGGAAAGCATTTAACAGAGCACGGCCGAGATCGCGAGAAGCAGACCTGACATCGGACCAGTGTGCACCTGCCGGAATGGTGAAATGATCATCTGCAGTATCGCGGGCATAGGATTCATCACCAGTTTCTGTATAAGCTGATTGATAATCCTCATCCCACACATCAGAAAGTCTCTTAAAGAAGAGGAGAGGAAATATATACTGCTTATAGTCACCGGCATCAATTAAACCGCGTAAAAGGTTAGCAGCACCCCAGAGGTAGGCTTCAATTTCTTGTTGACTTAAGTGGTTAGCTGGTTTACTCATTCAAGCCAACCTCCTTCTTTTAAGGTTTTCTTAAGTTCTTCCTCTGCAGCCCTGGCTTCAGCCAAGCTTTTCTTAAAAGCAGCTACCGCTTCAGGCAATGGAGGTATATCTTCATCCAAAGGTGGCGGAACATAGCGCGAAATATTAAGAGTCCAGTCTTCTTGCTCGATTTCTTCTAAGCTGACTATCTTCGATTTGTTTTCAACCTCTTTAAAATCATTTACCATCTGAGAAATTTGTTCGGCATGTTCGTAATCTAAATAATTCTGGGCACGTCCTTTACGGTAAAGGGTAGAAGCATCTACTATCAGAACTTCGCCCTTGCGATTAGTCGGTTTTGTGCGGCGTAGGGATACCACTGCGGGCGCAAGGCTTGTACCGTAAAATATGTTTGGAGCAAGGCCAATCACTGCTTCAATTAAATCTTCTTTTAAGAGCTTTTTCCGGATAGTCCCTTCTGCCCCTTTACGAAACAAAGCTCCCTGGGGTAAAACAACGGCCATCCGGCCGGTCACCGGAGCCATGGAAGCTACCATATGTTGAACCCAAGCATAATCACCGCTGTTGGCCGGGGGTAGTCCATAGTCATTACGCCCCCAGGGATCACTTTCCCACACTTCACGACCCCACTCTTTTAATGAAAAAGGCGGATTGGCAATTACACAATCGAATGTGGCCAGCCCTCCTTTACTGGAGTCAGTATAAGCAGGATTACGCAGGGTGTCTTCTCTTACTATCTGAAAATCCTCTATACCGTGTAATACCAGGTTCATCCGGGCAATAGAAGCCGTGGTCAGATTCTTTTCCTGGCCGTAGATATTTCCAAAAAACATTCGCGGATCGCCGCCTGCACCTTGAACATGCTCTATTGCCCCGAGCAACATGCCCCCTGTGCCGCAGGCCGGGTCATAAATTGACTCACCTTCGATGGGGTTAAGGATATTAACCATCATGCGCACTACGCTGCGGGGGGTATAAAACTCACCAGCCTTCTTACGCTTGCTAACATCAGCAAACTTGCCAATTAAATATTCATAGGCATCTCCGAGGATATCGGAGCTTATATTACTATTGCCCAAGTATACCTCGGAAAGACCTTCAATCAGATCCTTGATAATTTCATCGGTGAGAATATTACGATTACCCCAGTCAGCTGCTCCAAAAACCCGGTAAAGGATGTCAGGGTTTGCGCGTTCAATCTCACGCATCGCCCTGGAAAGTGCAGCGCCTACATTAGCAGGGGTTTCTCGAATATCATTCCAGTGACAGCCTTCCGGCACTGCAAAACGATGCATTTCTGGAAACTCAACAGGGTCCGCATCGCCGAACATTTCCTTTGCTTCTGCTGTCTCTTCATCATAAACATCACAGATACGTTTAAAGAAAAGCAGAGGCAATATGTAAGCTTTCCAATCAGTGCGATCGACCGCACTACCGCGAAGTATTTCTGCACAGTTCCAGAGGTGGGTTTTCAGAGCAGACAGATCATTTTTTTTGTTATTGTTATTCGACTGTTTCTCCCTTTTATTGGCAGACAATAATTTAAGTCACCTCGTCCTAATAATAATTTATAGTTCTTCTTGGGATAGTGTAATCAATTATAAGCAAAATTATAAGTCAAAAAGTTGATACTTAAAGGTCATAGGAGTTTAATTTACAGTATTATGCTACTTCTATTCTCCAATATAATTTGTAAACCCTGCTTGCAAAAATTATTTGTAAAACATAACCGCTATAGCTATATTACAAAAAAAAGCCGGGGGCAAGAACCCCCGGCCTCAACTGTTAGATAATTATCCTTCTAAGCATTTCAAGAGCAATTTTCCAACTTCATCAGTAGCCGTCTGCCGCATCTTATTTGTTACCCCACTGTACTCTTGGAGTGTAAATGCGGCATCGTGGTGACCAAGATTTTCTTGGATGGTTTTCATATCCACTCCTTGCTGTAGGCATAGTGTAGCATAGGAATATCTTAACCCATAATATTTTGAACATGTAATAATTATCATGAGGTAGGCTGAGGATAAAACTTGAAGGGCAATATGAAACTCTGTTAATCAAAAAGCTTTAATTAATTCGTTTTCCCTACTAAAAAAATTCTTACCATTAAGAATTATATAGTTCATGCTATGAGGGAAGGATATTATTCAATCATCATCTTTTTCTATCTTTTGCACTTTCCCCCATCCAGATTCAGTCAGGGCATAATCGGTATTTGGCCCTGCGATTTTAACTAAACCCGCTTCCTTAACCTGCCGCAATAACTTTAAAACAGTTTCGTTATCTTCACCTGCAATATCACCTATTAAAGAATAATGATATCCTTTTCTATCAGGCTTATCTCGGTGTAAAGATGCTATTGTTACAAGTATTTTTCTTGCCATACCTAACCTCCTAATGGCTAATTACTGTTTTTAAAATATTTATATCCAAATGACCCTATTACTAACTCATAATAGCTTCCTATATTGCTCTTCTCCCCAAGCTGTCCATAAAATTTTACATGCCAGCTCTACAAATATTTTATCACCACCATAATAAATACTTTTCCCACCATGAAAAAGATCACATCTTACTGCATAGATAGCCCTTAATACATGCGCAAAATCATCAGGCACCCTTTGCTCTTTTTTTAGGTGTTCTCGATAACATCGTGGAGCATAATCACGCTTACCAATATGCCCACCATTTTCTAGTGAAAAACACCTTTCTATAAAGGCTCCTCTACTACTTTTAATTCCACTCCAAGGGTTAACATCTGAATTTCGTAAAACCCTTGTTTTGAAAACTGGCCATAATTGTGCGAAGTTTTTGATGTCAGTACAAAATTTTCGATCATCTTCTTTAAGCTGTTCAAACTTCCCTCTTAAATGATCATCCCATCCTGCTGCTTCAATAAGATATCGATCAACCTCGCCTTTTTGAGTGTCAATACAAACTGAACTTAACCAGCTATTAAAGACAATCCAAAGGTATATTAACCCTTCAAAATAATTATTTTTAGCACATGATTTCTCAGCATTTATAAGCCAAGGTTTAACTAGCTTTCTTTTAAATTCGTCTTCTACCAACTCATAATTAGAGCTTTCTAATAACCCAGAAGAAAAATTAACCCCTTCAAATGAACCAGGACAATCATTAGTTATCTCATAGTTAGTTGTAATAATTAACACCCCATTATTACCCAGTAATTTTTATACAAGCTATTATTCATTGCATATTTAGCAACAATTACAACTTAGTCTTTAAAAAACATCAAAACACTCCTAAATCCTTTATTTCAATATTTGCATTCAACATCCTTTATTGCTTTCTTGTTAAACAAGCAGATAACAAGCCACCAATTTTATCTGTAGCATCCTGCCTCATTTTTTTAGTAACTCCTGAATAAACTGATAAAGTAAATCCAGGGTCAAAGTGCCCGAGATTCTCTTGGGTTGTTTTCATATCAACGCCTTGTTGCAAGCATAAAGTTGCATAGGTATGGCGCAGGCCATGAAACGATATCTTGGTTAGTTTTTTTGCTTCAATGTTTTCTTGCTTCCAGTTTTCCTTCTTCCCTGTCTCCTCAATATCCTTGTTTACTTTTTCGATAA
>PXBG01000109.1 GCA_003566995.1 Syntrophobacteraceae bacterium
AGGAGGGACCTTTGAACTCTGCCCTGCATGCACTCTTCCCATCAACCCAGGAAGCGGTGAAAGGCTTTCTCGCCTCCGGGCCTCAGCCCCCACTCACCGCCCGCATCCATGACAGCATGGACCATGTCCTGCGCGTACCCGCGCGAGCAGGCCACCAGGAAAGCGCCACTGTTCTCCCACGTTTTCAGCACCGCAAGGGTGCAGGGAACGTGGGAAAAAGGCCCCTGCAGGACGAAAGGGGCTTCCCGGTCCTTTCTCAGAAGATTGAGGGCCGTGAGCTTCTCCCCCATGGCAAAGGCGGCAGGGCCCCCTATTCCCAGGAGGATGGTGCCATCCGTCACGTCCGTGAAACCACTCCCCCGTGTTTCCAGGAAATCACTTTCCCCCAGGACCCAGACGATGGCCTGCCTGAAACCCAGGCGGCCCACCAGCCAACCTTTCTCCCAGTGAGCCTCTCCCGGGGTCGAAGGAATCCCCGAAAGGTCCCCGAGAATTTCCTGCAAATCACTTCCCTGCACCATCCACCTGGGCTTGTGCGACAAGTCTACCACAACGGGTGAAAGCTCCGATTCCCCCTCATAGCGCAAAACCACTTCCCATCCATCAACCTGGGCGCTTTCTGCGGCCTCTCCGGGCAAAACCACGGGTGAACGTCTTCTCACTGAAACCATATGGCTTCCTTCTCTCAGGTGAACACTCACTTTTTCATGCGCTCCCCACCCGCATCGTAGAAAGGTGTGGGAATCACCTGTCCATGAATGAGCCGGCCCTGGCAACCGTCTTCATAAATGGGGAGCCGCGCTCCCATAACGCAAAAAGGCTCCTTCACCAGGGCGAACCCGATGGGGTGGCCCAGAGCGTCACTGTAGCGGGCCGTGCAAACGTGTCCCCATATTTTCCTGTCCGCGATGATCGATCCATCCCGGGGAACCTGGTGGGCAGGATCCGTCATCTTGAAGCCCACCAGCTTCAGCCGCCCCTCCTGATGCTCCGTTCGCTGCAGGGCAGGGAGACCCACCATGCGTCCGTCGTTTTTCTTGCGGCTCCAGAGAAACCCCAGCCCAAGGTCGTGCAGCGTGGTGCGCTGCTCCGACTCGGAACCCAAGATCACGTGTCCTTTTTCCAGGCGGAGAATGTTCTGCGCTTCCAGTCCAAAATTCTGAATGCCCAAGGGCCTGCCCGCCTCCTCCAGCATTTCCCAGAGAGACTGCATGAGGGAGGAGGGCACGTGAAGTTCATAGGAAAGTTCCCCCACGAACCCGAGTCTCATGGCCCGCACGGGGATTGATCCTCCCACCATGAGCTCCCGGTACCCCGAAAAGGGAAAAGCGCTGCCGGAAACGTCCTCACGGGTCATCTTTTCGAGCACTTCCCGAGCCCTGGGCCCTGCCAGGTTGATGACTCCAAAGGCATCCGTGAGATTCACCAGGTCGTAATCCCAGTTTTCATAACGGGCATGGTAGTGAATCCATTCGGCTGTGGCGCCCGACCGGGCCGAGGAAGTGGTGAAATAATAGTCCTCTTCCCCCCGCTTCACCACCACCCCGTCATCCAGGACGCAGGCATCTTCCGTGCACATGGCCGAATACCGGACCCTCCCTTCCCGGAGAGTGGAGAGGTCGCTCACGTAAACCCGCTGAAGCACTTTGAGGGCATCGGGGCCATGAAGCCGAAACTTCCCCAGGGTGGAGGAGTCCAGCAATCCCACGTTGCTTCGCACATTGGCCACTTCCTTGCGAACGTGATCTTCGGTCCCGAAGCGCCGGGCGCGCATCCACACCCCCACCCGCTCCATGTGACCTCCCGCCGCCTCCTGCAGGGCATGCACGGGCGTCCGCTTGCACATGTCGTGATTGCGGCCCCCGTAGGTGCCCATGAGCACAGGAACCAGCGGGGGACGGGTGGTGGTGGGCCTGGGATCTTCATCGGGAGACGCCCGGGAATGGCTGACCAAAAGGGGAAGGTTGTGACCGGGAATGCCCCCCTGCCCCGGGCCTGTCCCCGCGGCCGTCCACCGCTTGATCAGTTCGGGCACGTCGAGACCCATTTCCATGGCCTGGTTCACGTTCCGGACAGTGGTGTCCTCGTCGAAGCAGACAAAGGTCTTTTTCCCCTTCACGGGAGCCATGACGAACTGGCAACCTTCCGGCGGCCTGCCCAGGCGGGCTTCTGTTTCTCTCATCTCCTCCACAACATCCATGGTTCTGCCACCAAAGTCCAACACGGCCCCAAGGCCTGCGAGCCTCCCGGAAAGTTCCATCGCTTCGGGGGCCATGTATCCCAGCATGCGCCCTGCAGCGTGCATTCCGGGCGGCAGGTTCCCGGGCAAAAAGAAATTGGTTCGGTCGTCGTGCACAAGCCTGGCCCCTGCCACGGCCAGTGGCCCAGTGACGGGTGTCTGTCCCGCCGAAGCCACCAGCACGTCGCAAGGGAAGCGACGGCCATGAACGCCGTTGGTGGACTTGAGCTCCACCCCTTTCACTGTTTTCCGGCCCATGGACCTGCTCGCCGTCCAGCCCTTGAAGAAGGGGATCTTTTTCTCCCTCATGCGGGCCAGGAGCCCAGCATCCTGGCCGCTCCATCGCACATCGGCCACACAGGGCACTTCCACACCCAGTTCCGCAAGATCCAGAGCCCCTTCGAGCCCCAGGTCGTCACCCACGCTGAAAACCACGCGCCGCCCCGGAAGAATCCCCCAGGTGTGAGCCAGCCGGTGAGCGCATCCCGCCTGCATGACACCGGGCCGCTCATTGTGCTCGAAGAGAAGGGGGCGTTCCGTGCAGCCCGTGGCCACCACCAGGCTCTCTGAACGAACCTCCACATAACGCTCGCGAAAAGAGTCAGACGGGCCTCCCGTCTGAAAGGCGGCGACCACCCTTTCGGGATAGACACCGGCAACGGCGGTGTGCCTGAAGACGCGAACGAGGGGCGACTCTTCCACCTGGCGCGCCAATTGAGCCGCGCTTTCGAAAAGGGGTGTGCCATCTTCGCGCAGAGAAATCCGATGATCCCATGAACCTCCCAGCCAGGGACGGGCCTCCAGAAGGATCACACGGAATCCTTTTTCCGCCGCTGCAAGGGCCGCCGCCATTCCCGAAGGACCGCCTCCGATGACACAAATGTCTGAATTCACGTAAATTTCATCGCATCTGCCGGGCAGTTCAAAGTCCGCATCGAGAACACCCTTTCCCGCCGCCCGGCGAATGAAGGGAATCACACGGGGCCACAGGGCGGCGGGCCGGTGAAACATGCGGTAATAAAATCCCGCGGGCATGGCCCAGCTCATCTTGTCCATGAAGGCCAACACATCCCAGCGAAGGCCTCCCGGACCCACCTGTGGAACCACCCTCATTCCCGGCCGAAGGAACGTTTTTTCAGCGGGCACGTTGGGCACACCGTCCACACGCATGAAGGTGTTGCTGCACTCCCCCTCCAGCCCGTAGAGGCCCCTTGGACGATGATACTTGAGGCTGCGGGAGAAAATGCGGGTTCCCGACGCATAGAGGGCCGTGGCGATGGTGTCCCCTTCGACCCCCTCACACAGCTTTTTTCCATACCGGAAGCTGATGGGCGTCCCGGGCCGAATCCTCAGAGTGGGCAGGTTCGTGAGTCTGCTCATGGGTCAATCCTCTTTCAGTTTGGTCCTCCCTCATCTCCACCTGGACATTGGTGCGCGTGTCCCGAAAGATGGTGAACCAGCTTCCGCAGCCGCTGCGATGGAACCACCACTCCTTTTGAACACCCGCCAGGCACTGGTTCATGTGCACCTGCCGGCACCATTCCCTGGAATCCAGCGGAGGACTCTCGGGCTTGGGGCCCTTGCCCTCTCCCCCATATCGAAATTCATAGCCGTCTCTCTTCCCGCAGAGGGGACATGTGATGTGCAGAGCCATGGCAGCCTCCGGTCTTCTTGAAGTGTTTCCCGTGTGTCACTCACTCGCCATCCATCCATTTCAGCCTGTTATAACAGTGCTATAATTTCAGATCTTCTCTCCTCCTCTTGTCATCGATGGTTGGCTTTTGAAACGCTGGAGTGGATTTTTCTTCACATGATCCACGCCCGCATTTCCCTTTTCAGTTGTCCGGAGAGTATTCCACCAGAGCGGCCGTTTCTCCCATGAGCCGATGTTCCTCGAAGCGCTTCAGTGCAAAGGGCTTCAGGATTTGAGGACATTCTTCCGTGGCCATGTACTGAGCCATGTATTTGCCCGTGACGCAGGATGACTTGAAGCCGAAGTAGCCCCAGCCGCAATCCATGTAATAGCCGCGCACGGGTTCGTTGCCATCCATGATGGGAGCCATGTCGGGGGTCATGTCCGCCAGGCCCGACCAGGACCGCATGAATTTGACTCCCCGAAGACAGGGCATCAGTTCCCCCAGGGCCTCGGCCTGGTGCTTGATGTAACGGGCGGTGGTCCCCGTGGTGTAGGTGGGCCAGGGATCCATGTGGGCTCCCGTGGCGATTTCCCCCTTGAGGGTCTGATTGGCGTAGCAGTGGTACATGCCCGAGGAAACCACGTGGTGCAAAATGGGCTTCAGGGGCTGAGTCACCATGGCCTGGATGGTCAGGACGCTG
Organism: Syntrophobacteraceae bacterium; assembly: GCA_003566995.1. Taxonomy (GTDB): domain Bacteria; phylum Desulfobacterota; class Syntrophobacteria; order Syntrophobacterales; family Syntrophobacteraceae; genus SLCH01. The sequence goes on from PXBG01000109.1 coordinate 4,577, forward strand.
ATGGGCAGCTTCATGCCCAGCATGCGGAAGGCGATGTCCGCCGAGTACCCTCCCGCCGCGTTGAGCACCCTGCGGGTCTGGATTCGCCCTTTGTCCGTGTCCACATGGACCACCCGTCCATTTTGAACACCGATCCCTGTCACCTCCGTTCCCTGGTGGATGTGAACGCCCAGCTTTGAGGCGCCCCTCGCCATGCCCCAGACCACCGCATCGTGGCGCAGAATGCCCCCGGCGGGATGGAACATGCCCCCGAAAATGGGGTAGCGGAGCCTGTTGGATATGTCGAGAATGGGGACCAGTTCCTTGCACTCTTTGGGGCCCACCATGCGAATGTCGATGCCGTGAAACTGGGCCGACGCCACCTGGAGCCGCATGGCCTTGAGAGCGGCTTCACTGTGAGCCAGATTGAGGTTCCCGCAATTGTAGAACATGAGATTGAAGTCCAGCTCCTCCGTGAGCACGGGCCACAATTCCAGCGCCTCCTTGTAGAGAGGAAGGTTTTCAGGGGTTCTCTGGTTGGCCCTCACGATGGCCGTATTTCTCCCGGAACCGCCGAATCCCATGTAGCGCTTTTCAATGACGGCCACATCCCTGATGCCATGGCGGCTCGCCAGGAAGTACGCCGTGGAAAGGCCATGCAGCCCCCCTCCAATGATGACGGCGTCATAAGCCGGCCGCTGCGGGGGAGAACTCCAGAGTCTTTTGTATCTGCCAAACATGATGTGCCCTCCCGGTGGGATGCAGATCCCCTTGAATGACTAATTTTTGCCGGAGTTTCCAGCTTTTCCCGAGGCAACGGCCGTGCCACCGCCATTTCAAGGACAAGCCTTTTCAAAAGAACTCAAGGTGCTGACATATATTGCGGGAATGACGAAAACATTGGAGGAAAGCGCAGGGGAATGTCAGGAAGTCAGGCCGTAACATTTTGGATGTTCTGAGCGCACAGTAAAACTTCTTTGATAAAAGATACTGTTCGAATTTCAAAGAATCCCGATGCGGTCCACGGGAAAGCGGGCATCAGAGAAAGAAGGGATAAAACAGTACGGGGAACAGGTCGCCTCTGCCAATGAGGAAGAGCTCATAGAGCACCAACAGACCGTACAGGCATGGTATGACTGTCAGAATGGTCCTCACGTTCACCGTTCGTCCCAGGATCCGGAAATTCTTGTGCACCAGAAGCCAGAGAAGACCGGCGGCGGTGAGGCCGTACTTGACGAGGAAGAAGTTGACGGGGCTCCTTTCCATAAAGTAGGCCATGAAAGGATTCAGCTCCACCCCGCCCATGGCGACGATGAAAAGGGTCAGGTAGGCGTCCGTGGTGGAGAGCAGGAGAACGGCGATCACCAGGAACACCAGGTGGCCGTCGTAACGGTCCACGTACCTGTGAATTTCCCGGTCTTCAGCCCTTCTCACATGACGCCGTCGGCCTCTCAGGCTGGCAAGGGAAAGAGGCCGTGTGGGCTGCGCCCTTCGATCCTGACCTTTTCTTCTTTCTGCAGGATATTCCACCGTCACGAAGCCCTCCTCCCATCCCATGAAACGGCCGTCCATGCTGCCCGATCAAAGGCAATACGTTTACCTTAAAATTGGCATAAACCCTTCCAGGGGTCAACATGTTTGGAAGGGATTTTCAGCAGGCACGGTCGAAATTTTTCAAAAGGGCTGGCTCCATTGCCTCAGAGCACTTTACACAACACGATACCGGTCTGAAGGTGTTGGGCCAGGGAGCTCTAAAGCAGAATTTGTGTTGAGATCGGGCAGCTCATTTTGTAGTCTGGTGTCATTACAATCTTTGGAGCATCATTTTTCAAACTTGCGGGATGCTCGTACTTTCCCACGGATGGTGTCTCTGAATTTTCCATGGTTTTTTTATGAGGGGAACCGCAGGGTTCCCTACCGGTGCATTATCATGGCTTCTCATGCATGTCTTTTTGGAAAAGGGAGCGCCATGTCGAAAATAAACAAGCCTCCAGGTCTTGGCCGGCCACACCATGAAACCAGGCGTCTTTCCCGCATCCTTCAGATACTCTACCTTGTGGCCGCAAACCCTCATTGTTACAGTCGGCAAAATCTGGCCGAGCGATTCAATGTGAGTGTGCGAACGATTCAAAAAGACCTGGACGTGATTCGGCATGGTCTCAGACTGGAAATCATGCCATCCTCCCATGGGTATCATCTTCCCACACCTCCTGGCATGTCTCATGTGAAATTTAATTTCGGAGAAGCATTGGCCCTTCTGTTGGCCGTTCAGACGGCGCGCTGCAATTCGGGCATCTATTCGGTAGAATTAGATTCTGCAGTGGCCCGCCTGGAAAGTCTTTTCCCTTCTGAATTCATCCCCCACCTGAAGCAATTGCAACAATGCGAACGAAGACATGCCTCGGGCAAAAACCGGCAGGAGCTTCTTGAACTCTTGCACCAAGCTCTCTTGCAAGGCTGCAAAGTGAGTATTGTTTACCGAACCGGTTCTCGAGGGGGAGAAAAAAACCACCGCACCGTACACCCGTACCGCATCATGCCTTTTGTACGCTCCTGGCATCTCATCGCCCACTGCGAGATGCGCTGGAAAGTGCTCACTTTCAAAGTGGACCGCATCGACCATGCAGAACTTCTCGACGAGCGCTATCAGATTCCCGCCAACTTCAACCTGGAGGATTATGTGGGTGACGCCTGGGGGCTCATGAGATGCGAAAACAAGGAACCGGCGGAAGTGGAATTGATCAGCGAACCTGAGGCAGGCCGCTGGGTCGCCGAAGAACACTGGCACAAGAGCCAGCGGGTGGCATACCTCCCCGAAGGCTGCGTCCGTTTTCAACTCTTCCTCCCCGTGACACCCGACTTCGTGGGCTGGATTCTCTATTACGGTTCCAGGGTGCAGGTCATTCGGCCTCTGGAACTCCGCGACCGGGTGAAGGAGGATCACCAGCGGGCTGCTGAACTGTATGGGTGATCAGACCTTGGACAGCCTTTACAGAAATTGAAAAGGTGAATTTTTACTTTCAGTTCGGCCGGTCTTATCCCGACTCTCTCCCATAGAATTGAGTCGGTTGTTCCACAGGATGAAGCAGGACTCTGCCTGCAGCAAAGTTCCAGCAAATGAAGCAAAGAAGGACCAAACAATATGGAGGGTAAATCTTTGTCGAACAACACCTTGGCACATGTGTCCGAAGATGGACGGATACACACGCTCAATGATCATCTGATGGGGACCGCAGAAAGGGCAGCCTGTTTTGCAGCCGTTTTCGGTTTCCAATCTTGGGGTTGGCTGGCAGGCCTCTGGCATGACCTGGGCAAATACGGTCCACCTTTTCAAAAGAAAATTCTCGCTGCCGCCGGAGAGGGTGCCCACCTGGAAAGCAAAGCGAGAGTCAATCACTCCACAGCCGGCGGACTTTACGCCATCGAGCGGCTCGGCATCGCCGGAAGGTTGCTGGCCTATATCGCGACTGGCCACCATGCCGGGCTCCCCGACTGGGCAGCGGATAAAACAGGAAAAGCTGCCCTTTCACAACGGTTGCTGGAAAAAGACCTTCTCGATGTGGCTCTTTCAGGCGGTGTCCCCGAAGAAATCCTGAATCAGCCGCCTCCCCAAGAAAAGCCCTTTGGTCTCGACCCTGCTTTCTGGGTTCGGATGCTTTTCTCCTGTGTCGTAGACGCCGACTTTCTGGATACAGAAGAGTTTTTCGATCCGGAAAAGACAAGCAGAAGGAGTGGATATCCTTCCCTGCAGGAACTTTCGTCACCCTTTATCTCATACATGTCGGCCAAGCAGGCTGCCGCACGAAAGACTCCGGTCAACCAGGTTCGAACCGAGATCCTCGCACGGTGCATTCAGAAGGCAAAGGATACTCCAGGAATTTTCAGCATGACAGTTCCCACCGGAGGAGGGAAAACCCTTGCGTCCATGGCATTTGCACTGCATCATGCAGCAAACCATGGGCACAGGCGCATCATCTACGTCATTCCCTACACCAGCATCATTGAACAGACTGCTGATCAGTTTCGCCAAATCTTCAAGGAAGGGGTGGTCGAACATCACAGCAACCTTGATGCCTCCGGGCCCGAAGATGAGCCAGCCCGTTCCCGGCTCGCCTGCGAAAACTGGGACGCTCCCATCATCGTGACGACCAGTGTGCAATTTTTCGAGTCGCTCTTCGCCGCACGGCCAAGCCGCTGCCGTAAGCTGCACAATATCAGTGGAAGCGTAGTGGTGCTGGATGAAGTACAACTCCTGCCGCCCGAATATCTCCGACCAATCCTCCATGCACTGGACGAATTGCGTAAAAACTACAACGTCACAATACTCCTTTGCACCGCAACTCAACCAGCCTTCAGTCCCAACAAGGAATCCGGTTTCCATTTTCAGGGACTGGAGGGCATCGTCGAAATCATGGAAGACCCGACCTCGCTGTATGATAGGCTGAAACGAGTGGAGGTAAAAGTACCGGCAAATCTTCACGAACCTCAAACCTGGGAAGACCTTGCGGAAGAACTTTCTTCTATCCCTTCGGTGCTTTGCGTGGTGAATCGGCGCGACGACTGTCGGACTCTGTGGTCTCTCATGCCCGAAGCTACTTTTCACCTCTCCGCTCTCATGTGCGGAGCTCATCGATCCCACTGCATTGCCGAAATCAAAGCTCGGCTGGCAGACAATCATCCCACGCG
>PXBG01000039.1 GCA_003566995.1 Syntrophobacteraceae bacterium
CCATCCAAAACGTCCTCCGTGCAGCTTCGCCCGCCAGATCCCTTGCCTCTTCCATCTTCAGGCCCACACTCTCTTCCCGCAGTTGAATGAGATCCCTGATCATCAAGAGAATCACATCGGTGACTTCCCTTCTCTTTTCTTCCCCAAATTCTCCGGTCTGTTCCCCGCCGGTCAAGGCCTCGATTTCTTGCACATAATCCCCGTGCAGTGCGGCAATGGCCTGAATGCTCTCCCTTTCGCTTTGGTGCTCCGCAAGCACGAGCATGTTGTAGCACGTTTCTTTGAACTGCACGCTGGAAGATTCAAAAGACTCTCCCAGGGCGGGATCGGCAAAGAGCACGTACTTCTCGCCGACACGGATCTGAGAGAGAAAGATCTGCAGAGCCTGTTTGCTTTCCCTGATGAACCGGGAATCCCTGGAGACAATGGTTTCTCCCAAATCCGTCAGGGCAATGAGCCTGGAATGCGAGTACAAACTGATCAGGAGAATGAGGCTGATGAGAATGCTCTGAGCCAGAATGACGCGCCAAAAGATTGTCAATCGCACAGAAACCCTTTTTTCTTGGAATCGGAAAAAGCGCAAAGGACCTTTGAGGATTTCACATCAAAATTTAAAAAGCAGCTCGATGCAAAGAGTGTCAAAGTCTTTCGACATCAAAGTCACGCAAGTCTAACCAAACTCTCCCAAACATGGAAGTTCTCACCATGTGTCTTTTTCCAAAAACCCCTTTCATGAAAAAAAGACCAAAAGTTCATATTTTTTAACCACTTAAAATTTACTGAAGGACGATCAATCGCCCTTGGGTGGACAGCGGGGAAAAAACGATCAAGTTGGACTGCTGATTTACCGATACAGACATCACAGGCTCATGCGGGCGACAAGCAACCTGGCTGCACTTTTAAGGATTTGAAGCACGTTTCGACAAATTTTCATCAAACCAGCAGACAACAGAGGTCCTTCCACGTGGATACACCGCAAAAACAAACAGAACTCCTGCGACGTGTTCTCGCTGACGGTCTTAGCGAAAAAAGCTTTCTGAACATTTATGCCTTGGGAAAGATTCAAAAAGTCATGACAGGTCAATGCCTTTTTCGGAAAGGCGACAGGAACGAAACCCTGTTTCTGGTCGTAAGTGGGAGATTCAAAACTCATCAAAAAGCGCAGGAAAATTTTCAGGAGGAGTTCATCTTTCAGGAGGGGGATTGGATTGGGGAACTCCTGTTCTTCCAGACTCCCCTGCGCTGGGCCACTGTTAAGGCGACAGTGCCTTCCATTGTCCTGACCTTGGAGGAAAAAGCTCTCAGGGCCCTTGACCCGGAAAACCGAGACTTCATCCTGAAAAAACTCAACGACCAACTATCCCGAAGACTGAAGAGCGCAAACAGGCGACTCTTCAAAACAGGCAGTGCCAATGCATACCTGACGGATTATGTGCTCAAACTGCGAGAGCAGCATGAAAACAAATATGAACAATCTGAAATCATACAAAACATTCTCAAAAACATCCCCAGACTCCCGATTTATGTCACCAAACTCATTCAACTCCTCCTCGATGAAGGAGCTTCCGTTAAAGAAATCACAAACCTGGCGAAACAAGACCCTTCTCTGGTGAGCCAGATCCTCAAAGTCGTCAATTCCCCTTATTACGGTCTGAAGAACAAGATTGCCGATCTCAATCATGCGATTCTCTATTTGGGATTCAATGAAGTGTATCAAATCATTGTGTCAGGTGGCATTCAGAAAACAATGCCCGGCAGTCCCGAGTTCAGGGATCTGCACCAGCATTCTGTGATCATTTCTCAGCTGGCATTTGAGATCTGCCAGCATTATGACAAACGCTACTCTTCGACCATGAGCACCATCGGACTGCTCCATGACATCGGCAAAAGCATCGTCCTTTTGCTCAAAAAACAAAATCCCAAATGGGCCCTTTTCATCGAGATGCTTCAACCAGCCAGAATCGGTGCTCTCCTCCTGAAGGAGTGGCAAATCCCAACAACGGTGTGTGAGGCCATCCAATATCAGGATTATCCGGAATTCTTCCCCGCTGAAACAGTTCCTGCAGAACAAAGAGCGTTCACAGCGATTTTAGCGCTGGCCCATTTGTGCTGCGACCTTTGCGGAGGCAAAAGAATCGAAGCATCGGAACATCCTTATATCACGGAATATTTCGAGCTATTGGGCTTTGACGGAATGACCGTGCAGGAGTTTTTCAGCCAGAAAATCATTCCTTCCCTGCAAAAAAAGTCTGAGACCCTCCCCTCAAACCTTCGAGCCATGGTCCTGTCAATACCCCAAGATCAGCCCTCATGGTGATCCACCGGGGCATAGGCTTCGCATGGACGCTCACCGCTTGTCCACGCGCATGATAAGGGCCGCTTCACCCCCTCCCCTGCGTTGCGACAGCAGACACAAGGGCGGACAACACTTCCGCTGCATGGCTTTTTCTTTGGGCGGGTCAAAAGAAACACCTGCCTTTCCTCATCCCGCCACGCTTCTCCCCTTGCAAGCCCCTGAGTCCTCACAAAAATGCATCTTTCTCCATGACAGGTAAAACACTTGCACATCGCTTGACAGTGGAACAAATTCTATCGCATGATTCATTGATCAATCAATTGAACCGCATTTCTCAAGTCAAATTCATGCTTCATATCAAGGAATGAGCCGGTGGACGATTTAAGCAATCCCAAAGAGCCGCTGATACAGAAACTGAGAATGGTGATTCGAATTGCTGTGCGCAGCCTGGCAGTGCTCATGACCCTGGTGATCCTCTGGGGGGTGGTCGATGTGGTCTGGATGCTTTACAAGAAACTCTCAACTCCCCCTTACATGATGCTGACCATGAGCGACATTCTGGCCACTTTCGGTGCCTTCATGGCCGTGCTGATCGCCATAGAAATTTTCATCAACATCACCATATACCTGAGAGACGATGTCATCCATGTTCGCATCGTCATGGCCACCGCCCTGATGGCGATAGCCCGAAAAATCATCATCCTTGATTTTGAGCAGATTTCCCCTGACTATATTTGGGCAAGTGCCGCCGTTATCCTCACCACCAGTGCGGGGTATTGGGTCGTGACCAGACAGACTTTTGACGGGATAGGCCCCTGTGATCAGCTCGAAAGTGCTCAACGCGCAAATGCCGCGGGGGAACCCAATTCTCGTGAAGCGAGCCAGGCTCAGGGCGAAACGGGCCCATCGGTGCCAGATGATCGAAACTTTTCACAGGATTCCACCAAGGAGCGTGCATGACGGAATGGCCGCCGGGGAACCGACTAACATCTCAAAAAGCTTTTCTCGCGCACCTTTTGGCATGATGCATGCTTAAACACCTTGCGATTGAATCATCAGACGGTCATTTCAATTTGGATGTGAATAATGCTCATTAGCCCCGAACTCATTGAGGTCACTTGCAAAAATACCATCGAGACCATTTTGCTCTGCCTGAAACATGCGGTGAAAGGAACCATTTACGCCATAGGACCAGTGCCGGACCTCAAAGCGGTGCGCATCACTTCGGGGGTGAGGGATTCTGACAACGGCCACATCAGTTGGGGCCTTCCACAAATTTCCGATTACAATTATCCGGGAAAAACCTGGGCGCAGTACCGGGACAATCCGGGACATCCACTGGAAGCCATGGGCTGGTGCGTGGAGCGCCAAAAGAGCTGGACCGCTGACAATCCCTATGAAAACATAAGGAGCGTGCGCAAACAGTTGCAGGGGGAAATCGAAGACACCCATCACATGGAGCCAGTCCTGGTGAAGAAAGCGGACCTCTATGGTGACAGCATGAACACCCTCAGTTATCCCCTGGACTGGCAAGGAAATGCCATCTGGCAAAATACAGACCATGTGGTGGTTGCCGTCATCAAAATTCATTTCATGCCCCAAACCATCAAGCAGGGGGACAGCTCCACCAAAATCATCAAGAAACTCTCTTCCACGCTGGGAACGGAGCTTCTTTCCCTTCACCTCCGTGAGAGCTACCTCAAGGCGGAGGCCAGATTGTCCCAACAACGTCTGGAGTCGGCCAATGTTTTGGCACACGAACTGCGCAACAGCCTCACCAAGCTCGGATTCGTGTTCTCTGCCATCAATGGACTCATGGGATTTCTTCGAGATGAATGGGAGACAGCCGTTCAATCAAAGTTTCCAAATGTGGAAACCAAGGGGCAGGTGCTGGAATCACTCAATGAGGCGCTCAATCATGTGGTGGCTCAAAACTGCGGAGAAACGCCCGAACTTTCTTCTTTGATGCATGAACTGGCACAGGCACAGGTGGACCTTGCTGATCTGCCCTTGCTCCCCACCCAGGCTCAAAAGTGGATCAATGACAGGATTGAACCGCGATGGAAACGACTTCTGACCTCAGGAACTCCGCCCGAAGAACTGGAAAAGAGCGTCTCCTCGATGCTGGAGCGCTTGATTGCCTCGGTTTGGGTGGTGATCGACCAGGAACTCATCGATCAAATGGACCACCTGCACCCCGTGATTCGCCACAGGTGGCCGCAACTGGCCTACTCCTATTTCACCATCGCGGACATGAATTTGCTGGACGAAACCATCAAACTCCTGGAACAGCCCCAGCTTCAAATCCAGCGCAAGCATTTGCTGAAAAAAACATTGACCTCGCTGAAAGTCATCGTTGACGTGATTTCTAAGGTGGAAATACAAGCCAACAGAATCATTTACTCCATAAAAAGCGGGAATGAGCTCTAAGCGAATCCCACAACCATTCCTTTCTGAATCCTCTTTAAATACCACAAACTATCTTCTCGACAGATTCATGTTTCTTTAATAGTATGGTCAATTGTTTTTTTACAATCCTGCTTCAAAATGTCCGCGACCGAATACTCAAAGGAGTTGAACATGCCAGAATTCAAGTATGTTGACCCAATGCCCCTTGGAAAAGATGATACCAAGTATCGCCTGCTCACGAAGGATCATGTTTCCATTGCCAACTTTGAAGGCAAGGAAATGCTCAGGGTGGATCCGGAGGCACTCACCCTTTTGGCCAACAATGCCATGAGAGATGTCTCATTCAAGCTCCGCACGGAGCACCTGGAAAAGGTGGCGGCGATCCTCAACGATCCCGAATCGTCCCCCAATGACCGGGGTGTGGCCATCGCCATGCTGCGCAATGCAGAAATATCGGCCAAAGGAGTTTTGCCCCTCTGCCAGGATACGGGCACGGCAACCATAATGGGCAAAAAGGGGCAGCAGGTCTGGACAGGGGCCAGCGATGAAGAATACCTCTCCAAGGGTGTCTTCAAGACATACACGGAAGAAAACCTGCGGTACTCCCAAACGGTTCCCCTCACCATGTACGATGAAAAAAACTCGGGCACCAACCTGCCCGCTCAGATCGACCTGTATGCCACAGAAGGCATGGACTACAAATTTTTGTTTCTGGCCAAGGGCGGCGGTTCTGCCAACAAAACCTACCTTTTTCAGGAGACCAAGGCTCTCCTCAATCCCGCAACCCTGGAACAGTTCCTGGTGGAAAAGATGAAATCCCTTGGCACAGCCGCCTGCCCCCCCTACCACCTGGCTTTCGTCATTGGGGGGACCTCAGCGGAAGCATGCCTCAAAACGGTCAAACTCGCTTCAGCGCGCTACCTGGACAATCTGCCCACAGAAGGCAATGAACACGGTCAGGCTTTTCGCGACCTGGAAATGGAAGAGAAAGTGCTGAAGGCCGCCCATAAGTGTGGCTTAGGCGCTCAGTTCGGCGGCAAACATTTTGCCCTCGATGTGCGCATCATACGGCTGCCGCGCCACGGAGCCTCCTGTCCCGTGGGCATGGGCGTCTCCTGCTCAGCGGACCGGAACATCAAAGCAAAGATCAACAAAGAGGGAGTGTGGCTGGAAGAACTGGAAGACAACCCAGGAAGGTTCATTCCCGAAAAGTATCGCGGCAGCCACGACCACGGTGTGGTCAAGATCGACCTGAACCGTCCCATGAAGGAGGTCCTGGCCGAACTCAGCAAGCACCCCGTCACGACCCAGCTTTCCTTGACGGGCACGATCGTTGTGGGGCGCGATATCGCCCACGCCAAACTCAAAGAGCGAATCGACAAGGGGGAAGGTCTGCCCCAATACATGAAAGATCACCCCATTTACTATGCAGGTCCCGCCAAAAAACCCGATGGCATGCCTTCCGGGTCTTTCGGTCCCACAACCGCAGGACGCATGGACTCCTATGTGGACCTCTTTCAATCCCACGGGGGCTCCATGGTCATGATCGCCAAAGGAAACCGCAGCCAGCAAGTCACGGATGCCTGCAAAAAATACGGAGGCTTTTACCTGGGTTCCATCGGCGGTCCAGCCGCTCTCCTGGCACAGGAAAATATCAAGAAAGTGGAAGTGCTGGAATATCCCGAGCTGGGTATGGAAGCCATCTGGACAATCGAAGTGGAAGATTTCCCCGCGTTCATCCTGGTGGATGACAAGGGCAACGATTTCTTCGCCCAGCTCAGCTGCTGATTGGCGAAACGGCACAGCCGAAGTCCTTCCATCATCATGGAAGGACTTCGGTTTTTGGATCCACATCCCAACGGGTTCCGCTCAACATGTTTTTGGGGGATCAGGGTTTTTACCCTTCCGTTTTCAGGGCTCCTTCCCCCTGGTTCATCTTTTCGTCCACCACACAACGAATCCCAAGGCCTTTCAATGCCGGCCTGAAGCAAAGATTATCCCTCAAGCACTTTGCGGGTTCCAGATCTCCCGACTTCCACCGTTTCACCAGGTGAGGCTCGCGTATGAGAGGGCGGCAAAGGGAAATGTAGTCCGCAATTTTTTCCGCAACAAGCCTTTCCGCCACTTCATAAGAGCGAATGCCTCCAACCACCATGAGGGGAACCTTGAGCTCCTTTTTGAACCGCCGGGCTGAGTGCTCATAAAAGACCTCTTTTTCAGGGGTGTCCAGCTTGGCTTTTCTCACGGGAAGATGCGCCTGGTCAGAGAGAATGGTCCCTCCACTCAACTCAATGGCGTCAATGCCTTCATCCTGGAGCATGGAAGCCACGCGGATCATTTCATCCTCCGAAAATCCGTCCGCAAGAAAATCCTGACTGTTCAGCTTGATCAGGACAGGATAGTCCGCGCTCACAGCAGAGCGCACTGCCCGATAGGTTTCCATGACCATTCTGGCACGATTCTCCAGTGTTCCTCCATATCCATCCCGCCTCTTATTGTAATGGGGAGAGAGAAACTGACTCAGGAGATACCCATGGGCACCATGAAGCTGCACACCATCGAACCCCGATTCTCTTGCCCTTCTCGCACCCTCCTGAAAGGCTCTGATGATTCCGGCAATCTCTTCCTGGCTTGCCTCTCTGCATGGGCCTTTTCCTGAGAGCCCCATGGAAGAAGGTCCCACGGCTTCAAGCCCCGTTCGATCAGTGGCAGCGTGGCACCCAGCATGCGCCAACTGCATGACGATGGTGCCCCCACCCTCATGAACAGCTTTCACCATTTCAGACAAGCCCGGCACGAGCCGGTCATCGTAAACACCGAGTTGCTGACGACCCGCCTGTCCTTCACGGCTCACATAAGCATGTCCCGAGATGATCAGACCTGCCTCTCCTTCCACCAGCGAAAGCATCAGCTTCGTCAGCTCAGGCGTCACATAGCCATCGGAGGTGGCCAAACCTTCCCAAGTGGCAGAACGAACGCATCGATTTTTCAATTTCATGCCATTGATGGTGGTTGTTTCAAAAAGCTGAGCCATGCCAATCACTCCTTTTGACCACACATGGATGTGGCAAACAAATGAACGAATGAATTTCTCAGGCTGAGGGCTTGATGTGTTAAAGTTACTTTTGGGAAGCAGCAACTCCCAGGCGACTCAATGATTGAAAGGACCAGAATGCAAGATGTTTGAAGTGTCCATTCCGGACACAGTGAACACAGGCCCTTCGAGGAATCATCACCATGCCGACCATTGGATTCATGCCACATCTCATAGAGGTCCTTCCCGCTTTCAAGGAGAGAATTGCCAAACATGACGTCATAATCCTTGAAGAACCGGAATCGCCTCATTTCATGTCCATGCTGGAGGGAGAAATGTCCATTGAGGACTACCTTCAGCAAACTGATCCCCAGTTCCCTGAATTTGCTGCGATTCTGTGCGAGATGATGAAACATTTTCTAAAGGAGAAAAAAGTCTTTCTTCAGGTCGATCCTTACATGGATGTGCTTGCATCCATTCATGAACATTTCGCTGACGGGGGCAGCAAAGAAGCGGTCCTTCAAAACCCTCAAATGAGACCTGTTTACGTGCAGGAAAGACAGACAACCGGGTACCTGATCCAATTCTACCATCACAGTTCTGTGAAGCCTTTTGAAGATGTGATCGCTTCAGTGCTCGCCTTCGCAAAAGCCGATGCCATGCGAATCCTTTTGCGCGATCAAATGAGAGCGCTGAAAATCGCCAGACTCTGCAGCCCGGCTCAGTCCATCTTCATTGAAACAGGATACATTCATCACACACTCTACCAGGAGTTGCGCAAGGCGGTGCAATATTCTTTTCCCCTTCGAGTGGATTACCTTCTTGCCTCTCCCCATAAAACCCTTGGTGCAAAGAGGAGAAATTTGTCTGCCGGAGACATTTTGACCTTGTCCTATGCCCTGGGCAGGGAACTTCCCTTGCATCGCCAACAATTACTGGCTGCGAGAAGTCTCATCTACATCAAAATGATTCAAAAAATCGAGATGCATTCAAGGCCGACAGGCTATCCTGCCACAGAACACGAAATCCTTGTGAATGGCCTGGTGGACAAACTCTCCTATGATGACTGTGAACTCCTTTTCAGCGCAATCAAACACAGGGACCCCTCCTCGGCATGCAACCAGGTCATGTCGTATATCTCCCGCAAAGGAAGCTGAAATTCAGAATTTTATTCCATTGAGCGGTCAAGCCTTCAAGTGGGAGACCGGCGCACTGGTTCGAAATCAAAGGTTTCGTCCAGGTTTTCAGAGCAGTTCAGGAGGGATTATCCGGTGAAGATGTGGTCGGCACGGCGACTGGCCACATGCATACGAAGTGTTACATCTTTGCAGGGGAGGGGTGTGTAAAAAAGGGATGGGGCGGCGGCGCCCTACTCTCCCACGCAATTTCTCACGCAGTACCATCGGCGCAGGGGAGCTTAACGACCGTGTTCGGGATGGGAACGGGTGTGACCTCCTCGCTTTAGC